>DUCU01000020.1 GCA_012959605.1 Dehalococcoidia bacterium | reverse complement strand
TAGTTCATGGGCAGACCACTGGCGGCCGCGCCAATGGTCACCTGGCTGGGCAGAATCCCGTTTACGATTGCGTCCAGATCCACCACCGGAGTGAATAAAACAGCATAGAGGGTAGTTAGCAACGCCGGGACGAATAACAACAAAGTGCTTCGTTGGAACGGGTATCTATAGTAGACCAAACTTGATAGTGCGCAGACGCCCAGTAATGCAGCCAACGGCAGGTCAATCACTGGCACTCCGCCGGTTTCTATAAACTCTCCTATTGGGCGATACAGCAGCAGGAGGATACTGGCAGCGACGGCCGACGGTACTCCGACTAGGCAGGCGACTCGTCGCGCTGCCAGAGGCCCACGGCCGACCAGCCAAGCCAGTAATGCCAATCCCGCAACAGCCACCGCGATGTGCGCGGCAATGGGCAGATCCTGGACGGGCAGAAGCAGTGTTTTGCCAGCCCAAGCCGGCGCTCCAACCAGGCCCACCGTTCCGTCCACGTTGGCTACGTTGCTGCCGGTCGCTGGATCCGGGTTGGTGAGCGTTAGCCCAAAGATATCCTGAAACAACCCTGATACTGCCGACCACTGGGGCAGGCTGAGGGTAATCAGCAGCAACAAAAACCCGGCGGAATGGCTCACCTGGGAGAGTTTAGTGCGCCCCAAAGCCCAGGGAATGATGTCGGCGATTGAGAACAAGAAAAGGATGAGCCCAAAGACGGCGACCACCAGGTAAGCCGTTTCTTTGGTGGCGAACATCAGGGCGATGATGGCCGATGATAAATAGAGATAGCGTCGATGGCCCTCGTGGATATAGCGCCACATCAGGGTCAACAAAGTGGCCGCGAAGAAAGCCATGATGATGTCGTTGCGCCCAAATCTGCTGAAATAAAGCATGGTTGGCGACACGGTCAACATGACAGCGGCTAACAGCGCGGCGGTTCGCCCCAGGTAGTCGCGGAAGAAGTAGGGCACCGCTACCAATGCAGTGCCAAAGACGATGTACCCGATTCTGGCAGTGACGTCGGTGTCGCCAAAAACCTTAAAGATCAGCGCGGCAAGTTCTATCTGAAATGGGCCGTGCATCCAAGGTGAGTGGATATAATCGGTGCCAAAGACCCAAGGCCAGCCGAGGAACGCGCCACTGCTCTCGGCAAGTCGCCAGGAAAAGTGCAGATGGATGGCCTCGTCGTAGTGGACAGTACGGCCGCCCAGTTCCCAGAGTCGCATCGCCAACGCAACGACGATTACGACTAAAAACCCGGCCTCCAGCCAGCCAAAGGAGCGACCTCCCCAAAGTTTTTGGGCAAGTTTCCGCGGTGAAACGGCCGATTTCATCGGGCCTGGAAACCGGTTGCAGTTCATTTATTTTCTGCTGTTGATTGAACCATCTCGTAGACTATTACGCCGTCCTGTTCAAAGGCGGTTTTAAGGAACCCTGCCGAGCCGATTGCGCCCGAGGATTGTTCAAAGTCCGCCAGGTTATCTCCACCATAGGTGCGCCGCTCCCTTGAGCCTAGATAAACGTAGCGCACATCGTAGGCGTCTAGCAAGGAACGCACCAGCCCAGAATCGGCGCTACTGTAGATGGAATTAACGTCTTCCTCCCGGCCGGTGAACGATGATGCACCGCGCCATTGGAGTTCATGGCCCTTCCAACCAAGCACAGTGGGCAGGCCGGTGCTGGACGAAATTCTGGCAAAGTCTGTGTAATCGTCGCCCACCGCTTCCACCATCCGGCCCCAAGGCGCATCGTCGCGCAACCACTCGATCGCGGCATATTCGCCAGGGGACGATCGCTTCAGGAAAGCCAGTCCGTCCAGGGTATTGTCGGTAACTGAGTGGCCGTCACGGAGCACGCCGGTCCTGTCCAGCGCAGCGCCAAGCGGGAAGTACATCGACGCCAAAAATAGCACCGAGACCGTGGCGATCCACACGTACCGGCCAACGGGCAGGATTCGACCCAGATTAATTGGCCAGCTTACTGATGATCGAGCTGACCACAGGTAGTAAAGTCCGTAGGATCCGACGATCCCCAACAATAACCAGGCTTGGTAGTAGATTTTGAACACGGTGTTCATGCGTCGGAACCCGCCGCCAAATTGATCCACCACGTAGAATATCTCTGCGCCAATCAACAAGTAAAAGGCCAAGCCAGCTACTAGCAGCGGGAAAGCTGTGGTTGGTTCCAGCTTGAGTCTGCTCCGCTGCATGGCGCTGAACCCAGCTATACCGACGAGCAGCAAACCTGGAATCACTAAGATCATTCGGCTGCCAACTTCACCGAAGGCAGCGCTTACCCCGTCGTCGATCCAGGTCGTAAAGAAAGCCAGGCCAGTCCAGACCAGAAACGGCGTGGCTACTACGACCAAGACGATGACCGCGCCTGAACTGTCGTTATCAGATGGTCGGACCAACCCTGGGAGTTGGCGCAGTAAGAAGGAGACTGCCAAGAGGATTAGCGGCCCCATGACTAAGAACAGCAAGATGGGTCGGGTGTTGACGTCTCGTAGCGGTAGGATGCCCGACGTCTGGGCTTCGAAATCGCTGTAGAACGGCAGGAAAAACACGATTGCTAAAACGATGATCGGAAATACCACAATCACCGCGCCAAGGGCGGCCCGAGTTAGGCTTCCGTTGCAATCTCCGTAGGCTTTCACCATCGCTGCGGCAGCCAGCATGGCGGCCAAGACCGGCATGTCCCAGAGGTTTATGAAAGCTAAGGCACCAATGAAGAGGGCAATGGCAGCGGCTTCAACTGCGTTTTCACGCAACCAGCCTAGCCCTAATTGGCCTGTGGCCCGGAAGAAATTCAGGGTAATGCCCAGTCCTAAAATGACGAATGGCAGGCTCATCACGTGAGGATGTAAGTCGCCTAGAATGAAGCTGAAAAACGGGAACTCGGTGATGGTGTAATCCAGGCTCTGACCGCCGGAAAGAGTGTCTATCACCCGGCTGGCCCTGAACCACCACCATTGGTTGTCCGGGAACATCCCGGAGCCGGTATTCGTCCCGTCCAGTCCCTTGATGCCGACCCACTCCCAGAACCCACTGCCACCCCAGCTCTGCAGGTGGACAAACTCCACCACGCCTTCCAGGTTTCCAGCCAGCAGAATCAGCACTGGACCAACCGCGCCAAAAACCATCCCTGCTCTGAGACTGCCGCCAGACAGACGGACAAGGTTATAGACCAGTCCAAACGCGCCAATAGCCACCAGACCGGGCACCAGAGCTACGCCAAGGTTGTAACCCACGCTGGAGGCCACGCCGGTCATCTGGGTCAGGAAGGCCATCATGAAATGGCCAAAGTAGTAGTAGCTGATGGAACTGCCAGATAACCACGGGTCTTCAGGCGGGAAGAACCGACTCTGCAGCACCGCGTTCATGAACCCAAAGTCCATTGGTTTTTCCGTGTGGTTAATCGCTGGTACTTCGGAGATTATGCCCAGCCACATGAGGAAGAACCCCAGGAACAAGACCTCCGCTGCCACCAACATCGGCCAATTCTGCCGAATAAATTCTTTAATTTCGTTTAAGTTTTTGCGGAAAAGTAAAACAGAAGGAATCGCGGCAACGACTAGAATCGCAACGATGGTGAATTGGGTGTTGGGCGCAATGTGGGACAGGCCTAGCATCCAGAGGACGTAGGAGAAGAAGACCATTGCAGCGGGTTTGGCTAGCGTAAATCCACGGTCTGGCAGGCGTTTGAAAAGTAAAAAGCCCGCAGGAAATGCTAGGAATCCCAGTAATTGGACGGCTATGTACCAGCTAAGAGCGTCTAACACGGCTTACTTAGCATTTGCCGGATGCAATCGTGTTGGGGCACAAGTGTGAGAGGAGTAGAGGTGGCTTGTGGCAGTGACGGTTAGACGGGCGCCAGCAACGATTCCACGAAGTCTCGCGTATCGAATGGTGCAAAGTCGGTGACGCCTTCCCCCGTGCCGATGAACAGGATCGGCACTTGGAGTTCCTGCTTGATGGCAAGAACAATGCCGCCCCGGGCGGTTCCGTCCAGTTTGGCCAAGAATACGCCGGTACAATCCACTGCTTCCTTGAATGATTTGGCTTGGGCCAGGCCGTTGTGGCCGGTGGTGGCGTCCATGGTCAGGATCACCTGGTGGGGTGCGCTGGGCTCCAGTCGGGTCAGAACCCGGTGAACCTTCTGCAGTTCTTCCATCAGGTTAGACTTGGTGTGCAAGCGGCCGGCAGTGTCAATGATTAACACGTCTATACCGCGCGCCTTGGCGGCCTGGTAGGCGTCAAAGGCCACCGCGCCGGGATCGCCCCCAGCTTCGTGCCTAATAACATCTACGCCAATCGTCTTGCCAAGGATTTCCAACTGCTCAGCAGCGGCAGCCCGGAAGGTGTCCCCGGCGCCCAGCAGGACACTTTTTCCTTCCTGGGTGAAGTGATGTGCCAACTTAGCGATACTGGTTGTCTTGCCAACCCCATTGACGCCCACCATCAGTATCACATACGGGCCGTTAACCTCAGTATCGTCCAACCAGAGAGATTCGGCGTTTTCATGCTCCATCCCAGCTGCCAAAGACTCTTTCAACGACTCAAAGACCTCATCACCGGAATCCAGTTTCTTCTCTTTGACAGTGGCTTTAAGTTCTTCAATGATGCGAAGTGATGTTTCCACACCCACGTCTGATGAAATGAGAATTTCTTCCAATTCTTCCCAAAGGGCATCGTCTAGCTTCGATGAACGGAGTACGTTGAGAATGCGCCCAAACCACCGGTCGCGGCTGGGTTTAACCGCGTTCTGCGTGTGTTCGATATTCTCTTTCTTGTTCCGTTTGAAGAATCTGAGCATTAAAAGTCCTGTGGTTGATTGGAAATGGACGTGCCGAGGGTGTTAGGTCCATCAGGCCTTTTAATTATGAACTAAACCTGGCCGGAAAGTGCGGCATAGGCGGCCCGGGCGGCAGCGCCTTCGGCATCTGATTTCTTGCCGCCGGTGCCAGTGCCCACCACCTGTCCGTTTACCAGCACCTCCACCGTAAATACGGGGTCATGATCCGGTCCGGTGCTGCGCGCCAGTTGGTATACGGGAGGGTCCATGCCTTGGCCTTGGACCATCTCTTGAAGCTGGGACTTGGGGTTCTCCGGAGGGCCGTCGGACTTTTCGGCTTGGGAAAGTTCGACGTTGATTAGTTTGAGTATGAGCTGCCGAGTGAACTCGTTGCCCTGGTCGATGTAGATGGCTGCGATCAACGCTTCAAACGCCGCCGCCAGAACCGAGTCCTGCTCACGGCCATGGGTAATCTCGACACCCTTGCCCACGAACAAGTAACTACCCAAATCGATACGGCGGGCAATGCTCGCCAGAGTTTCACGGCGGACTAGGGAGGAACGTGTCTTGGTTAATTCCCCTTCGTCAGCGTCGGGGAACCGAGTGTAGAGTTCGGTGGAAACGGCTAATTCCAGGACGGCGTCCCCCAAGAATTCCAGACGTTCGTAGCACTCTGCGGGGTCTATGCCGTTCTCGTTGCAATAGGAACGATGCACCAACGCCAAATGCAAAATGCTGGGGTCCTTGAAGGAGAACCCCAGCGTTGCTTCAAGGGCTTTGATTTTAGCCCTGGTTGGTGCGGTGCGGTTTCTAGATAACCCCATGAGGCCAAGGGGGCTGGGGGCGCTTGAATTCACCAACGTGGATGAACTCACTCATGGCTTTGGTCATTGTCTCGAAGATCTCCGCAGCCTGTTCATCAGGAGGAATGAACATCTTCAGGAAGGCAGCGTTGCCCTCGCCAAAGACGAAGGTCGGCACACCAAATGCGCCGTGCTCTTCCACTGCGATGGTATGAGACTCTCCGATGTCTTTCAGCAGTTCGGGGTCGGCGGCGTCCTCGCGGAAGCGGGCCATGTCTAGGCCTGCAGCCTGGGCGGCTTCTTCCATTACTGCGGGGTCCAACAGGTCTTTTTTGTCTTCGTGTCGGGCGCGGAGAAGGGCCATGAAGAAGGACTTGAATTGCTCTTCTCCCTGACGCTTGGCGGCCAAACCGGACATGTGGGCCAAGAATGTCTTATCGGAACCGTCGGACATTTCTGGTAGTTCCCAGAGCTTAACGTCCGACTCCTTGTCACTGTTGACCTGGGCTAGAGAGAAGGGTTGCCAATCAACCTTAATCGTCTCTCCGGTAGACTCTTCAACTTTCGACAGCCACACGGCTGCGTTATAGACGAAGGGTCAACGGAAGTCGTAAAAGGTGGTGAATTGGGCATCGGCCATAGTGCTACCTCCCAAATTTCGCCAAGATAGATTGCCCAATGCACGACTGTGATATGCGTGAACTGGGCGTACGAATGGATTGTATCCACACGCCCACGGGTTGTCAAAGCACAGACGGCAGTTGATTCGTTGATTCTTGGACAACTTGGCGGCGCATAAACAATGCTGCTAGGCCATTTGGAATTTGTGCCTGCATGCTATAATTTCGGCTCAGATTCTTGTGCTCCATAGAACCGCCATAGGAGGCTTCACCACGCCTGAATTGCAACCTCATTCCATTCCGTTGGACCAGATTGCTGCTGCTGTTAGCGGTGGGCAACTAGCCGTCTTGAGTGCGTTGCGCCAGCTTGCCTCTGAGGAGGAAGTTCCCGTCTACTTGGTGGGCGGTGCGGTACGTGACTACGTGTTGGGTATCCCCACCCGTGACCTTGATTTTGTGGTGGTGGGTAACGCGACGATAGTGGCGACCGAACTGGCCAACAATCTCAGTGGAACGGTCACCGTGCATCAAAGGTTTGGCACGGCGACGGTGGAGATTGATGGCGACCGAGTAGATATCGTCACCGCCCGTAAAGAAGCGTACGCCTCTCCTGGTTCTTTACCCAAGGTATCCTTCAGTGACCTCAATGACGATTTGGCCCGGCGCGATTTCTCTATTAATGCGATGGCGTTGCCGCTGTCCGGTGAAAGTCCAAATGTGATTGACCCCCACGGGGGGCTGCACGACCTGGCAAATGGTTCAATCGCGATTCTGCATTCCGACAGTTTTACCGACGACCCTACACGCATGTTACGGGCGGTGCGCTATGAACAGCGGCTGGGTTTTCAAATTTTTGAGACTACCATGGCCGAGCTAAAAAAAAGTATCAACGAGGGCCGCGTGCCGGCGGTCAGCGGAGATCGGTGGCGACAGGAGTTTCAGAAAATATTTGACGAAGACCGAGGGTCTGAGATGTTCAGCAGGGCCATTGAAATTGGTACTCTGCCGGCGATCCACCCAGCCCTTTCCAATGACGCTGGTCTAGCTCCGTTGATTGGTGAGACCGGTCTGAGTCCCTGCGATTACCTGGCCGCATTGGTACGTGATTTGAGTCCTGATGACGGGGATGCAGTCTCGCAGCGGTTAAACTTGCCAATCGATTGGGCGCGCATGGTACGTGATACTATTGCTTTGAAAGAAATTACGCCCACGATTTTTGAAACGGCGTCCAAGATTTCGGCGATTTGCCGACTCTTGGACGGACTGGATCCTGAATCAATTGCGGCGTCGGCCCGATTCTCTCAGGATGCCCAACTGGCAACCAAACTACGCCGGTATTTGGACGAATGGCGACTAGTCAGGACTGCTCTGACCGGTGATGACCTGATGGGGATGGGCTTGACTCCTGGCGTCAAGATTGGCGAGGTGTTGCAGGAATTACACTCGGCGAAGCTGGACGGCCTGATCAGCAGTGAGACGGAAGAACGGGCCATGGTGAATCAGATTATCTCGCGGGGGAGTTGACCCCTTGGTAATGGCGGAATAACGATGGCAGAACAGTCGGGCATACCCGATAACCTGGAAACCCCTGAAAATGAATTGGAGTCCTGCGTCATCTGTGGTGACGCTCTGGACGGAATACAAGAAACTTCTTGCCAGATGTGCGGCGGCAAGTTCCATCAGCCGTGGAGTCAGGATGGAAGTGTGCCCCAGTGCGGCCGAATTGGCAGCCACGAGGACGCCTTGGCCATCGTATTTCTTTGCGACGATTGTTACTACGGACGCCGCCCCTAAACGGCCCTGTTTCTCAGACTTAAAACCAAAACCAACAAACCGAAGGCTGGCGGCGTAAAATATCAGCTCATACCCGAAGGAGAACACGGCCATGAAAGCGGTCTATATCGAAGCCCACGGCGGAACTGAAGTCCTGACCTACGGTTACCAAGCAGATCCCGAGGTGCAGGCCGGTGAGGTCAAGATTAGAGTCAAGGCCACGGCCCTGAACCGTTTGGATCTGTATACGAGGGACGGCGGGCGTGGTCTGGAACGCGAATTTCCGCCGGCTTTAATCCTGGGCGGAGACTGTGCTGGCGAAGTTGTGGAGTGTTCCGAAGGGGTGTCCACCCTTAAAGTGGGTGACCGCGTTGTGGTAAACCCTCGGCTAAGCTGCATGCAATGCGCCCCCTGCTTGGCCGGACAGGATGACCTTTGCCGCCGCTCCCGCTTTTTGGGCAGCGCCATCAACGGCAGCTACGCCGAGTTCATCTCCATCCCCGCCTCCAACGCCCACAAGTTGGCCGACAGCGTGTCCTTTGAACAGGCCGCTGCCGCTCCGACCACCTATCTTCCGGTCTGGAACATGCTGGTGCGCCGCCTGCAGCTTAAATCCTGGCAGACCGTGTTGGTGCTGTCGGCCTCGGCCGGCGTGGGCACTGCTGCGATTCAGGTTGCCAAAGATGTGATTGGCGCCAAGGTTATTGCCACCACCAGCAGCGCAGAGAAGGCTGCCAAGGCTACGGCTTTGGGGGCTGATGTGGTAATTAACTACACCGATGAAGACATTAGAGAGCGGGTGCGCGAGATTACCGGCGGCGCGGGCGTGGACTGTGTAGTCGACCACGTTGGTGCGGATTTCTTTGGTCCGGCTTTCGCCTCACTGCGTAGCGGTGGACGCTACGGCATCTGCGGCGCTACCACCGGTCTGCGCACGGAACTGCATCTTGGTCTGCTATTCAGTCAACAGAAAGAGATCTACGGTGCGTTCATGGGCAACAAAGAAGATATGCGTGAAATCGTGGAACTTCTGAACAAGGGCGTAGTTAAGCCGGTTGTTGACCGGACATTCCCGTTGGCCGAGGCTGCCGCTGCCCATCAGTACATGGACGAGACCAGCTTCTTTGGCAAGCTGATTCTAACCCAGTAGAAGTTACGAGCTAGTCAGCTTTCTTGCGCAGCCTCTGGCCGTGGAAGAGGTACTGCTGGGCATAGCCACCGTAACGGCCAAAATGGTCTTGAGCCCATTCGAGTAATATTTTGTCCGGCGGGGTTTTCTGGTCAGGGAAATACCATTCTGCCAATGCTCGCCGGATCCAAACGTCAATCGGAAACGCTTCCAGTTTCTCCAAAGAAAATATAGCGATACAGTCGGCTATCTTTGGGCCGATACCTTTCATCTCCATGAGGGCTTCTTTTGCTTCCGGGTAGGGCATCTGCACTAAATCCGCAAGGTCGAGTCGTCCTTCCAGTACCGCCTTGGCAGCTTGGTCCACGTAAGGCGCCCTGAATCCAAGGCCTAGGCGTCGCAGTTCCATCTCGCCGGCTTCCACCAAGTCGGCTGGGGTAGGGAACGTGTAGCGGGTCTCGTCGTTCAGCGTTACGGGATTGCCAAACTCCTCGGACATCCGCTCCATTATTTGATGGATGCGCGCGATGTTGTTGTTGGCCGAGCAGATGAAGGCCACCAGACATTCCCAAGGTTCCGTGCGGAGGATACGCAGGCCGGGATACTTGTTGACCATGTCGGCAACGCGATCATCCCGGTTGATGTCCAGATAAATGGCGTCTAGGTCATCGTCCAGCCGGAAGTAATCCCGCAGCATGGATGCGGCGGTCGCCTCAGGTGAAGGACCGGACATGAATTCAACCGTCTGGCCTTTCTGGCGTATCTGGATGAACTCCCCTCGGACCACGCCAGAATACCAATCGTCTGACTTCTTCCATCGGTGGGCCTGGCCGCTTTCCAAGCTGGACCCCAAGTCAAATGGCTGGTTTATAACGAGTTCCACACTACACTCCTTCATCCGGACGTTGGCGGTAAATGTTCAAAAATCTACTGGGCAATCCACTGCGCAGCCAGCTTGCCGACTGTGCCCAGACTGCTGGGGAAGTTTGTGCACGGAGGGATGGACCGCAAGAATGACTTGCCGTAGCCCTTGGCGGTGATCCGATTGTCCATGATTACGATCGTACCTTTGTCTTCCTTGTTGCGTATTAGACGGCCAAAGCCTTGCCGGAACCGCAAGACAGCCTGGGGGACAGAGAACTGGCTGAACGGTTCTTCGTACTGGTTAGACCGTGCTCTGACGATGGGGTCTGTGGGCACCTGGAAGGGCAGGCGGGTGAGCACCAGCGCCTTTAAGAGGCCGGGAGGCATGTCCACACCCTCCCAGAAGCTGGACGTACCGAGTAGCACGCTATTTGGCTCCTCGGCGAATCGTGTCATCAACTGTTGGGCTGAGCCGTCAATGCTTTGGGCCAGCACCTGGATTTCCTCACCCATGAGCGGGGCGCGGAGGCGTTGGGCGACGGCCCGAAGTGACGCATAAGAAGTGAAGAGGGCCATGGTTCGGCCTTTCATTCCGGTGCCGAGGTCGGTCAGTACCTTGACCATGGCATCCACGTACCGATCCGAGTTGGGGGCTGGCATGTCTTCTGGAATCAGCAGCAACGCCGCTTTCTCGTAATCGAAAGGCGAACCGACAAGTAGTTCTTCGCTGTCGGAGTCCACGCCTACCCGGCTTTTGAAATACTTAAAGTTGCCCTCAGTACTGAGAGTCGCGCTGGTTAGCACCACACTATCTTTGTGCTGGAACAATTCAGCAGCCAAGGTGCTGCTGATGTCCAGGGGCGCTGAGTTCACAGAGACCGTTGACTTGCCGCGAACCTGGTCATTGCTGATCCAGTGGATGTCCTCATCGATTGGGCTGCCCAAGATGGAATTGAAGTTGCCCCGCAGGGTTTCCACATCATCCATCAAGTTGGATGTTTCCATAATCAAAGCCGGCTGGTCGGATGCGGCTGGGAGTTTGGTCGAATCCAAGAACCGGTGCAATTTACCGACGCTCTGGGCAGTCTGCTGTAACCCAACGTCCAGATTTTCCCAGGCTAGGTGCAATTCATCCCAGCTCTGGCTGGTCCGTATCTGGCGGGTGATCAACATTTGCGAGCCGTTGTCTTGGGAGTCGCGCTGGTTGGCTTGGAAACGCTCTAGTTCCGTCCAAAGGCGAGCCCAAGTCTGTTTGATCTTGGTTGCCTCACCTTCCACGCCAGACACTACTGTCTCGGCGCCGTCCCTAATCGATGATGCCAGACCTTCTGTGGCGACGGCCTGCCTGATTTGGGTGGTCAATCTGATTTGTGGTTCCCAGATTTCGTCCAGTTTGTCCTGAGACACACTGAAGCCCAGCTGTCGGGTGGCTTCGTCTTCAAGGTTGTGGGCTTCGTCAATTACCAGGTGTTGGTAATCGGGAATCAACCCACCGCCCCGGGCCAAATCAGACAACAGCAGTGCATGGTTCACGACTACTATATGGGCCTGTTCCGCCCGCTCCCTGGCAGAACGCAGGAAACATGGCGAACCGTCTCGCAACCCAGGGCAGAACCCCTTTTCGCCGGCGGATATGTGTCCCCAAGACCCAAAATCACGACCGGATAGGTTAATCTCCGCCCGGTCTCCGCTGACCGTAGTTTGCATCCAGACCGAGGTCTTAGACAGAAGGCGGGCGTCATCGATTGTGGGCGATTCGTTACGGGCCAAGTGATTCCAGCGTCTCAAGCACAGGTAGTTGGCGCGTCCCTTGAGGAGCGCTGCCTTGATGACACCCTCCTCAACCACACCCGACTGCTCCAGTACCTGGGTTAGAGCAGGGATGTCTTTATTCATCAATTGTTCTTGTAGGTTGATGGTGTTTGTTGATATCACCACCCGTTGGCCCTTGGACAGGGAAAAGAGCGCGGAAGGCAGTAGATACGACATGGATTTGCCCACGCCAGTGCCGCCTTCCACAACCAAGTGCTCGCTGTGATACATGGCCTTGGTCACGCTGGCCAGCATTTGCTCTTGTTCCGGTCGATGTTCAAATCCGGAGAACGCCTTGGCAAAGGGGCCGTTCACGGAAAGGAGTCCTGATACGGTCTCCTCGGTCAGGTCACTTAATGAGGGATCTGACCGGCGTTTTTCAGGAGCCCCAAGACGGATGGATAGTTGCTCCAAGTCCAGCCCTGTTAGTCCCACAGAAGAAGAACGGGCTTCACTCTCACCTTCCAGTCCGGCCAGGAGTCCGCTGATAGACCACCGACTGCGGGCGGCCAGGTTGGAGAGATAGCCCAATAGCCCAGAATCCTGTTCAGCGGCCAATCGGAGCAACTTGATATACACGTTCTTTGTGGCCATGGCGTCGGCCAGGGCGCGGTGGGCGTCGTTGTGTTCAACCTCAAAGAAAGAGGTCAGGTATTTCAAAGAATACTGGCGGGAACTGGGTAGGAAGACAGAAGCCAGGTCCCAGGTGTCATAGGAGGGGTTGCTGAGCGGAACGCCATTAGTGGCTAGGAACCCGATGTCGAACTGGATATTGTGGCCAATGATTGGGTCAGCGCCCAGGAAATCTTCAATCTCGGCGGCGACAGATGAAAAGAACGGCGCACGTTTCACTTGTTGCGGCGAGATATGAGTCAGCCGCTGGATGAACTCCGGAATAGGGACACCGGGGTTAACCAGTGTCTGGTAGGTCTCAATGACCTCGTCACCGCGAAAACGAACAGCGCCAATCTCTAGGATCTGGTGACGGTTGGAATCAAGGCCAGTGGTCTCTAGGTCTAGCGCTACGTTGACCTGTTCAAAAGGGGAAATGTCTGTATCAAAAAGTACCATTAAGCTCCCGTCACAACCTCACACACGCCTAAGTTGTCATAACCTGTAAACCCGCAACCATGACTGGGGCAGTTTAGCACGGTAACGGCTTGGGTTCGACCCCAAAGCGACAGTCTTTGGGAACGAATAGTGAGGCCCCACGGGACTGCAATCGTAGGCCGCAATTCTAAAAATGCTTCGCTGGTCGGAAAAAGGCAAATATAGCCTTGATTCTATTAACCGATGGGGATGTAAAACCGAGAATGGATCCTATGGAAATCAGCAAATACCCGAGTCAGAATTAGACGAGACTCCCTTAAATTAAAATCGGTGAAGTAAAAACCGGTCAACGAAACTAAACTCGTCGATGGACGCAAAAAAGACTGCCGGGTTTCCCCAGTAGTCTTTAATTTCTAAGGCACTTACCGGCGGTTAATCCAGTTACTTTATAACGTAGGGTTTCAGGTTGCCCTGTCTCAATCCGGTTACCGGGTGGTATTTCTTCGAATGAAGCGCTTTTAGGAATTCGGCCTCAGTGTTGACCTCGTCATCGAACTCGGTCAGGAACTTGCCCAGGCCGTGGGTTGAGTGGGCATCACTTCCGCCAGTGCTTGGCATTTTCAGCAGTTTGGCAACGGCCAAGGCAAAGTCGTTCTCTTTGTCCACAGTTCCTCCGTTGGCCACTTCAATGGCATCGGCCAGTTTGAACACCGGGTGCTCCAGCGCATCTTCGGGTTCTTCTGGCAGCGGGTCGTCAATGGCTTGGTAAATCAGCGCCCTGCTGCGGTGTCCGCCGCTTAATACGCCGCGAAAGGGGTGTGCCGTAATTACGAACCCGCCGGCTGCCGTGGCAGCCTTGCGTAGTTCGGCGGCTTTGTTGAAGCCAGCCTGGTAACGATCTAAGCCGAATGCCAGCATATGACCGTAGTCAGTCTCCACTTCCATGGCGCGAATCAGCACCACGTTGTGGAGTGCGGCAAACTGCTTGAACTCATGACGATCCCAAGGGCCGGAGTGTTCAGTGAGACAGAGACCGCGAAGACCCAGACGGTCTGATTCTAATATGAGATCTTCCGGGGTTAGGCTGCTATCGCTGCTGCCTTTGGTCGTGTGGATATGGAGGTCAAATAATCGGGCCATTTATTGCGGTCAGCTCTCAGCGGTTAGCGTATAGCCATCCGCGATTTGGGGTACTTGGACGGGTTTTAGTCTAGCCAGCGTTACGGATATCGTCAACGTTGGTTGGTCTTATTTCTGGGTTACTTCTGATTAAATCGGATGGCTTTGGACAAATCGGGAAACTGGTCCAAAGGCAGAATTTCACCCGTGTCCTCGTAGTGGGTAATCAATCGTCGAATGTCGTCCGGTACCGATTTGCTGGACTCGGTGGTAGCGTCGTACCCCACGTAGATTGTCTCAATCTCGGTCAGTAAACGGTCACTGTCTTCAAGGTAAATCTCCATGTTTAGCGTGAGGCTGGTGTTCCCTATCTTGGAGACGCGGACATACAGGTCAATAATTTCGTCTACCTTTGCGGGGGCCTTGAACTCCAATGTACTTTTGACCACGGCAAAGTCGATGTATCCGCTTTCGGGTATGGTGTAGATGGCAAAACCTAGGTTGCGGTAATACTCAGCTTGACCAACTTCGAGATAGCCGAGATAGGCGCCGTTGTAGACGATGCCCTGAGCGTCGCACTCCATCCAACGAACGCGGACTGGGGTTTTAAACCTGAAATCTGACTGTGCCATAGGCTTTGAAGTTACTCCGTGTTGCTGGGTGGCTCGTAGCCCAGCGTTCTGAGGTACTTAAAATCGGCGGGGCTAAGGTCGGCGGTTAAAAGAAGGTCAGGCCGACGCTCCAGTGTGCGCTGCAAAGATTGCTCCCGACGCCACTTTTCAATGTTGGCATGGTGGCCAGAGAGCAATATTTCTGGGACTCCCATGTCTCGAAATTCTGCTGGTCGAGTGTATAGCGGGTGTTGAAGTAACCCTGAAGAAATCGAATCCTCAGTAACGTTTTCGGGAGAGCCGATAACCCCTGACACTAGTCGGGATACTGCGTCAATCAAGGCCATTGCTGGGAGTTCTCCGCCAGTGAGAACAAAATCTCCCAGACTGATTTCTCGGGTGGCCAAGAAGTCTGGCACCCGGTTGTCAATTCCAGCGTAATGGGCGCATATCATGGCCAAGGCCCGCGCTTCTGATAGTTCTTCCACCAATTTCTGGGTCAGCGTCTCACCCTGAGGGGTGAAGAAAATAATTGGAATCTTGGCCCGTTCATCTTCTGAGTACCCCGATAGCGCCGCCTCGGTGGCTTCAAAGACGGGGTCGGCCTTCATAATCATGCCGTGACCGCCGCCAAACTGGTAGTCGTCGGCCGTGTGGTGCAGGTCGTTGGTGTAGTCCCTGATGTCGGTGACCTCAATGGAAACCAAGTCACGCTGTAGGGCTTTGGCCAACATGCTGTATTCCAAGTGGTCGTGGAAGGCGGCTGGGAACAATGTCAGGACGTGAAAACGCATCGGTCAATGATACTTCAGGCCGATGCGTTTTGCTTATTCCCAGTCGTCTATTTAACTAGAGCTGCGTGTGTGTTTAAACCGAGACGGTTTGAGTATTCTTCGCGGGTAGGTTGTCTACGTAGGCAACTCCACCCTTCATTACCATCTTGATGCTGTTTTCGGCCCGGAACACACCAATGTCCTTCAGGGGGTCGCCGTCGACGACCAAAAAGTCGGCGAATTTCCCTTTGGCCACGGTACCGAAGTCTTTCTCGCGACCGATGCATTCAGCAGCCCAGCCGGTGGCGGTCTGAATGGCCTGCATGTTGGTCAGGCCCCGGTCGACCATGATCTCGATCTCCCGGGCATTGTCGCCGTGGACGAATCCACCAGCGTCGGTTCCCGCGGTAATCTTCACGCCGGCGGCCAGAGCCATCTGAGTGCTCTCCTGATGAACCTGCATCAGAATTTTGGTCCGTTCGATCACGTGGGGTGCGCTCACGCTAGAGTGGAACTCATAGACCTCAAAAGTCGGGGTTAAGAAGGTGTTGTGGTCGGCCATCATCTTGACCAAGTCCGGGTCATCGGCGATGTAGCAGCCGTGCTCCACTGAGCCAACACCGGCTTCGATACACATACGCAAGCCAGGGCCGCCTACGGCGTGGCACATAGTGTACTTCTCCTGAGACTTTGCCTCTGCTACCAAGGCTTTGACCTCGTCCGGGCCGAAGGCAATGTCCTTGGGGCCATGGCCCGAGCGGGAGCTTGCACCTCCAGTGGTTGCGAACTTAATTACGTCGGCACCAACCCGTACCAGTTCGCGGACTAGGGCCCTGATATCGTTCGGGCCGTTGGCCACACCGGACGGGCGCATAGGGTCGGTAATATACACATTCCTGTGGCCTGAGGCAGAGACGCGGTCTCCGATTCCACCGGTAGGCGAAACAATGGCCACGGAGGTCAACAGTCTGGGACCTATGAGCAGGCCCTCATCCACGGCGAATTTGAACCCGGCGTCCAGACCGCCTGCGTCACGGATGCAGGTATATCCGGCCAGCAAAGATGCCTCAATGGCCTTGGCTGTCTTCAAAGTACTTAACGAATTGGGTTCTTCGACCTCCCACCGGCTCATCAGGTTGTAGTTTTTGCTGGCCAGATGGTCGTGGGTGTCAATCAACCCGGGAAGCAAGGTTAGGCCGGTTAGATCAATCTCTTCCGTTCCGGGAGGCAGCGTAACGGTCGCCCTTGGTCCCACCTCAGTAATACGCTCGCCGTTGATCAAAATGGCCGAGTCCTTCAGTATCGGAGCGCCGGTACCGTCAATTAAATCGGCTCCAAGTAACGCTTTCATGGCCTACCTCGCTAAGTGTCAGTTGTGGCTGCGGACTACCCCAGGTTGGCCTGATGCTAGTCAAGCCGCGGGCTGGTGTCAAGGGTTTTTAGACGTCCTTGTTTTCCCTCAACCTGGCAACCTTTTTGAAGTCAACGATTATCTGAGGTTGGCTATAATCAACTCGTTGCGGGCCGTAGCTTGCGTCTGGATAGACGAATATGCGTCTCGTAAAGATACCGATTGCTTGGGATGGGCGGATGAGACATAGGCTAACGGTCAGAATTTTCACTCTTGCTTCCCTGATTCTGATGGCACTTGTTATCGGCTGTGGGTCAGGCGTAAGCAAGATTGTGTTTGTATCCGAAGTTGACGGCGATGCCGAGATTTATGTGATCGACCCCGAATCTGGTCTATCCGAACCACTGACCGACAACCGTAGCCAAGACATCAATCCGGTCTGGTCTCCCGATGGCAAACAGGTTCTGTACGTTTCAGACGGGTCTGGCGACCAGGAAATTAGTCTGGTTGATTCCAAAGGCGGCAAGATAGCTCGTCTGACCAATATCCCTGGAAACGATAAATTCCCGCTCTGGTCTCCCGACGGCACTAATCTGGCTTTCATATCAAATCAGGATGGCAACGCTGAGGTCTACCTGATGCCGGCGGAGGGCGGTCGTCCCATCCGCCTCACCGCTAAAGATCCAGAAGACAGCATGGGCGATTGGTCCCCCGACAGCGAATGGTTGGTATTCTCCCGTGGTGGGTCGGCGGAAGAGCAGGGTCTGTGGCTTCGGAACCCCGACGGCGTGAACCTGGTTCACCTCACTGGCGAGAATGATTTCGACGCCAACTGGTCCCCCAATGGAGACCACATAGTTTTCGTCCGCGAGACAGAGGGTAACAAAGACGTATACCTGGCCAGTCGCCTAAAAGACGGCACGTGGCAGGACGACGTTGCACTGACCAGATTGACCCAACACGAAGGTACCGACGAAGCCCCTGTGTGGTCTCCAGACAGCGATACCATCGCCTTTGTTTCGTTCCGTGATGGCAACGCTGAGATATACATAATGGAAGCTGATGGTTCCAAACAGCTTCGTTTGACCACTAACGAGGCCGACGATTTGGAGCCGGTCTGGTCTCCAGATGGGAACGATTTAGCTTTTGTTTCGCACCTCTACGGACCAGGCGAGATTTTCATCATGGACAATGAAGGCGGCAACCAGCGTCGGCTGACCACCAATGATGCAGAAGACCATTCCCCTGATTGGTAGGTAGTTGGACCAGAACTCTCTTTTCAGAAGTGCTACACTCGCGGTGCCTGCAACCATTTAGCTAGATACGGGAAGGGCACTATGGATTACACTGAAATTGCTCCGATTATGGCCCGACTTTGGTCACCCCTTGCAGCAGTCACCAGCCATTGGCAAGGTCAAGACAACGTTCAGATCGCGGTAGCCATCGCCGCTGCATCCATTGTTCCTGACCGACCCAGGGTCGTGGTCCAACTCTACAAAACCAACCATAGCCACAACATGGTCCTCTCCGGCGGGGCTTTTGCTCTAAACTTTCTCAAACCAGACCAAACCAACCTCATCGGCGATTTTGGCCTGGTATCAGGCCGCGACCAAGAGAAACTTGCCGAATTTGATACCAGGCCCGGCGAATCCGGAAGCCCAATTTTGTCAAACTGCTATGGTTACTTGGACTGCCTAGTGGTCAACGCGATGGACGGTGGAGATATGACCTGCTTTTTGGCTGACGTGATTGGCGGAAAAACCCTGGCTGAGGGCGAACCACTCTGGTGGCGAGACGCCCGTCACGAACTCCCTCAGGAATGGCTGGAACGCTGGGAGAACAAGCAATCGTCTGAAGTGGCTACCTCTCGTGCCAACATGGATCAGATTAGCTACACATCCTGGCAACCACCCAAATAAGAAAGACCCTTCGCTATAAAAAGAAGGTTGAGATTGAGGCGTTGCCAGTGTCGACCGAGTATTTAAAAAAGAAGGTTAGGATGTAGGCGTTGATTGCGCCGACTAATAATATGGATGAGATTCGCCCACACATTGAAAAAATTCATGACACTCCCCATAAATCGGTAGTGGCAGTGTCCGGCGCGGGTACACAAGCAGTCGCCTGGCTGCTGGGAGTAGCCGGTGCATCTCGCACTATCCTGGAGGCGTTGGTGCCCTACGGTCGAGAGTCAATGAACTCATTCTTGGGCTTCGAGCCAGAGCAATCAGCCTCAGCCCAGACAGCCAAAGACATGGCCAAGGCTGGCTACCGCAAGGCTAAATCCCAACTTGAAGATGACTCTCCGCCTGTGGGCCTGAGCTGTGCGGCGACTATCGCCACCGACCGTCCCAAGCGCGGCGATCACCGCGCTTATGTTTCCGCTTGGGACCAACATGGCAACACCCTCTATTCATTGAACTTGCACAAGGGTCTACGTGACCGGGCTGGGGAGGAAGAGGTGGTTAGCCGGTTGTTGGTCCACGCCCTGATGTTACTTTCCTGTTTGGAGTCAGATGTAGAACTGGGTATCACGCCGGGAGACACCCTGGAAATCGAACGGACAGAACACGCATCACCCCTGGACCAACTTCTTTCGGGAGAGGCTCGTTGGGTCGTCGTTCGTGGCGGTCAGTTAGAGGTTGAGGGTGAGGCCCCTGCCGCACTCCTGCCAGGTTCATTTAGCCCGGTGCATCAAGGGCACCGAGGTATGATGGCAGCCGCGCAATCGAAACTTGGCGTTGGTGTGGGTTTCGAGCTATCAGTAACCAACGTCGACAAACCTCCATTAGAAGAAGCAGAGATACTGAAACGTTTGGCTCAGTTCACCGCCGACGAAACAGCCGTGCTGACCAGCGCGGAGACATTTTTTAAAAAGGCGCGGTTATTCCCTGGTAGAACGTTTCTGGTTGGTTGGGACACTGCGATTCGACTGGTGGCGCCACGGTATTACGGCGATGACACGGGCGAAATGATGATCGCGCTGGCGGAGATGCTGGCTGCTGGCACTCGGTTTTTAGTGGCCGGCCGCCAGGATCAGGGCATCTTCAAAACCCTGAAGGAGGTTCCAGTGCCCGAAGGATTTCAGGGTTTGTTCGGAGATATCTCAGAAGACAAGTTTCGGGAAGACATATCTTCCACCCAACTCAGAACCAGCCAGTAGACACCTTCAACCATATGCGTAACGTATAACCAAAAGTCCAACGTCTATGTTGCGCAGTTAATTATTGGTTAGGATAGAGTCAAATCTCGTTGACACTCTTTGGTGGCCGATGGTATATTTCGAGCGTAATTCGAGTCTATATCAATCATCCCACCGGCAGCACTACTGATTCTGAGGTGGGTTGTTTTTCTCCCCAAGATGACACCTGATACATTTAGCCCCGAACTGTTCACGCAGAACTGGACTGCGGTGGCCTTAGCCGCCGTTGTCGCTGCTATGGCAATTGGCGGCATGTTCAGCGCCTCTAGGATGCTGTCAGCCCGACGTCACTCTGAGGCCAAGTTCACTACTTACGAGTGTGGAATTCCACCCTCCCCGTATACGTGGTCGAACATCAATGTCCGTTTCTACATCTTTGCCATTCTTTTTTTGATATTCGATGTTGAGTCGGTCTTTCTTTTCCCTTGGGCAGTAATTTTCATGCAGGAAAAGATTAACGAGGCCAACGTAATGCCTTTCTACGCAATGATGATGTTCTTGGGAGTGCTCGCCTTCGCCATTATTTACGCCTGGAAGAAAGGGGTGCTTGAATGGCAGAAATAATCGTCGGGCCCGGTAACCAGCCGGGCCCAAGCATGTTTGACGACACTATTGGGAACAATCTGCCTGGTATCATCACTGCTTCTACCGACCAGCTCTTCGCCATGGCTCGCAAATCGTCTCTATGGACTCTGTCCTTTGGACTGGCCTGCTGCGCCATCGAAATGATGTCCACCTACATGGCCCATTACGACTTTGACCGCTTTGGCGTGGTTACTTGGCCATCGCCTAGGCAGGCAGACGTCATGATCGTGTCTGGCACCGTGGTCAAGAAAATGGCAGAACCCATTCGGCTGCTCTACGAACAGATGCCTGAGCCCAAATGGGTGATTGCTATGGGCAGTTGCGCCACCAACGGCGGTCCCTATTACCGCTCTTATTCGGTGGTAATGGGTGTAGACCATATCGTCCCCGTTGATGTTTATGTCCCTGGGTGTCCGCCCCGCCCTGAAGCCCTGCTGTACGGCATTATCAAGCTCCAAGAAAAGATTATGCGGGACGCGAAAAAGTAGTGGTTCAGGAAGGAGAGAACCAGGAATCTGCGGAACAACCAGCCGAGACACCCGCTCCGGCGGAGGCTGCAGAGACTTCTACCCCGGCCCCGAAACTCGCTCCGGCAGCGGCGCACGGCGCAGAAGAACCTCCGGCAGACCCATTAGAAAAACTATCGGCTTCTGGAAAAGAATTATTGGACGCATCGCTGGATGTGCTCAAGGAATTCTCTCCTGAGGCCAGCGCACTGGACGACATTCCCCAGGTAATTATCGAGAAACAGCACGCCTTGGCTGCGTGTCAGTTGATGAAAGACGATCCACGTATCAATGGTCAGATGCTGCTTTGCCTAGCATGCGTGGATTTCTCAGAATATTTCCAACTCATCTACGTACTGCAGTCTTTGGAACCGGAACGTACCATAGTCCTACGCACCAATATCCCCTACTCCGATGCAACGATTCCATCGGTATCGTCGGTTTGGAAGGCGGCTGATTGGTACGAACGAGAAGCCCACGACCTTTTTGGCGTAGATTTTGACGGCCACCCGGACCCCTCGCCACTACTCTTGTACGACGAATTTGAAGGGTTCCCGGGCCGTAAAGAATTTCCATTTAACGAATATCAGGAGTTTTAGAGCATTATGGGAACGGTGGTCATTTCGGCCAAAATTGAAATGATTGAAGACAAGTACGTCGCCAAAATTGACGAACTTGAGTTGGAAGGCGAGGGCGCGACTTTGGAAGCCGCCCAAGACGAGTTGATTCAGGTTATGAGAGCCTGGATAGAATCTCACGACGGTACCGACACGCTGAGCGACGCCCTAGCCGACGCTGGTTATCCGGATGTGGATGAAGAAACGGAAGTACAACTTGAATTCGGCGAGGCCGCATTGTCTTAAACCCGCGTTGTTTTAAATCGGTAATTAACTGTGCCAAAGAAATCTAAAGATAAAAAACCAAAGACTGCTGAATATCCGCCATTTGATCGGATCGTGTATCAGATTGAGGAATCCAGAGCTGGCGAAGGACACGAAGCGGTCTGCCCTGAACTGATAATCAGCGGGTTTGGTGACACGGCAGAAGAAGCAAAAAACACGCTGAGACGCCAAGTGGTGGAATACCTGGAGGACTGCGAAAAGTTAAAGGTTCTGGACGCGACTCTGATTGATGCAGGGTTTTACTTCAATGGAGATGTCTGGATGAGCGCGGCAGTAGAACCGCCGGGCGAGCCCAAGATACGCTTTATTGGAACTCCGTCGGAACAAGACCTGGAATCGATTTAATAGACCGGTCTAACAGATTTAATAGAATAGTCAAATTATGACTCAAACTTCTGAAAATATAGTGCCCAACGCTGAACCGGTAGAGATGCTGCTGAACATGGGACCGCAGCACCCCTCAACCCATGGTGTCTTTCGCATGGTTCTGTGGGTGGACGGCGAAAAGATAGTCGACGTTGTGCCCCACATTGGCTACCTGCACCGTGGCTCGGAAAAATTGTGTGAAGGCGAGCAGTACAACCAGGTCATCACTCTGTTTGACCGTATGGATTACATCGCTAACTTCAACAACGAGCATGTCTACGTAAGGGCCGTTGAGAAGTTGATGGGCATGGAAGTTTCAGAACGCAGCGAATACATTCGTGTGATTCTGTGCGAACTAAACCGAATCGCCAGCCACATGCTTTTCATCGCGACCATGGGCTTGGACGCTGGCGCCATGACACCGTCCATGTTCTGCTTCCGAGGCCGTGAACGGATTCAAGGATTGTTTGAATCGGTCTCTGGCGCACGGATGATGCACAACTATTTCCGGATTGGCGGATTGAAAGAAGACGTTCCTGACGACTTTGTGGCGCAGGTTCGGGAAGTTCTTGAACTGGTTAAGAAAGACACTGAGGAGTCGGACAAACTTCTCAGCTTCAATGAAATTTTCCTGGCCCGCCTGAAAAACATAGCCGTGATGTCTGCTGAAGACGCCATTGATTATGGTCTGACCGGGCCGTGTTTGCGAGCTTCCGGAGTAGATTACGACGTCAGAAAGGCAGCACCATACTCGGTCTATGACCGGTTCGATTTCGACGTGCCAATCGGCTTGGATGGAGACTGTTGGGATCGCTATTACCTACGAGTCCAAGAGGTTTACCAGTCGATACGAATCGTCGAACAGGCGCTGGACCAACTGCCTGACGGAGAAGTGACTTCCTCTCTTGGAAGACGTCTGCTGCGTCCGCCTGCCGGTGAGGTCTACGTCCGTGGCGAAAACCCCAGGGGCGAGATTGGTGTCTACCTGAACAGTGACGGGTCGGACAAACCCTATCGCATCAAAGTACGACCACCATCTTTCTGCAACCTGTCGGCATTGCGACAGATGCTGAAAGACTCCTGGATTGCCGACTCGGTGGTAATTCTGGGCGCGCTGGACATCGTGCTGGGCGAGGTGGACCGCTAATGCCAGCTACGATTCTCCTGGCCATCAGCCTCGGTGATTTTATTTGGCTGGTAATCGCCCTTTTCATCATGTTCAGCGCCCTCTCTGGCGTGGTGCTGTCATTGACCTGGCTGGAGCGAAAGGTGCTTGGGAGACTCCAACTGCGATTAGGACCGACTCGTACCGGGCCAATGGGCCTGATGCAGCCGGTCGCCGACGCCTTGAAGCTGATTCTCAAAGAGGACATCATCCCGGCGTCCTCGGAGAAGGCCCTCTTCTGGGTCGCGCCCATCATTGTGGTCATCTCCGCTTTCATGATTTGGGTGACCATACCAGGCACTCAAAATGCTGTGATACAGAACCTGGATCTAGGTCTGTTCTATATCATCGCCTTCTCTGTGGTGGGGATACTTGGGCTGGTCTTGGCTGGTTGGGGTTCGGCCAATAAGTATGGCACCCTGGGTGGTCTCAGAGCCGCAGCCCAGCTCATCAGCTATGAGATTCCCATCATCATGGTGGCCATATCAATGGCGATGCTGGCTCAATCTCTAGACCTACGTGAGATAGTAAACGGGCAGGACGACTACATCTACTTCTTGATCCAGCCCCTTGGACTGGCGCTGTTCTTCATCGCTGGCCTAGCTGAAGTTGGCCGCACACCCTTTGACATCTACTTTGCCGAGTCTGAGATCGTCGGCGGGCCTTTTGTGGAGTACAGCGGCGCTCACTGGTCGGTGTTCTTCCTGGCTGAATATATCAACACCTTTGCCATTGCCGCACTAACAGTGATTCTGTTCTTTGGTGGTTGGTCCGGACCGGGACTCACCGGAGACTGGGGAATCATCTATTTCTTGTTAAAGGTCTATCTCGTAATCATGGTTATCTTCTGGATACGTGGCACCTTCCCGAGATTGCGTATCGACCAGTTGATGGCCTTCGCCTGGAAGGTCATGGTACCCATGTCGTTCCTGACGATTGTAATGACTGCCGTATACCAGTTCTACGGATGGCCGGCATGGTCTTTGACGGCTATGTCGACCACTGGGCTGGTAGTGGTCGGAATCGTCATCTACAAGAAAATGACCGCGCCATCAAAATTGGTGGCAGAAACTCGGTCCAGGCGCGCGGCATTGGAAGCCCAACGCCGTCTGCCAGCTACAGGCGGAGGAGACTAGATGTTCAACAGCCTCAAAGGTTTGGTAGTGACACTCGTTTCCACCATGAACGGGCTACGTGCTCCGGTAACTCGCCAGTATCCCGACTCTGGAAATCTGCTGGGCAAGCGCGACGAACCCACACCAGTCAAAGACCGCTTCATGGGGTTCCCGGCGCTGACATGGGACGATGAGGTTGGCGAGCCGTTTTGCACCAGTTGTATGGTCTGCATCCGTGGTTGCCCAACACAATGTATGACGTCGGTTATGAAGGATAACCCCCTCCATGAACAGGAAAAAAGCTCCCGTAGAAAAATTGTAGATAGCTTCGAGATCAATCTCAACCGTTGTATACTTTGTGGGATTTGCGTCGAGGTGTGTAATTTCGACGCGATAGTCATGAGCCACGAACATGAAATGAGTACCTCCAACCGCAACGGAGATCGCTTGGATTTGCCGGCGCTGTTGGAGATTGGGTTTAAGTTCCAAAAAGACACGGATTGGATACCGCCGACCAAACGGGTCAAGGTTCCCAAGGGCGGCGCTGCGGAAGAGTCAAAAACCCCCGCGGAGGCTGAATCCCCTTAGTGGGCCCTGGTGAACTTGCAACGAACTGGCAGAATCACACACTGAACGTAAAAGCGGTTTGGCGCGTCCCAGTATCAGCCAAACCTTCGCATCGATAAAAATTGAGGAGCCGCCAATCTGGTGGCTCAATATTGGGAAGGACCGGAATAGTGGCAATTATAATGACCGGAAATACAATTGAAAGGCAGGGTTTAATCTCCTAGATGGCCTGGATTGTTTTCATAGCACTGGCCGTACTGACCATTGGTGGCGCGTTGGGGGTGGTGGTCACTCGTAACGTGGTGCATGCCGCGTTAGCGCTGTTGGTCTCATTAATTGCCGTGGCTGGTGTCTATTTGGTCCTATTCGCCGAATTTTTGGCCTTGGTGCAGGTGCTGATCTATGGCGGGGCAATCATCATTGTTCTGATGTTTGCCATCATGCTGACCAGAAGCGCGGACTACCCACGAATCACCGATAACAAACAGTGGCCGCTGGCTGCTCTGGCTTCGCTGGCATTCTTGGGAGTGCTGGCGCCGTCGTTCGTCATTGACCGGGTAGAGAACACCCAATCACAAAACGCCTCATTCGAAGGTATCGGTGAATCCCTGTTCACGACCTGGGCAGTCCCCTTCGAAATTGCGTCTCTGGTGCTCTTAGTAGCCCTTATTGGAGCAATCATTATTGCTCGCTCCGACGAGGAAGAGGGCTAAACCATGGTTGATTTAGTCTGGTTCCAACTACTCAGCGCAGTTCTATTTGTCATCGGCCTCTACGGGGTTATGTCTCGCCGCTCTGCGGTCCTGATCGTGATGTCCATAGAACTGATGCTGAATGCAGTGAATATCAACCTGATTGCCGCGGCCTCCCACATGGAAGGCACGGGCAAATTCTCGAACTTCGATGGCCAATTGATCGCCATCTTTATCATCACCGTGGCTGCGGCCGAAGTCGGCTTGGCGCTGGCGGTGATTCTTAGAATGTACCGTAATAAATCGACGGTCAACGTCGATGAAATCAACTTGATGAAATGGTAGAAACCAACCAATACATGGCGCTATCCCAAGTTGCTGATTGCCAGGTGTTTGTCTAATGGAGTGGGCCTGGCTCATACCGATCTTTAGCTTCGCCGCGGCGCCGCTAATCGTGCTATTTGGCAAGTACCTGCCTTCCAAGGGTGCGTTCTTGTCCATATTGGCAATTGTCGCCGGGTTCGGTGGCTTCTGGGTGGTGCTCATCTCTTGGATGGGCGCCGACCCCTCTACTAGCGGCTGCTTTACCAGCGAAAACACCCATTTGCTCACCTGCGATTACGAACGGAGTTGGTTCAACGCCGGAAGGATTGGCGACGTTGGCAGTGTGACCCTTAACTGGGGCATACTGATTGACCCGCTGACCATCGCCGTGCTGGGTCTAGTTACCTTTGTCGCGATGATGGTCCAGATTTACTCCCTGGCTTACATGAAGGGCGACCCTCGGTTTGGCTGGTACTTTGCCATTCATTCCATGTTCGCCGCTGCCATGCTCACCCTGGTGTTGGCCGATAACTTCCTGCTGTTGTACGTGGCCTGGGAATTGGTAGGAATCTGCTCCTACCTGTTGATTGGATTCTGGCACGAACGAGCAGCCGCAAGAGAAGCAGCCAAGAAGGCGTTCATTGTCACCAGAATCGGCGACGTTGGACTGCTGATTGGTATTTTGCTCATTTACCGTGAAGTCGGAACCTTCAGCATGCTGGACGCCTTTGAGGCGGTTCGCACCGGAGCCATGAGCGAAGGTGTTACTACCGCTGCCGCGATTCTGCTGTTCTTGGGCGCTATGGGTAAGTCTGCCCAGATACCCTTCCACGTGTGGCTCCCCGACGCTATGGAAGGTCCGACACCGGTCAGCGCACTAATTCACGCTGCAACCATGGTTATTGCCGGTGTGTTCTTGGTGGCCCGGACGTTCCCCATCTTTGAAGCATATGACGCCGACCCGCTTCTTATCGTTTCCATAGTTGGGTTGGTCACGGCGCTGGTAGCCGCGACCATTGCCTTGGTGGCCACCGACCTGAAGCGGATTTTGGCTTACTCCACCATCAGCCATCTGGGCTTGATGATGTTATCCCTTGGCGCGTTTGGCTATACGGCTGCCATCTTCCATATGATGGCCCACGGCTTCTCCAAAGCCCTCTTGTTCTTGGGGGCCGGCAGCGTCCTGCACAGTACAGAGTTTCAAGAGACTGGTGAGATGGGCGGACTCAGGAAAGTGATGCCCATAACGGCTATCGTGTTCTCGATTGGAGCTTTGTCTTTGGGCGGTATCCCGATTTTGGCCGGATTCTGGAGCAAGGACGAGATACTGGTGGCGGTGAGCGATAACCGAAATGTAACGTTCATCGTTTTGACCCTGTTCACGGCAATGCTGAGCGCCCTCTATATGGCCCGGGCAATGTTCTTGGTCTTCTTTGGGCCGCTCAAATCACAGAACGAACACGCCCACGAATCACCCGGCGCCATGGTGGTTCCAATGATTCTGCTGGGAGTCTTGGCCCTTGGTTTTGGACTGATAAGTTTCAACTGGCCCGGCAGCTACGGCGGAATCGGGACATTTGTTTACTTCAAGCACGCCCATGACTTTCATTTTGAAATTTGGCTGGGTGCTGTTTCCATTGTCTTGGCGGTGGGAGCTTTTATCGCTGCCTACCTGATTTATGTAAAACGAAGTGTCTCACTGGAAAATACACGCTCAAACTTCTTTGGGATATTGAAGGTCATTGAGAATAAATACTACTTCGACGAGGTCTATCAGTGGACCATCGACCGGGTGGTGTTGGTGTTCTCCAGATCCATCGCCTTCTTTGATCGCGCAATCGTCAACGACATCATCGTGAACGGTCCTGCCGATGTAACAAGAAAGTTAGGCATCGCGATTCGCGTCCACGTGACCGGTCACGTCTATACCTACACCTTGGCCATGGCCATTGGCTCGATTGGAATGGCAATCTTTGTTTGGCTGAGGGTTGCCTAGATGACTCTCTTTTTCCCAACAATGGTTGTCCGCAACACGGCATTTGGATACCAAACCGCCTTTGTGGTTAAAGGCGGTGGTTCATGAACGATTTCGATGATATAGCAATGTTGTTATTGATAGTGGTGCCCCTGGCCGGATCGCTATCAATGATGTTCATGCCCGGCGGTCAGACCAAAGAGACCTGGTACTTTGCCATCTTTATCGCGGCGGTCTCCCTGGCTTTGTCGTTGGTCATTTTTATCAACTATGACTACAACCAAGGTGGGTTCCAGTACACCGTCAGCTACGAATGGTTGCCTGGACCGTTAGATATCAATCTGTCACTGGGACTGGACGGTATCTCCGCCCCCATGATTCTGCTGAATGGCATAGTGCTGTTAGGCGGGGTTCTGGTCTCGCAGACGATTAACTATCGCCCCCGAGAATTCTTTGTTCTGCTATTCGCATTGGCGGCCGGCGTTTACGGCGTGTTCGTCGCCCGTGACCTGTTCTTCCTGTTCTTCTTTTACGAGCTGGCGGTTCTACCCATGTACCTACTCATTGGTGTATGGGGCAGCAGCACCGACTTCGGCACTTTCCTGCGCACCAAAGAATACGGGGCAATGAAGCTGCTGATCTTCTTGGTGGCCGGTAGCATTTTGGTCTGGATTGGAATCCTGGCGCTGTACGCCGAATCGGCAGACCTGGGAGTCGCTACATTCTCGCTGGAAGGTCTAGGTCAACTGGCTGAATCAGGTCAGATTGATGCCGATTTCCAGAAATGGGTGTTCCCCCTGTTCATGGTGGGTTTTGGCGCATTGGCCGGACTGTGGCCATTCCATACCTGGTCGCCAGACGGCCACGTGGCCGCGCCAACTGCGGTGAGCATGCTCCACGCCGGCGTCCTGATGAAATTGGGCGCTTACGGCATCATTCGCGTCGGCATGTTTCTGCTTCCTGAGGGCGGAGATGCGTGGATGTTCGTTTTAATCACTCTGGGCTCCGTAAACGTGATCTACGGCGCAATGTCGGCCATGTCCCAGAACGACTTGAAGTACATCATTGGTTATTCCAGTGTTAGCCATATGGGCTACGTGCTGATGGGTATTGCTACGCTCGATAATATTGGTGTGGCCGGCGCAATCCTCCAGATGTTTGCTCATGGTCTGATGACCGCCCTAATGTTCCTTCTGGTCGGCTCGATTTATCAGAAGACCCACACTCGCGACATCAACGTCCTCAACGGGTTGGCCAGCCGTATGCCGGTGAACACGTTCTTCTTCGCAATCGCGGGTCTGGCATCATTAGGTTTGCCAGGCCTCAGTGGGTTCATAGCCGAATTCATGGTATTTACAGGCACGTTCCGTACTTATATGCCATTGGGTATCTTGGCGATTATTGGCGCGGCTTTGACGGCAATCTATATCCTGCGCCTGTTGGCGAGGACGTTTATGGGCGAGGCGGACGAGCGTTGGGCAGACCTAACTGACTCCAGTCCGGTTGAATTGTCCGTGGGCGCGGCCTTTGTTGCAATAATTATCTTTGTCGGAGTCTGGCCAGACCCATTGTTGCGAGTCATCAACGTTGGTGTCCAGACGATTCCGGGAGTTTAGGCTGTAGTGAGTCCTCTTTCCGACAACCTAGAACTACTTACACCTGAGTTCGCTCTGACGGGCTTGGCGTTCTTGGTCTTTGCCTTGGATCTTTTCCTGCCCGAAGGCAAGAAGCGACTATTGGCGTTTGTCTCCATATTCGGTCTAATTGCATTGGTCGTAGTATCGCTGGTTATGCTCTGGGACGAAGAAGAGTCCCTTTATAACGGCCTGCTTGCTGTTGACGCGTTCGCCCTATTCTTTAAGGTCTTCTTCCTAGGAATGGGAATCGCCATCATTCTAATGTCTATGGACTTTGTGGAAACCCGACTCAAGCATCAAGGCGAGTTCTATGGGCTGCTGCTGTTCTCGATTTTGGGCATGAACGTGATGGCCCAATCCAGGGAACTTCTGACGGCCTACATCGCATTAGAGTTGTTGACCTTCAGCCTCTACGTCCTAGCGGCCTACGCCAAGGACAGTGATAAGTCTAACGAAAGCGCGCTGAAATACATCATCGTCGGCGCAGTGTCGTCGGCCATCCTCCTCTACGGAGTGAGCATGGTCTACAGCACGTTGGGCGTGACCAAGTTCGACGATATTGCCATCGGTTTAGCTCAAGCTACCAACGTTAGTCCGGCGCTATGGGTCGGGGTTGGCCTGATATTGGTCGGCCTGATGTTCAAGATATCTGCCGTGCCTTTCCACATGTGGGCCCCAGACGTTTATGAAGGTGCACCCTACCCGGTTACTGCCTATTTGGCCATTGGGTCCAAAGCGGCAGCTTTTGCGTTGATACTGCGGTTTGTCTTGGAAGGATTTGTCCCAGCAGCAGAACGTTGGGAACAATGGCAGTTGGTTTTTGCGGTTCTGGCCACGGTTACAATGCTGGTGGGTAACCTGGTGGCATTGGCACAAAAGAATTTGAAACGTCTTTTGGCGTATTCCAGCATCGGCCATGCCGGGTTCCTCTTGGCTGGGATAACAGTGCTTTCGGCAACTTCTGACCTGCCCTCCAATGGAGTCATGTTCTATCTGGTGGGTTATTCCATCACCAACCTGGTGGTCTTCGCCGCATTGATCTCGTTCTTCAACATGACCGGCAAAGAAGAGATCACCGACCTTGGCGGGTTAGCCGACCATCAACCGTTCTTGGCTGCTTGCTTGGGCATGGGTCTATTTTCCCTGGCGGGACTACCCATATTCGCCGGGTTTACCATGAAGTTCTATCTCTTCACCGCTGTTGCTAATGAGGGATTCCTTTGGCTGGCGGGCGTAGCAATATTCAGCAGCTTGATTGGACTCTACTACTACCTAAACGTGCTACGACAGATCTATATCGAACCCACACCGACCGGTGATAACGGCGGCGATTGGCTGGAAGAAAACCCGATGCTCGCCGAGCGACCGTCCTGGTCGCTGATAACAGTGTTGGCGTCCGGCGCAGCCGCCATGATCTGGCTGGGTGTCTACCCCAAGCCGCTGATTGACGCCATCGAAGCAGCTAGCCGCGCGTTGATGCCTTAATCGTTGCCAATCTTAGATTCTGGCAACGACTGGCGAAACGAGTGTTCTGATATAATTGGCGCCCTTAAAACCGACCACTCTCCCAGCATATTTTTCCTTATTTAAGGCTGATTAACGATGATAATTTCAGTGATAGGCAGTAGTAATCCCGCGACCCGAGAGCACGTAGAATTGGCGGAAGAAGTTGGACGCGAACTGGCCAGACGAGACATCATGGTCGTCTGCGGTGGCCTCAGCGGAATCATGGAAGCTGTCTGCCGCGGCGCCAAGTCCGAGGGCGGCACGACCATTGGCATCTTGCCCGGTCGAGCGGCCGCCGAAGCCAACAGCTATGTGGACATTCCCATCGTGACCAGCATGGGTTACTCTCGGAACGTGATTGTGGTGCACACCGGCCAGGCGGTCATTGCCGTTGGCGGGGCGTTTGGTACCCTTTCTGAAATAGCCCACGCCCTCAGCGACGGCATCCCTGTCATCGGTCTTAAAACCTGGCCTCTGACCGCCAACGGTGATGGCGTAGACATCACCGGCTCTATCATCCAGGCAGAGTCTCCTTCAGACGCGGTTGACAAGGCCCTGGCCGCCGTGGCAACAGGACACCACCATTAAATCACCCGCAAAACACCGATAAACTTTTGGGCAAATCTCTCTAAAAAGGTATTTATGAGCAGCGCTAGCAACGGCGTGACCATCACTTCTGTTTGTGGCCGTGAGGCCCTAGACTCACGAGGCAATCCCACAGTAGAAGCCGAGATCATCCTTTCAACCGGTCTTGCTGTCCACGCAATCGTCCCGTCCGGTGCCAGCACCGGCAGTTACGAGGCGTTGGAGTTGCGGGACCAAGACCCCAACCGCTTTGACGGCAAGGGTGTTCTGAAAGCCGTGGCCAACGTGGATAACGTGATTGGCCCCTGGTTGATTGGCCGTTCTCCGATGAACCAAGAAGCCATCGACGCTGGAATGAATGAACTAGATGGCACCGATGACAAAAGCAAACTCGGTGCCAACGCTGTGCTGGCAGTTTCTCTGGCAGTGGCCAAGGCTGGCGCGGCCGTTGCCAACCCCACCGGGTCGTTGTGGCAGTACCTGTCCGCTGGTGGGCCGGTGAGCTTGCCTGTGCCCATGTTCAACATACTGAACGGCGGCAAGCACGCCTCAAACTCTGCAGACATCCAAGAATTCATGGTCATGCCGGTGGGAGTGAATAGCTTCTCTGACGGCCTGCGAGCCGGCGCAGAGATTTACCAGGCCCTCAAGACATTATTAAGCAGCGCCGGACACAACACCAACGTTGGCGACGAGGGCGGTTTCGCCCCCAGTCTGCCTTCCAACCGCGATGCTTTGGAGATGGTCTTAAAAGCTGTTGAGAAGGCTGGCTACACCCCGGGCAAAGAGATTCACATTGCTTTGGACGTTGCTGCATCTGAGCTGTATCAGGAGAGTAGCAGTCTGTACGAGTTGGAACGGGAAGGCAGGAGCCTGACGGCTGATGAGATGGTGCAGCTGTACCAAGAGTGGGCCAGCGAATACCCCATCATATCCATTGAAGACGGTCTTTCAGAAGACGACTGGGCTGGCTGGACCGGCCTGTATGCCTTGATCGGCAGCAATGTTCAGATATTGGGCGACGACCTGCTGGTTACCAACATCAAGCGTATCGAGAAAAGCATCGCTCAGAAATCCAGCAATGCCATCTTGCTTAAACCCAACCAAATAGGGTCGTTGTCTGAGACTCTTTCGGCGTTGAAGATGGCCCGTGGCGCTGGATGGGGCGCAGTGATGAGTCACCGGTCTGGCGAGACAGAAGACACCACCATTGCCGACCTGGCAGTGGCCTGGGATGTACGCCAGATCAAGACCGGCGCTCCGGCCCGCTCGGAGCGGGTGGCCAAGTACAACCGGCTACTACGCATCGAATCGGAGCTTGGCGACAAGGCAGTATACGCCGGGCAAACAGCTTTCGATTATCTGGGTGCTTCCTAAAGATTTGGAACTGCGAAAGTAGACTTGTACAAAGGCTGAGTTGGTCTTCTGGAGTATGTGCGCGAAAGGGGTCTAAAATCTCTTTCCAACCCACTCTCCAGCAGTTATCATGAACCCGGCATTTTGTAGCTAATGGACATAACATACAGATAATTGACGTTTTGCGTCGAACCAAAAATCAGGGAAATCTCCGGAGGTAGAAAATGGTCACACGGATTGGGATCAATGGGTTTGGTAGGATTGGCAGATTGGTGCTGCGGGCCAATGAAGACCGCAACGCTGGCAAGGTTGAGGTGGCGGCGGTCAATGATCTGACTGACGCTAAAACCAATGCCCACCTTTTGAAGTATGACACCAACTATGGCCGGTTTCCCGGAACAGTTGAAGCCAAAGATAACGACCTGGTAGTAAACGGTCGCAGCATCAAAGTCTTCTCCGAAAGAGACCCGGCGCAGATACCCTGGGGTGAGATGGGCGTTGACTTGGTCATCGAGTCCACCGGCATCTTCACCAACGCAGACCAAGCCTCTGGTCACCTTAAGGGCGGTGCTAAAAAAGTTATCATTTCCGCCCCAGCCAGTGGCGAGGACCTGACGATAGTCCTCGGCGTGAATAACGAACTCTACGACGCTGACAAGCATCACATCATCTCCAACGCATCCTGCACCACCAACTGCTTTGCCACCATGGTCAAAGTGTTGCACGATGCATTCAGTGTTGAGCACGGTCTGATGTCGACCATTCACTCCTACACCAACGACCAGGCGATTTTGGACCAACGCCACGGTGACCTGCGCCGGGCCAGGGCCGCAGCAGAGAATATCATCCCCACCAGCACCGGCGCTGCCCGTGCCGTGGGTCTGGTTCTGCCCGAACTGAATGGCAAACTGAACGGTGTGGCCTTCCGGGTGCCAACTTCCACCGGCTCGATTACCGACTTCACTGCCCAGGTCTCCAGAGACGTGACCGCTGAGGGAATCAACGAGGCATATAAAAAGGCTTCTGAAGGCTCCATGAAGGGTATCTTGGAGTACAACGACGAGCCCCTAGTCAGCTCCGACTACAAGGGCAACTCCCACAGCTGCATCATCGACGGGTTGTCCACAATGGTCATGGCCGACAGAATGGTCAAGGTCATGGGCTGGTACGACAATGAGTGGGGTTACTCCTGCCGCACCACCGACCTAGCTGCTTTGATCGCAGAAAAAGGCATCTAAGTTCACAGCGCGTCCGTAAACTCAAACGTGGCTTCTAGAAGCTCTAACAGATTTTAGAAAAGCCCTCGCTCTCAATTTACTTGGGGACGGGGGCTTTTTTATACCCAAATCGGACCGCAATCGAAATATAATGTTTAACATTGTTCATCATAATCTAATTTTGGAATAATTTGGCTAAACGCCAATTTTAAGGATTGTCATTGGCGTTTAGGTCTCAACATTTACTCAGCTTGAGCGGAAGAGTCTCCTGGACTTTCTATGTGTTGCTGCTGATTTTGGTGGTGGCGCTTGGGCTGCGGCTGAACGGCATCAACTGGGACCAGGGATTTGCGTTTCACCCAGACGAGCGTGACATTTACATGCGCTCCGGATGCATGTATGACTTGCTGACAGATGCACCAAACGCTTCACAATGCGGCTATGTCTTGGCCGAACCGGACGCAGAGCCAGGAATACCCGGTATCGGCACCCTACTGGACAAAGACCGTAGCCCGTTGAACCCCCACTGGTTCCCGCTGGGTAGCATCCTGATCTATGTGTTGGTTTTTTTCCGTTCCATTGTGGAACTGTTCACCGATATGAACTCGCTGGATATGCGCTATGTGGGACGGCCACTGGCAGCGCTGGCGGATGTTGGGTCAGTTGCCATGGTCTTTATCCTGGGTCGAAAATTCTACGGCAACGGCGTGGGGCTACTCGCGGCGGGACTCACTGCGCTGTCGGTGATCCACATCCAAAACAGCCATTTCTTCAGACCAGAGACGTTCTCAGTGTTCTTCACTCTGCTCAGTTTCTGGGCCATGTGGCGGATGGTAGAACGCAAGGACCTCAAATACTCAGCGATTTTGGGTCTAACGCTGGGTCTAGCCATCGCTCCCAAAGTGAGCCTTTTGCCCATCTTAGCGCCCATGTTCCTAGTCTATTGGTACCGGGTACTGGATGAGGTTGACGGCTATTGGTCAGATATCACACCGGAACTAGTGCAGCGTATATTCATGCACGCCTTACTGGCCGGCGGAATTGCTGCCGGGATATTCTTCCTGACCTCACCCTACGTACTCCTGGACGCCGGCGCGTTTTTGGGTGATCTGGGCACTCAGACCAGGATGGCCCGCAATGCCGGTATGTGGCCGTTCACCATCCAGTACATCGACACCCCTTCATTTATCTATCAGATCAAACAATCGACCGTTTGGGGCTTGGGAATACCATTGGGCGTGGTCGCCTGGGCGTCGATTCCGTTTACCGCTGCAATAGCTGCGTTCAGAACTGGGACCAGACGCGCCGATTTGTTTGTGCTTGCCTGGGTCGTGCCGGGATTTGTATTTTTAGAGACTTTTGAAGTCCACTTTCTGCGGTACGTCTTCCCGTTGATGCCAGTGATGATTATCATGGGCTCCCGGATGCTGCTCTGGATGGTTACTGCCTACCGACCACTGGATATGCACTTGGTCTGGAAAATATCCGACTTCGCTCGATTCATGCCGCGTATCGCCGTGGGCGTGGTGGCATTTGTGGTGGGTGCCACCGCTTTCTACGCCCTGGCTTTCCAGCAGGTCTACGCCAAAGACCATCCAGCCGTCACAGCGTCTGAATGGATTAACGACAACGTTCCCAACGGCACGGCAATCGTCAGTGATAATCACTGGGACGAGTTTGTACCGAATCTGTACAGCTATGACCTGTGGCAGTTCCCGGTGTACGAAAACGACACCATCGAGAAGATGGACACTCTGTCTGAGAAACTGGCGGCGTCCAAATATGTGGTGTTCTACAGCAGCCGTCCCTACGCCAGCGCTGCCCGAGACCCGGACCGGTTCCCCTTTAGCAACAACTACTACCAAAACCTTTTCGACGGCAGTCTAGGCTACGAACTGGACCGGACTTTCACAAATTACCCTGAGCTCCTCGGCGTGTCATTCCGCGATGATGCAATATCCCGGGCTGGACTGCCCCATCCCGAACCCCTGAACCCGTCAGAGACGTCGGCCATCAACTTCAATCTTGGTTACGCCGACGACAACGTAGTTGGCTACGACCATCCCACCGTGTTGCTGTTCAAAAACACTGGGCATTTGGTTGAAGACGTCATTGGGATTCGGCTGAAGTCCATTCCCCAACTTAGTGGCCGAGAAGTCGGGCTCATGTTATTGCCGGATGACCTGACCTCACAGCAGAAAGGGGGCACTTTCTCCGACATAGTGGATCGTGACGGCTGGACCAACAAACTGCCGGTACTCGCCTGGATTCTGGTGGTGGAGATCATCTACCTTCTGGCGTTGCCGATAACCATGTTCATCTTCCGGCCCTTGCCAGACCGAGGCATAATCTTAGCCCGCATATTTGGATTGCTGGCGGTCAGCTACGTGGCCTGGTTGGCAGTGTCGCTGGGATGGATGGACTACTCCCGTTACGCCGTTTACCTGGGCCTCGGCGTCGTTGCCGGATTATCTTTGACCACCCTGGCCTTCCGATGGCGAGAGATAACAGACTTCCTTAAAGAACACTGGCGGTTGCTGGTCTTTGGCGAGACATTGTTCTTGTTGGCGTTTCTGGCGTTTGTCTTGTTGCGCCATGCCAATCCGGACCTGTGGCACCCCTTCCGTGGCGGCGAGAAGCCCATGGAGCTAGCGTACCTGTCCGCCGTGGTACGATCCACCACTTTGCCACCTTTTGACCCGTGGTTCGCCGGCGGTTACCTGAATTACTACTACTGGGGTTATTTCGTGATCTCCAGTGTTATTCGGGTTACCGGCATCCTGCCAGCAACAGCGTTCAACCTGGCGGTGCCATTGTTCTTTGCCTTGACCGTAACCGGGTCTTACACGCTGGCCTACAACCTGACTGAGGGCGTGCGGCAGCGTCGAGCCAACCGTCCCATTGTTGGCCATCCAATCGCACTGCCGGGCATCGGTTCATTACCGGAGTTAGCCCACGGCGCCGCCCGTGCTCAGTGGCGGCAGTGGGTTTGGAGTCCAGTGGGCGCTGGATTGATCGCAGGGTTGTTCACAGCGGTGGTCGGTAACTTGGATGGTCTGGTACAACTGGTCCAGAACTCTTGGCATAGAGTCTTTGATAGCACACCCTTCCCAGCGTTCGATTTCTGGCGCAGTAGTCGTATGCTGCCCAACTTGGAGAATATCGACCCCAACCCCTTGGCGTTCTGGGTGCCAGAAAGATTGCCGGGGTACTCTGATATCTCGTTCCACATAACAGAATTTCCGTTTTTCACCTTCTTGTTTGCCGATTTGCACGCCCACATGATGGTGATTCCGTTCACTCTACTGGTGATTGGTCTAGGTCTGAACCTAGTCATAGGATTGCGGGACGGCGGTTGGTTGTGGACCATCGTGTCTGCCGCTGCACTGGCCTTGGGTCTGGGGTCGCTTTGGGTGGTGAACAGTTGGGACTTCCCTTCGTATCTGATTCTCACCGTTGGATTATTGACCTTGGGGGTGTACTTTTCCCGAGGCACTTTCACCGAAAAGTCAGCTTTGTTGGCGGCGCTGGCGATTGGAGTTGTGGGACTGAGCATTTTGGCGTTCCTGCCATTCCATCAGACTTATGAGACGTTCAATAGTGGGTTGGATGTCTCAAAGTGGCGCACTCCGGTGGACCGCTTCCTGGGCATCCATGGCCTCTTCTTATTCGTCATTGCTACGTCCTTGTTACACCAAGCGCGGGACATATTCAGAAACCTACTGCGTAGTCTCAGACGCCAAGAACTTGATGCGCCAGTGGCGGGATTCAAATGGCTGCGGGTCATGTTTCCCGTTGGTGCTTTGGTAGCCGTATTCTTCGCGGCCGCAGGATTCTGGAATGTCGCCTTGCTGATAGTCTTTGTGACGCTGGCCGTTATAGCCGCCTGGAAGACATTCACTAATGAAGAATCGGAAGATGAACGTACCTTCGCAGTGGTGCCGTTGGTCCTTCTGGTATTGGCGTTATTGATTGGCATCGGAGTGGATTTGGTCCGAGTTGAAGGTGATATTGGCCGGATGAACACCTTCTTCAAGTACTATCTTGAGATCTGGGTGCTGCTCAGTGTGGTCTCGGCCTACATGCTCTGGCACCTGGGGGAGTCAGGTTTCCTACAGTGCAAATTGAACTGGCGTTCCGGCGTCTGGTTGGCCGTGCTGGTGGTGCTGATCGCTTCCAGCTTGATCTACACAGCGTTGGGGAGCAGGGCCAGAGTGTCTGACCGATTTACCGACGGGCCATCAACGCTGGACGGCACGGCATACATGGCTGGGGCGGTACACTGGGAGCAGGATCAGCCGTTTGAGCTGAAATGGGACCAGGAAGCCATCGAGTGGATTCAGGACAATGTACAGGGCTCTCCAGTTATTCTGGAAGCCCATCTGAGCCAGTACCGGTGGGGAGCACGTTTTGCCAACTACACTGGATTACCCACGGTGATTGGCTGGCCTTGGCACCAGATACAGCAGCGAACGGATTACGCATTTGCTGTCCAAGACCGCGTTGAGGACGTCCGCGAGATGTACGAAACCTCTGATGAGAAACGCGCCGTTCTACTGCTCAAACAATACAACGTGAAATACGTTGTGGTGGGTGACCTGGAGCGGATTACTTATCCGGGCGCCGGTCTGCAGAAGTTTGAAAACCTGGGACGCAAAGTGTTTGAGAACCAAGGAACGGCCATCTATGAATCGAATTGGAACTAACATAAAACTAGAAATTGACCAGGATTTTGAGGTTGTCAAGGACGTTGACTACCCTGTTTGGACCATGATTAGATGCGATTTGACATAAGCACCAAAATTGGTTAAAGTATAAAAACAGTTTAAGAAAGCGTCCAATCAGATGAAATTAGACTGTTGGCAACTTAAAATTTACAGACTTGGCGTTGATGCACCGCCGGGTGAATACCTGGCAGTGTGGAAGTGTTGTTTCTAAGGGGCATCTACGAAACAGGTAGGAGTCTCTAATTAATTTGGGTGCGCGGGCCTCGTTCCTTTGTGTCAGTACGGCGGTGGAGGGCATTTTCCGATGGACTGACAGTACAAGGCCTGACCCAG
>DUCU01000019.1 GCA_012959605.1 Dehalococcoidia bacterium | reverse complement strand
ATCCCCAGCCATCTTCTTCTTTTCTGAATCCCCAATCCTCTCTGTACTTACCGACCCAATTTGACACCCTTTTACTACCTCGGGATCATCCAAGCACGAATCTATGGTGCGTTATGCTCCATATCTCGCCAAACTAACCCCCATCCGGCTAAACCACCGTAATGGTGAAATACCGCTATCCGAGGACTTCCCACAGTTCATGACTGGGAGTGGGTGCGATTACTGCATTGGCACGGGTTTTGTGGGTCGGAGAAGGGTATTTGAAGTGTTGGCCGACGATGAGAATATCAAGATGCAGATTGCCCAGGGCGTGAGCAGCGACGATATTCGGGACACGTCCGCTAGGAACGGGATGATTAGCATGGGCCGGGCGGTAATGGAGATGGCCCGCAACGGCAAGACCGCCCTATCTGAAGTGTCACGCGGCGGGGTTCCGCTTGATTAGGCGATTAAGGTTTGTCAGACCACTTATGAGGGAGACTCGCCAACCGACCAAACCCCAGGTCCTCACACAGGGCTTCGTATTTCTTGCGGTCGGCACCTTTCCATTCCAATGCCGCTAGAGAGGTATCCATTGGAACATCGGTGCGTAGCGTGGTCAGGTCTTTGTACAGCCGAGCTTCACTCGTGTGCGAGTTCAAGCTATCGGCGGCTGTTGCAGCACCTCTCACCTTTACCTCCCATTCAGACGCATCACTGGGTATGTCCTCGATATGCCCGTAGTGAAACAGCAATTGAGATGATGTCTTTGCGCCCCATTTGGGGATGCCGGGTATTCCATCCGCAGCGTCTCCTGTCAAAGCCAACAGATCGGGGATGGAGCTGGGGGAAACGCCGAATTTTTCAACCACGCCGGCTTCATTCATTATTTTTTCCCGCCGACGGTCGTAACACACCACGGAGTCACCTTTGACCATCTGAGCTAGGTCTTTGTCTGGAGAGCAGATAACCACCTGTTCAACGTGGGGGAGGGCACTGCAGGTGAGGGCCGCAGTAGCCAGGGCGTCATCGGCTTCGTACTCAATCATTGGCCAGACCAAGATACCTAGCGCCTCTATCGCCCGTTCCGCCAGGTCAAACTGAGAAAAAAGGTCTTCAGGAGTTCCTTCACCCGTCTTGTAGCCGGCGAACATATCGTTCCGGAACGACAGCACCGTGTGGTCAAAGGCACAGCCGACGTGGGTGACCTGCTCTTCTCGGAGCAAGAAAAGAAGGCTCTGCACGATACCCCGCACCGCGCCCACGGACCGCCCGTCAGGCGCCTGGATGGGCGGTAGAGCAAAATAAGACCGGAACAACTCATAAGTGCCATCCACTATATGAACCTTCATAGCACCCGTCCTCCCAGTTTTATCAGTTACTCAGTGAAATATACGTAGCGGTGCTTGGGAATTATCCCTCGTACCAACGTTTCGCCAGTCTACTTACTCCGTGAAGTATATGTAGCGGTATTTTGGAATGATCAATGGAAACAGGAAGTAATCGCTTACTTCTGGCTTCACCAAAAGGTAGCCACCATTGGAGTGCCACAGCGGAATCCACGGCGCGTCGTCCACGATGATCTCTTCTGATTGGTGATACAGGTCAAACCTGACAGCTTCGTCTTGTTCCACTCTGGCCAGTTCCAGCAGACGATCCAACTGGCGGTTGGTGTATTCCGATTGGTTATTGGTGCTTTCGCTGTGGAACAAAACGTCCAGGAAGTTTTCCGGGTCTGGATAATCAGCAATCCAACCCAGACCACCAAACATCTGGAACCGGTTTTGGTGCAGGTCCTGCAGAAAAATGGCCCACTCTGTTTGGAGAATAGATATTTCCACTCCGAGATTCCCTTCCCACATGGCCAGCATAGCCTCGATGGAGGGGCTGATGGCGGCGCCAAAACTGCCCGGCACCGTGAGCGTTATTCTGGGTAGCTCTCCAGTATCGCCATACTTGGATTCCTGAATCAGTTGGCGGGCCTTGTCCGGGTCGTAGTTGTAACCCACCAAGTCTGGGTTATAGCCAGGGAAACCGGGCGGCAGGATTCCAGCCGCTGGCACCACCAAGTCTTGCAGCAGGGTGGTGGCCAGGGTCTGCCGGTCAATGGCGTAGTTAAACGCCTGCCTGACCTTTATGTCATCAAACGGTGGCTCAGTCGTATTCAGACCAAAGTAATCAACATCGAACTGCGGCGGGGCTGTGACCACCTCGGAGCTGAGAGGATTAGATGGGTCTTGCACGCCTTGAAGTGATGACAGCCCAATGCCGGTGACGTGTATCTCGTCGTTCTCATACATCAGCATGCTATTGCCGCCGCTGAGCAGGAACTCCACCTCGTCCAGCTTGGCAGGTTCCAGGTGGTAATCATCAAATCTGGTCAATCGCAGCACTTCACCCGGCCGGTACTCGGTCATCTTAAAGGGACCGGTTCCATTGGGCTCCAAGATCCAACTGGGGCCAATTGCAACATTTTCACGATCCAGAACAAAGCTCACAGGGTAGGTGAGTTTGGACAGAAAATATGCCTTGGGGGCGTCTGTTGTGATCGTTATCGTATGGTCGTTAATAATCTGAACGCCGGAAATGTTGTTAGCCAGCCCCGTCAGTTTGTCGTCGACTCCCACAATGTCACTGAGGAAAACGGCAGCGTTGAAGGACTCGGTGATGGGATTAGCAGCCCTTTCCAGAGACCATTTGATATCCGTCGCCGTAACCGGTCGCCCGTTGTGGAACGTGGCCTCCGGGCGCAGCCGGAAGGTCGTGGTTGTGCCATCGGGGCTAACATCCCATCCCTCTGCCAAATCTCCAACGATGGCTAAATTTTGGTCAATGGTCATCAGTCCGCCAAAGATTTCCACGGCGTACAGAGCGGAGCTGGCATCAGTGTTCAGGTGTGGGTCAAGGGTGGGCGGATCGACTCCCAGCCTAAGAAAGGTTCCACCGTCCACGGCTTTGGTGCTGCCCTGGACATCGGCAGGCTCCGCTATCGGCGTTGGAGTCGATGCTTCCCCCGGCAGTGCCGTACTTGATGGGGACCTGGAGAAATCGGCTTCAGCAGGCTCGCGAGTCGGGTCGGTCGCAGAATCAGATGAACACGCGATTGCCACCAACAGAAGCAACGATAGTAATACGAAAACAAGTTTCATCTAAGTCCTTGTCAAACGATTATTGTGTGGGGTTTGGCCGCGCCGTGCCGACGAATCCAACGACCGCGCAGTCTAACCATTCCAGACCACGTCTGTATTCCACTGTAATAATGCCTATTGTCAGTGTCAATGGAAGTAGCCTCCACTCAGCCTGAGTCTCAAGCTGATCAACGTCTAGATTGGCTATACTGGTGCACCAGAAGATACGACAGCCCACCGCCGTCAGATTACCTTAGGGCAAAAGTAATGCAAAGCTCAGAACAAAACCAGTTATCTAATGAACCCGGCGGCAGCGTTGTATGCTTCGGCGTGCTGAGTTACCTACAACTGATGGTGGTGGACCAAATGCCGGTTCATAACGGCGGCACGCCAATACAGCAATTAACCGACTCCTACGGTGACGACGCGGCTATCGTGGCCGGCATGCTCCATCAGATGGGCCAAAAAACCACGTTGGTAGCATCGGCGCTGGGCGATGACGAATTGGGGCGTAAAGTAGCCGCCACCATTGACCAGCTGGGCGTGCCTGTGGACGTGAGAATTGACCCGACCGTTAGCACCGTAGCCGAACTTTCCATCGCCGACCCCAGCGGCGCACGAACCTATTTCTATCAGCGCACCCCGGAATTGTTGAACACCCTGGACACCGCCGATTTGACACCTCTGAAAGACGCAACCTTCTTATATGTTGACTGGTACGACGGCGACCACATTTTGCGGCCAATGCAGGTTACCTCAAGGTTAGGTCTGCCCGTTTTCTTGAACCTGGAAAGCCAACACGCAAACCCGGAAGTGCTGGCCAAACTGGCCCCGTACACCACCGTCTGTCAGGTTTCAGCAGACCAACCAGAGACTGGTGATGACCTGGAGTCCATCGCCGACTCCTTGCTGTCAGTCGGGATAACCACTGTGCTCATAACAGGTGGTAGTCGCGGCTGTTTAGCTGCCGCCGCAAACCAGAAGGTCCAGGTCAGCGCGCCGTTGATTGACGTGGTGGACGGTAACGGCGCCGGATCTTGCTTCTCTGCCAGCTATATCTACGCGAACTTGCGGGGATGGAGTTTGGAGCAGTGCGCCCGATTTGCCACCGCCCAGGCAAGCCTCAAATGCGGCGTGACTGGCTACAGCGTGCCCAATGTGGCCGAGGGACAGAGATTGGCGACCACACTACAAGTTGACGTTCATAAACAAGGCTAGAGACCTAACATAAGCCAAAAAATAGAAGCCCCGGCCTAAAAATCTGAGGCCGGGGCTTTTCGTCTCTAAAACTACAACAGGGGTTTAACTGACTTTCGTCTCAGCAAACGCAGGGATGACCTCTTTACCGTACAGGTCGATGGACTCCATCACCTTCTCATGGGGGATGGTCTCGGTCTGCATAATCAGCATAATCTGGTCAACACCGATGTCTTCGTACATCTTGATGGTCTTGATGCAGCTCTCCGGATTGCCGGCGATGATGACGCCACGCTCAGCCAGGACATTGGAGTCCAGTTCGGCCACCGCAGCTCTAGCAGCGCCGGGGCCAGAGTCCAGAGAAATACCCGCTTCGGCGGCCTGCGTCTTGTGGTCGTCATCGGACTGACGCAGCCAGCGGCCAAAGTCAGCCTTCAAGTTGTCGGGCACTCCGCCCCAAGACTCCAGCAGCTCTTCATAGGCGTTGATTCGGCCTTGGATGTACGGCTTGTCCGGCCCAAAGAAGGCCTTCATGGAGTCAGCGCACAGATCTTTGGCGGCCTGGTCATCCTTGCTGCAGAACGAGTGCACGTTATTGCCCCAGAATTCATTAATCTCAGCGCCAACCGGCACGGCGTCCTTGATGGCGTCGCGGTACACCTGAACATGTTCCTTCAGGATTTCCACGGCGTACGAGGCTGAAGACAGCACGCCAATGCCCTTTTGCGCCGCTAGCTTGAAGCTCTCAGTCTGGGTGCAGGCTAGGTACAAACGAGGATGGGGTTTCTGGAACGGTTTGGGCAAAATCCGTCGCGGTGGCACATTCCAGAATTTGCCCTCGTAGGAGAATTCGTCGGACTGCCAAATCTTTGGCAGCATGTCTAGCGCCTCTTCCCAGCGCTCTCTGGTCTCACGGGGGTCAATACCTTGGCCAACCTGCTCATAGGCGTTTGAGCGCCCAGTCCCCACCTCAACGCGGCCGTTGGTCAGTTGGTCGACCATTGCCACCCTCTCTGCGATTCGGATTGGATGGTGATTGGGTAGGACCGACACACCAAAGCCGATGCGTATGTTCTTTGTACGTTGGCTGAGCGCTCCGAGCATGACCTCGGGACAAGGTGAGCCGGAGAAGCCCATCAGAAAGTGGTGCTCCACAAACCAAAGGTTATCAAAGCCAACTTGATCGGCCAGTTCACACTGGTCCAAGGTCTCTCGGTAGAGGGCGTTCCAGTCGACGTCATTGCCCTCATAGGGCCGTTGCATCTCAAATAAAAGTCCAAATTTCATCTAAATGTCTCCCTAAAAGTATTCGGCCAACTGCCTTGCCAAGCAGGTCGGCCTAAATTCGCGGTGAGTATACTCCATTGCCCCGGAGGTCGGTATCCGGTTCTTCGCGTAGCGGGCAGGTCTCAATCCTGAAAAATGTCCAGAGGCAAGAATGCGGAGACCACAAAGTTGGGAACATCCACCACCTCGCTCACCTTCAGGTCCACGGCCACGCTGCAGATGCAATACGCCTGCTCCCTTGACCAGCCCCTCTCCATCAAAAGCTGAATCATGTTCAAGAGGGCATTTCGAGATGCTAGCGTTCCATCTTCCGACTGGTTGACCCCATCGGCGATGCACATTCCAGTGGTCGCGATGAAACGTTTGGGGGCGGCCATCTCCGGACTGGTGAAGTATTCATCGCGCTCAAAGATTGGGAAGCGAATACCCCGGCTCTCGGCCTCGCCCTTCAGAGGACGAAAGCTCACGTGCAGTGTGCAGTCCATCTCAACTGCCGTGCCACAACATTCCGAGTCGCCCTGGGCGTAATGGGCGTCACCGGCGGAGAACAATGCTCCTTCTGTGAACACCGGCAGCATCAGTCTAGTTCCAGCGGTGAGCTGTTTAATATCCATGTTTCCGCCGTGTTCTCGAGGCGGAATGGTCCGGAGACCCTCACTGGCAAAGGGCTCTTGGGCGGGTACTGCGCCCTCCGGAGTCGGGCCGACCACCATACCTCCGCGTCGAAGCAGTTCGTCCTCCCTGAGGAGTATCTCTTGTCGCAACGCTCGGGACGGGGCAACTCCAATAGTTCCCATGAACGATGCTTCAGGGATACGCACGCTTGGCAATTGCTCAGACCGGGCGAACCCGTCATTCATCTCCCAATGGACCAGATACGGCTCGGTGAACACGTCTCTCAAGAACCCGAATCCGGGCAGGATGCTGGTGAAACCCCAATGAGCTGGTTCGATGCGTTGGATGGTCACCTCCAGCAGATCACCGGGCTCAGCCCCTTTTACAAAAACAGGGCCGGTAAGCGGATGGACCAGACCCAGATCCGTGCCAAGCAGATCGCTGGCAACAGTGGTGGGGGTAATCTGACCGTCGAAGGCATGCCTGGTCTGCATCACCACCTCTTCGTCCGGGTCCACTTCCACAACGGGCGGTATGTCCGGGTGCCAGCGGTTATGTCCCTTCTCGGGCTCGTCAGCACACCGTTTTGAGTAATCTAGCTCAATGCTTTTCATCAGGTCTCTCCAATCTGGCCTTCATATGCGGGGTGTTTGCCTGGGGTATTGAAATTGCCCACATTATAGACCAGGAAATCCAAAAGCCCAGTTTCAGTTGACGCAGCCTGAGCAACACT
>DUCU01000018.1:35920-40344 GCA_012959605.1 Dehalococcoidia bacterium | reverse complement strand
CAATGCATCGCCTACGGCGCAACCGAGGCCGAGGTGCGGCAGGCCATGGATCGCACCTACCGCTGGGCGCAGGATTGTTTCGACGTTCATCAGGCTTCGCCAACCGGTGCGGCGTCCGGCCAGGCTTTGTTCGGCATCGTACAGGGCGGTACATTTGAGGAGCTACGGGATGAGTCGGCCCGGGCGATCTCGGCCATTCCGTTTCATGGCTATGCGGTGGGCGGCTTGGCGGTGGGCGAGAACAAAGAGGACCTGTATCGGTTTACTGGCCAAGTGACGGAGTTGCTGCCACAGGACAAGCCCAGATACTTGATGGGTGTGGGTTCGCCGGAGGACTTGGTGGAGGGTGTTGCCAGAGGCATCGACATGTTTGACTGCGCCTTGCCGACCAGAGTGGCCAGGAACGGAAGCATGTTCACGCCAGAGGGGCGAGTGGATATCTCCAAGGCACGTTACGCGGAGCAGCAGGGGCCGCTGGATGAGACCTGCGATTGCTATACCTGCCAGAACTATTCAGCCGCTTATCTGCGGCATTTGTTCCGGGCCAAGGAGTTGTTGGGTCTGCGGCTGGCCAGCATACACAACCTGCGGTTTGTGTTGTCCTTGATGGAACGAATGCGGGCCGCGATATTTGAGGACCGGTTCGAATCTTTCCGCAGGGAGTTCATGGACGCTTACAAGCCTGCAAATGAAGTCGCGCGGCAGCAACAAAAAGAGCATTGGCTCCGGACGCAAACCGACTAGCCGATCAAGTGCAGGCGTTGAGCAAGAGGGATTCCGGTTAGTGCGTTCTGGGGCTTACTTAGAAGCCGCCGGCAACCGCGGGGACGATGCTGATCTCGTCACCGTCGTTGGTGGCGGTGCCAAGTCCGTCCATGAAACGGACGTCTTCGCCGTTCAGGTAAATGTTGACGAAGTAGCGCAGTTCGCCTTCTTCGTCAACCAAACGATCTTTGAAACCCGGGAATTCCGAGTTCAGGTTATCTACCAATTCACCGAGAACGGTGGACGCTACTTCTACTTTATCTTTGCCGTTTGTCATACGCCGTAGTGGCGTGGGAATCCGGACCGTGACGCTCATTTGGAAATACCCTCCTGCTGGTTCAATCGCCTGTTGTGGCGCCTATTCTAGCACTCCATAAAGGAAGTGCTGGGGCAGGATCAACTCCTACCCGTCAATTACATCCCCGCCCAGTGGGTCAACTCTAACACCTGTGGAACTGACCCATTCCAGTCCCTTCTGTATCTCAGGGTCATCGCCTTCCAGTTCCAAGATTACCCATCCCACATCCTCGCCAACCTCGGCTCGGCGGATGTTGGTCACAATCTTGAACTTTTGACCCAATTCGTAAATCACCGGCTGTTTGACTAGCGTTTCTTCAAAAGTGAACTTCACACGCTGCTTCCCCATACCCGAACACCTCCCGGCTTTCTACTCTGTGATTTGGTGCAGTTTTCCGCCTCTGCTATTTGGCCTCTTTAAACATTTCTTCACCTAATGTCACTTCAAAGGCGAACATGCTGGGTTTGCTGAGCTATTTGGCCCCTTCAAACATTTCTTCAAAGGACCGCATGCTGGGTTTTATAGAGAGTGGATTTACCACTTCCTCCACGGCTTCAATGGTTTTTAGACCGTTGCCCGTGATGTAAACAACCGTCAAATCATCGGGTTTGATAGCTCCGGAGTCGGCCAGGTTCTTGAGTCCGGAGATTGTTACACCGCCGGCGGTCTCGGTGAAGATACCTTCAGTTTCCGCTAACAGTTTGATGCCGTTCACAATCTCGTTCTCGGGCACTGCGTAGGCAGAACCCTGTGACTTTTCAATCACCTTAATGGCGTAGATGCCATCGGCCGGGTTGCCAATGGCCAGCGACTTGGCGATGCTGTTTGCCTGCACCGCCTTAACCTGAGACTGGTTGTTGGCCCACGCGTAGGCAATGGGCGAACAGCCCTCTGCCTGTTGCATGTGCATCCTGGTGGTTACTGCCGGATGGTGTACCGTGTTTTGGTCAACGCCAAAGGAGCTGCCGTCCACGCCGTCCAACAGACCTAGGCAGGCGAGTTCGTTGAAGCCCTTCCAAATCTTGGTGAACATGGCGCCGGAGGCTGATGGCACCACAACGTGGTCCGGTAGCCTCCAGCCCAGTTGTTCGGCCACTTCGTAGCCTAAGGTCTTGCTGCCCTCCGCATAGTAGGGGCGCATGTTGATATTCACGAAAGCCCAAGGATAGTCGTCAGCTAACTCACTACAGAGTCGGTTAACTTGGTCGTAGGAACCTTCCACCGAGACCAGAATTGGGTTGTAAATGGCCGCGCCAACAATCTTGCCGCGCTCCAAGTCGGAGGGTATGAAGACGATGGCTCGTACACCAGCGCGCGCGCAGTGGGCGGCAACGCTGCAGGCCAAGTTTCCGGTGGAGGCGCAGGCAATCGTTGTGTAGCCAAACTCAAGGGCCTTGGTCGCCGCAACGGAGACCACCCGATCCTTGAAGGAGAACGAAGGGTTCACGCTGTCGTTCTTAATGTAGAGGTTGTTAAGACCCAGCTGTTTGCCAAGTCCCCTAGCTTTAATAAGGGGGGTGAAGCCGGCCATTATATCTACCGGATCATCGCCATTGGCTGGGAGCAGGTCTTTGTAACGCCAGATGCTGAGCGGCCCCTTAGAGATGCTGTCTTGGCTGACAACTTCAGATATGGTGGCGTAGTCGTACACCACTTCTAGAGGACCAAAGCAAAACTCGCAAACGTTCAGCGGTTCTGCGGGATATTCTCTGCCGCATTCACGGCATTTGAGTCCATTTATGAAAGCCACCGCGGTTGGTTCCTCCTGGCCAAAACTGGCCGATGCAAAAGGCCAAATAAGCCCTAAATCGATGTCTGAGGGCTGCCCGTGATAGTAACAAAGCCCCTTTGGGATGTCAACTTAACTCACGCCTAGAAGGGCGTTCTTGCGAGCCTGGAGAGAGGCCCGCTGACGGTTCGGTTGAAGCTTAAATGAAGCTCAAACTTGATGATATAATCTCGGAGCGTCGATTCCTGTTTCTGCGCTAGGTGTAGACAAACACAAAACTTAAGAGCCTACCTAAGAACTCGGATCGGAACTTAAATCGTAGTTTGGGCTCTAGATATATGAGGGTAATGAACTGATCCGCGCCCATCACGTAAATCTACTACAGAAATTTTCCATTCCACTGATTATCGGCGTGGTTGCTGGTCTCGTCTTTGCCAATATTGACATTCATGCCTACGAAAAGATGGTTGACTACCATATTTTTGGCGACGATGCCAAGATATTCGGCAAAGCGGTCACTGTCCACTTCCTCATCAATGAAGTATTTATGGTGTTGTTCTTTGGTATCGCCACCAAAGAAATCACCGAGTCGGTTCTGCCTGGCGGGGCGTTAAACCCCATTAAAAAGGCGTTTAATCCTCTGATGGGGACAATCGGCGGTGTTATTGGCCCCGCTGGGCTGTTCTTCCTGCTCGCCTGGGTCTTCTATGGTGGTACCGGTGACCTGAGCATTGTGGCGAACGGTTGGGGTATCCCCACCGCCACCGACATCGCCCTGGCTTGGCTGGTGGCTAGAGTCATCTTCGGCAACGGCCATCCTGCGGTTAATTTTCTGCTGTTGCTGGCGGTGGCCGACGATGCCATCGGACTGGGAATCATTGCCATCTTCTACCCGGATCCGGAACACCCCGTTGCGCCTACCTGGCTACTATTAGTGGTTGCTGGAATGATTGTTGCCTACGCCATGCGGCGGGTTGGTGTTCGCCAATGGTTGATCTACATTTTGATTGCCGGCGGACTCAGTTGGGTTGGGCTGGTCAAGTCTTCCATTGAACCGGCATTGGCTCTGGTGGTGATCGTTCCATTCCTGCCCGGCCCTAGCTCCACCCACGGTTTGTTTGAAGAAGACGAGTATGAGTTTGAGCACACCCACCCCGGCGGTGAAGATGCTGTCCTTGAAGAGATTGTGCCAGTGGCAACCGGGCATGAGGCACAGCAACTGCACCACCAACATGCGCCGCTGGACGACTTTGAACACCAACTTAAATTGCCAGTGGACTTTGGTCTGTTCTTCTTCGCCTTTGCGAATGCCGGTGTAGCATTTGGCAGCATCACCGAGGTCACGCTGATTGTAATGTTGTCTTTGATAGTGGGTAAAACCACAGGTGTGACTTTGTTCTCTTGGATTGGCGTGAAGCTTGGTTTCCCATTGCCAGAAGGCATGGGCATCAAACACCTGCTGGTAGCGGCCATAATCGCTGGTCTGGGGCTCACCGTGGCCCTGTTTGTGGCTGGCAAAGCGTATGAGGACCCGGCCTTCCAGGACCCGGCCAAGATGGGCGCTGTACTAAGCGCTGGCGCCGGCGTAATCGCCTTTATTGTTGGACGTTTGCTCAAGGTCAAAGACCACTC
>DUCU01000018.1:3458-35789 GCA_012959605.1 Dehalococcoidia bacterium | reverse complement strand
ATTGGCGTATTGACTCACCACTGGGCGAAACCGGAAAAAGTTGAAGAGGCTAAAAAGATGCTGGACGGCAATGGCCTGGCCCAGAGCAAAGCCTCCGGCTACGGCACGCGATTGACCTTTATCTCCCAGGAAGACCCAACCAAGATATCCACCTTGGTGACCTGGGACTCCAACGAGATCTACGATGCCTGGCGCGCCAGTCCCGAGCGGGCAGCAGCCATGGCCGACGCCGGAGAGATGTGGTCCAAACCGGCCGAGAACGAACGATTTGAGATGGCCGACTAGCCCATTCTTGCACTAAACCTAACCCGGACACAGCTGATAGGAGATGGCATGGCCAAACGGAGTTTCTGGGCTTGGGGGAACGAGGCAGACGAGCCGACGGCCGAGCAGATGAAGACGGCGGCGGGGGAACTGGCCGCACGGTATAACGTCAGCCTCAACCCGGTCACGCCGCCGAACGCATCGGGCCTGTCTCTCCGCAAACCCCGCATCACGCCGCCATCCACGCTGGCTGACATCTGTGTCAGTGATGACCACGACCGTGCAGTGCACACGTACGGTCGCAGCTTACGCGACCGTATCCGCGCCTTCAACTTCGATTTCCCTAACCCGCCAGACGTTGTGGCCCGTCCGCGCAACGAACAAGAGGTTGAAGCCTTGTTGGAATGGTGTTCCAACTCGGGCTACGCGGCCATCCCATTTGGTGGTGGCAGCTCCACGGTGGCTGGATTTGAGCCTCCGGATGGTTATGACGGGATTGTGACCATTGACCTGGAGGGGCTGGACCAGGTTTTTGAGATCGACGACGTGTCCCGCGCCGCCCGAATCCAGGGCGGCATCTACGGACCGGCTTTGGAAGGGCAACTGCGACCCCACGGTTTCACCATGCGCCACTATCCCCAGAGTTTTGAGTTCTCAACACTAGGTGGTTGGATTGCCACCCGTTCGGGTGGACATTACGCCACCAACCAGACCCATATCGATGACATGGTTGAGTCAGTGCGGATGATAACCCCCGCTGGAATCTGGGCATCAAGGCGTCTGCCGGGCAGTGGCGCGGGTCCCAGCCCCGACCGTATCGCCCTAGGCAGTGAGGGGATTCTAGGCATTATCACCGAAGCTTGGATGAAAATTCAGGCCCGACCTGTGTTTCGGGCGTCCGCTGGGGTGACCTTCCCAACGTTCGCCGCCGGAGCGGACGCCGCCAGACAGGTGGTGCAGACCAAACTATGGCCTGGCAATTGTCGTCTTCTAGACCCGGTTGAAGCGTCCGCTGCCGCTGGCATGGACGGCACTAAAGCTTTGTTACTACTTGGCTTTGAATCGGCTGAGATACCCCAGGGCGAATTCATCCAACACGCGGTCAAGATTGCCCGCGACGCTGGTGGAACCGTCAGCGATGACGATATCAAGGTGTCGGACAACTCAGCGGGTCGTCCCCAAAGTGAAACTGGCCGCCAGGGTGCCGTTGGTGCGTGGCGGGACTCCTTCCTGAACGCTCCCTATATGAAGAACCACCAAGCCGGACTGGGGTTTGTCACCGAGACCATGGAGACTGCAGTAACTTGGGACCGCTGGCCCGAGTTGGACCGAGCAGTGCGTGCTGCATTGCAGGATGCCTTGAACCGGGTTTGCGGTGGCGGCACGGTGTCCTGCCGCTTCACCCACGTTTACACTGACGGCCCTGCGCCGTACTTCACCTTTGAGGGTATGGGACGGTTGGGCGCTGAGCTAGAGATGTACGCCGATATCAAGCAGGCAGCATCTGATGCCATCATCGCAGCCGGCGGCACCATCACCCACCACCACGCTGTGGGACGCCTGCATCGCCCTTGGTACGACCAGCAACGGCCAGACTTGTTTGCTCAGTCGCTGAAAGCAATCAAGAAGACCCTCGATCCAAACGGCGTGCTCAACCCAGGGCTGTTGATTGACGCTTAATATTTTTGATTTTCGACTAGATTCGTAGTTCAAAACGCAAATATTGCACATGGTTTGCCATGTTTTCGCGGCGCTCGTTGAATGGCCCTCTGCTGGGCTGTACAATTAGTCACCTATTGGGAGGGCAGTATGCTTCGGTTCGGGGTTACGCCAGACGGCTTTGCGCTGGGCAAACGCAACGTCCATTATTCATGGGTGATAGTCAGTATCGCGTCAATGATGTGGATGACCAGTTCCGGCATGCGTTTTGCCGCCAGCTTGCTAATCCCCGAGTTCCACAAAGAGGAGTACTTTGGCTGGAGCATTGGTTTCATCACCCTCGGGTTCACTATTCAATGGTTAGTATCCGGATTTCTCTCTCCCGTATCAGGATGGCTAGGTGATCGTTATGGAGTTCGGCGGGTGATGTGGGTTGGCGGAGGGCTTTTCATCATCGGGATGCTGCTGACCGGCTCCATGTCCACCCTTTGGGAGTTTTACCTCTTCTTCGGCGTTCTTTTGGCCGCTGGTATGGCTTCGTTCCAGGTGACACTGGTTGCAGGCGTGACCCTTTGGTTTAAGACTAGACTTGGGTTAGCCATGGGGTTGTTGCAAGGGCTCCAAGGGCTCGGTACCGCGGTTGCCATTCTCATCGTTTTCATTCTGTTCGAACGCTTTGGGCTCCGCGCCACTTTCTGGATTCCTGGTTTGGTTGGCGGGGCATTGCTCCTGTTCTTAACTCGCTATTTTTATAACGAACCTGCTGACCTGGGATTAACCGCTTGGGGAGCATCTAAAGACGAGCCCGTAAGGCGATTGCAAAACAATGATTTGGCCAAGGTTCGCACCAGTGTTTTTCTTAAGCAGGCCCAAAAGACAACCGCTTTTTGGAACTTGGTAGGGATACATTTTTGGGGCTGCGCAGCCCATAACATCATATTGATTTTGCTGGTTGATATGGCCCGCGAGGCAGGCCTGTCCAGCGTGACCTCAGTGGTGGTCTATATCACCCTGACGGTAACTAGCACCGTCACCCGTTTTGGCACTCCAGTGCTGGCCGACCGGTTTGGCGCAAAGACGGTGATGCTTTTTTGTTTCGCTGCTCAGACCTTCCCTCTGTTAATTTTGCTGGTCTCTCAGGATGTGACGGCCTTCTTCATATTCGCGGTATTTTTCGGCATTGGCCTTGGTGGCGAAATGACGGCGTTCCCGATCATCAACCGTCAGTATTACGGGAATGCACCCACTGGAAGCACGTACGGATGGCAGATGGGCGGTGCCGGGATTGGTATGGGAATAGGCCCAGTGCTGGCGGGGTTCTTGAAAGACTGGACCGGAATCTACGATTGGTCGATTCTGCTATCGTTTAGCCTGAGTCTGATGGCAGTATTTTGCATACTTTTCTTGCCGTCATCCTCGCGTCGGCAGATACCCGACTGGGAAGATGCACTGCCGCTGGAAGCGCGAACGTCAGTTAGCGGTGTCGGTTCATCCGCGATTGAGGCCTCCGACGATTAACAGCCAGATGGAGCCGGACTAGGCATGGCTCAGGAAAAACTGTGGGCTGATGACGAGGTCGAAGCTGGGCCAACGATTTCCGCCACAGAGCTTGGGACCTACGCCAGGATGCGCTTCTGCTCTCGCTGCGCCTGGGTCAGGCTCCACATCAAGAACCTGCCCTACCAGAGTTTCCCCGGCATATTCAGCAGCATTGATCGCTATAACAAGCTGATAGTCCACAACCATTTTGACCGCGAAAATCGCGCCCCGTCCTGGCTTGTCGAGTTGGGGGAGCCTGGCGGATACATTGATCCGCCCCACTGGTCCAAGTTCAAAGTCCTGGATGAAGAGACCGGTATCACGCTACGGGGAGAGGCTGACGGCATCTTCAAGCTGGCCGATGGCTCCTACGTGATTGTCGATTACAAAACGTCTCGCTATAACCCTGAGCGGCCCGGCATGTTCAGCAACTATGAGGTCCAGCTAAACGCCTACGCACTGATTGCCGAAAGTCAGGGGCTGGCTCCAGTCTCCAAACTGGCTCTGGTATACATGGAGCCAGCCACCGACAAAGACACGGCGTCCGAGCCGAGTTTGGTGGACGACCGTGGGTTTGTGATGGGCTTCCATGCGAACATTGTGCCAGTGGCGCTCCGGCAGGCCTCACTGCTTCCGCCATTACTCCGCAAGGCCCGCAGTATCTGGGACATGAAAACCCCTCCAGCCAGCGCAAAAGACTGCAAGGATTGCGCCGCTGTGGTGGGGCTATTTGAGCAGTTGGGATAAGTGGAAAGGTCTATTACCAGGCCCGATTGTCGACTACCTGCTCGAAAGTTGCCCCGGCTTCAACCAACTCGGGATAGCCTAGCATCCAATTGTAGGTGTCGTTAAATCGCTCTCGTGTGTACGGAACAGGCGGTGCGTAGAGCAAGCGCCAGTGCTGAAAGTCTTGGGGCTCGAGTAGGCCCTGGACCTCTTCGATGAAATACGACGTGTAACGCTGAGTGTTGCTATTAATCAATTCGGCGGAGGCAGCCTCGGCTCTGAACATTGCTGCTAATGTGGGTCCGTCCAACTGATCGCCAGCAGCCTCGCTGCGGGTCGAGTGGCTTTCCATCAGGACTCGGAAGCCCTGTTTTTGAGCGACGCTGATCCATGGCTCGTAGAAATTTCCCGCAGCAACCTCGCCTTTTTTAATCGCCTCCAGCCGTTCTATCATGGTGCCACCGCTGGTTGTTTGGATATCCTCTTTTTTGATAAACCCTTCAAGCATCTTCAGCGTGGTGAAGTGAGAACCGTTGAAAGTGCTTACGGCAACCGGGGTATTTTTAAGTTGTTCCGGCTCGTAAATGCAGCTTTGGGGACCCGTTATGATGGCCATCTTCGACATGGCGGCGCCAAGAGCCACGATCTTTCCCTGTCTTTGGTTGTTTGAGGTAGCTTCGACGGTCCGTTTGATCACTCCCCATTCGCACATTCTGTACTGGTCTACCTCTCCGGTGTTGAAAGGGGACCACATGGCACGGTCAAACACGCCCTTCTCTAGACCCTGGGGATCACCGTCAAGTGTTCCAGTTCCTGGGGTCTTCAGGATTTCGACGTCTAACCCTTCTTGTTGGAACAATCCTTCGTCATGGGCGACCAAGACCGCCAAATCATGGACTGGATTCATCGCGGCTATCCTGATTTTTTTCAGGCCAGTTGACGTGGACATATCGGGTCGCCTCTTAATCTGTTTAATTGGTGGTCGTAGGAATGGTAACCGACGAAACCTTCTTCTGGTAGTTAGCGCGCCTTGATTTTTTAGACCGTCACAAACAAGGCTTCGTGATGGATTAAGTGGACGATTTGCCACGCCTAATCGACCGGCCCGGCAAGGCCCCGGTGTTTTCTCCGTTTTGAATGACTACTTGGCCGTTTACGATTACGTAATCGATGCCAACGGGATAGTGTTTGGGGTCTGATTTGGTGGCGTGGGTTTTGACCGTGTCTGGGTTGAAGATGACGATGTCGGCTTTGAAACCGTCTCGCAGCAGACCCCGGTCTGGGATGCCCAGACGTTGTGCGGGGAACGATGTCATCTTGCGGATAGCCTCGGGCAGCTTGAGATGTTTCTCGGCGCGCACGAACTCAGCCAACACGATGGGGAAGCAGCCGTAGGTGCGAGGGTTGGGGTAGTCGCCGAAAGTAATCGAGTCGCTGGCGATCATCCCTGCCGGGTGCGACACAAAGGCGTAGAGGGTTTGAGCGTTGGTGCCCAGCCCCGTGGTGGTGATGAACAGGTTCTCCTCTATTAGAAGGTCGAACAGGGCGTCGGCTGGATCCTGGTTTCGCATGTCGGCAATGTCGGTAATCAGCATGCCTTCATACTGCTTATTCTGTGGTTGGTTAAAACTGGTCAACCAGTTGTCTTCCAACCGATCCCTGGATAGCTCTACCTTCATGCGCTGGCGGTCGTCGGCGTCCTGCAGCGCCGCCATCAGACGTTCTGGCCCGCCGTCCTTGGCCCAGTGGGGCAGGCCTATGGTCACCGTGGTACCCGAGTAGGGATAGGTGTAGCAGTCGAACGTAACGTCCATGCCCTCGTCGCGGGCGTTCTCTACCAGTTCCAGGTAATCCAAGTGGCTGCCCACCCCGGCGGCGCCTTGCCTGTAGTGTGTTAAGTGCACCGGGCAATCCCCGCCCCGTCCTATATCAAGGGCTTCCTCCCAGGGAGCCATCAGGCCCTTGGACTTGAGGCTGGCGCGGGTGTGGGTGTGATAATGCCCGCCCAGGCGTGCCGCCACCCCCGCCAAGTCAGCAAGTTCTGACGTGCTGGCGTAGGAGCCGGGTGGGTAGTCGAGGCCGGTGGACAGTCCCCACGCGCCCTCTTCCATAGCCTCTCTGACCACGGACTTCATGTCTTCTAGTTCTGCTGGTGTGGCGGGACGGTCGTTCCACCCCACACTCCAGATGCGCACGGACGAGTTGCCCAGGATATAGGCGATGTTCACGGCCACTGTGTTGTCGTACTTGTCCAACTGCTCGGCCACGGTCAACCAGTCGGTGGGTAGGGGCGGGTAGCCGTTCAGCCCCGAGTCCTGCCAGATGTAGCGTTCCAGCTCCTCGCGGGACTTAAACGGCGAGTGGGACATACCGTCGATGCCCACCAACTCGGTCGTCACACCCTGTCGCACCTTGGGGTCATGGTGCGGTTCGCCAAGAATCGTCAGCCCGGTGTGCGAATGCAAATCAATAAACCCAGGGCAAACAACCAGCCCCTTGGCATCAATAACTCGCTCCGCCTCCAGATGCGACACATCCCCCCGCAGGACCGTTACGGTGTCGACTTCCACAAGCACAGCCGCATGGAATCCAGGGCTGCCTGAGCCGTCGATTATTAAGCCGTTGGTGATTAGTAGGTTAAGCATTTGGCATCCTTAAGATGGGCAAATCTATGTCTTTTGCCTAGATTGGAAAACAATCGAAGAGTCTCGCTGACAATCTTGGATAGCTGCCTGAAATAGTTAGATATAAAATGACTCTTGGCGCCTATAATGTTGCTTCCGCACGTCTTCTCGCAACCCCCTCGCAATCACCGGCAAATCCGTGACGGGGACATATGTAACGTCGAAACCGGGCTAGCAATGGTCCAAGTGTTCTCTAGTTAATGGCAGGAACCACCGCCTCTGTGAACTTGTCCAGTTGTTCCATCTGGTTGGGAGAAGCGAACCTTACGATGAAATAGTCGGCTCCAGCTCCTTTGTATTGGTGGATGGCGTCGATTATTTTTTGGGCCGTACCAAAGACGCAGAGCAGTTGTTTACTGACGACTTCGTATGGGATTCCATAATAAGCCCGCATGAACTTATCACCCTCATCAATCGCATTGTCTTCATCGTTGAGATTGACCGAGATGTAAAGGCAACGTTTGATCTTGGTCACGTCTCGGCCCATTTCTGACGCTTTGTCTTCTATCCTTCCCAGACATTTGGTAAACATTTCTGTCGATGGGACATTGGTGATCCAGCCGTCCCCCTGAGCCGCCACTCTGCCAAGACCTCGCTGCACCCAGTTGCTGGAAAGCCAGATGGGAACTTGTTCCTGGACGGGCCGGGGCTCCAACGTCACACCGTTCAGCGGGTAGAAACCGTCGGCGTTTGAAACGTTGTCTTGGGTCCATAATTTTCGCATCAGGTCAATGCTCTCTTCCATCCGGCCAGCCCGCTCTTCGATGGGAACACCGACATTGCTGTGTTCATCCACGAACATCTGATTGTTGCTTCTACCCGCCCCCAGGCCGAGGATGATACGGCCGTCCGAAATGTTATCTATTGTTGCCACGGAATGGGCTAGGTGGACTGGATGCCGGAGAGCGTTCAGCATGACCGCCGTCCCGATTTTGACCCGGCTGGTGCGTGCGGCCAGTGCCGCCATCACTGCAAGAGGTTCCAAGCGCGGCTTGGAGGTGATACTGTCGCCGACCCAAACAGAGTCGTATCCGATTCGCTCGGCGGTCTCCGCGATCTGCCAGTTAAGTTCCACTCTGGGCTTGCCGCTTTTGGCGTAAACCAAGACGCCTCTGGTGGGCAGCAGAACGCCCATGCTGTTCATTGGTTCCAATTCTTCCTCCGGCTTTATTAGAAATCTGGCTTGGAAATCTAGCTTGGAAATCAAGTTTGAGGGAGCTCAGTGATTGTTAACGCTCAGACAGACTTTTTAGCCCTTAGCCCCGCCAACACCTTGTCCGCAGTCACCGGCAAATCCGTGATGCGCACTCCCACGGCGTCAAATACTGCGTTGGCTATGGCTCCGGCTACTGGGATGTTGCTGCTTTCTCCGATGCCTTTGCTCTCGTAGGGGGCGGGGCCGGCGTCACCTTGGACCAAGATCGTCTCCATGGGCGGAACGTCGGCCGAGGTGGGTATCTTGTAGTCACCGAAGCTTAGGGTCGAGATGTGGCCGTCCTCCAGTTCCAGTTCTTCCATCAGTGCGTAACCTAAGCCCTGGATCAAGCCGCCTTCCACCTGTCCCTGGTGGTTCAGCGGGTTCAGGATGGCGCCGATGTCGTGGGCGGAGATAATCTTGTTGACGGTAATTTCGCCGGTTTCCGGGTCAACGTATACCTCGGCGATCTGAGTACAAAAAGAGGTCAGGTCCGGGGCGTCGGGCGTTTGGTGGGCCTCGCCGGTCAGCGTTTCAGTGCCGGTGGCGGCGACAACTTCAGCGACGGTCACGCTACGTCCGGCCGCTATTAACAGTCCGTTCTGCAGAGATACCTGTTCTTCCGGTGCGTCCAGCAACGGCGAAGCTGCTTCCACCAGCTTCTCGCGCAAGTTCACAGCCGCGGCAACAACCGCCTTCCCCGCCGAGAGAGTGACCCGACTGCCGCCGGAGCCAGCGCTGAAGGGCATGTTTGCCGTTGTCTCAAGCACGATTTGTACATCGGCCGTGTCGAGAGTCAGTTCCTCGGCCACCATCTGGCGCAGCACGGTGTGGGAGCCGGTGCCGGTGTCCCAGAAGGCCATATGAAGCTCTGGGTTGCCGTCTTCGGTGAGGCCGATCTTGGCGGCGAACTGGCCCGTGCCTTGCACTAAATCAGTCATGGCCATGCCGATACCGGTGTTGGCCGGCAGCGGCTGTCCGACGTTGGCCGCTTTTGCAGCAGCTTCTAATGTTTCTGACGCTTTTATTTGGGCCCAGTGGTGGCCGATAGGTGAGGCGTCGCCCTCGCGCATCACGTTTTTTAGTCTGAATGCATAGGCGTCCATGCCAAGTTCCTGGGCAATCATGTCCATGTGCGACTCAACGGCAAAGACCACCTGGGGTTTGGCCGGACTGCGCATGTGGCCGCGGGGGACGTTGTTGGTGTAGACGGTGTAGCTGTCAATCTTGGCGTGGGGCATCTTGTAGACACCGCACAGGTGGTCGGCGCCGCCTAGGTAAACTCTGGGTTTGAATGCCCCGTAAGCGCCGCTGTCGAATACCGCCCTGGCCTGGCGGGCGACAATCGTCCCGTCTTTCATCACCCCGGTCTTGATGGTCATCACCGCTGGGTGGCGCGGGTTGCCGGCCATCAACTCCTGGATGTAGTCCATGACGATCTTTACCGGACGGCCCGAGTGCTTGGACAGGTAGTAGCACAGCGGCACATCCATGAATGACCCCTTGCCGCCAAAGTCGCCGCCGATGGCGGTGGGATGTAGCACAATGCTTTCGGTTGGCACGTCCCAGGCCAGGGAGACCTGGTCACGCAGCATGTAGGGGTCTTTGTTGTTGGCCCAGATATTCACATGCCCTCCTTCCGCGGAAGGACTGGCATCTACCAAACAGGCGTGGGGTTCGATGTAGGCCTGGTGCATCAACTGGGCATTGAAACTGTGCTCAAAGATTAGGTCTGAATCTTTGAAACCCTGTTCGATATCGCCCTTCTCCCAAGTCATGTGGGCAAAGGTGTTTCTGATTCCGGAGGGTGGTTGTGGCAGGCCTTTATAGGACTCCATGTCCGGATGTAGGTTCGGGGCCGACGGATCCATTGCGTTTTCGGCGTCAAAAACCGCGTCCAGTTCTTCGTATTCCACCTCAATGAGGAGAAGGGCTTCGTCGCAGATGTCCCGGCTTTCGGCGGCCACGGCAGCCACTTTTTCGCCAACAAAACGGACCACTCCCTGGGCCAGTATTGGCATGTCCACCATGCGGCGACCAATCTTGGTCTCGGGGATGTCTTGGCCGGTGACCACCGCGTACACGCCGGGCAGAACTTCAGCCTTGGATTTGTCGATGCTGACGATGCGGGCGTAGGGATAGGGGCTGCGGAGAATCTTGCCCCAGAGCATGCCTGGCAGAGATACATCAGCGGTGTAAACCGATTTTCCGGTTACCTTGTTTGGGCCCTCTCCCCTGGTGATGGACTGTCCGATGGCTGATTGGGTGGCCATATTGCACTCCGTATTGATTCTGGTCTGTTGGTATCTAGGGCAGTACTATGCCAGTGCCCCGAGGTAGGTCCCATTCCTCGTCCTGAAGGCCGCGTAGATAGTCTATCTGCCCGTGGTGGTTGTTTTTGTGGGTGATTAGATGCCTAAGTGACCCGGCGCGGGTGTTTTCTGGTTGCGATGGATCCGGTGGTTGGTCTAGGTCATTGTCAGACAGCCCGGAAATGTAACCGGACGTACGCTGGTGTACTTCCTCGGCGTAGCCCACCAGAACCTCTAATGACGGTATGGCCAGTTGTCGCAGGCCCATGCGGTCGCCAGGGTCGGGGGCTGTGACTGGCTGGCCGAACTGCTCGTGCCAGCTTCCCGTGGCCCAAACGTCATCGCCCAGATCGCCAGTATTGGTGATGCGGGTGTCTTCGTTGCGCACCAGGTGCCACAGGATAAAGCCAATGTTGTTGGCCGTGGGCGCCGGACGCCAGAGCAATCGGTGCTGGGTCAGGTCGTAACACGTGGCCATCAGTCTGAGGTGTACCTGGGCCAAGCAGTTTGAGATGAAATGAACGGCATCCATAGGTATGCTCGGGTAGCTAACAAGTTTGGTTCAGGGGATTATGCCATACCCCGCGTTGCCGGTGCGTGCTCGGGACCAAAGACGCTGCGCAGACCGGTTTTTGAGAGCACGGTGCAGCGACGCTACTTAACCTAACGGCAGAGTAGGCGACGATAATCGATGCAATATCGGAGTTTTTGTGACATACCGCCACTCAATTACTGATATAAAAACTGTTAGTCACCAGCGGATTCGACATTTCTTCACCTTCTTTCGACAACAATCTGGCATGGACTCTACGAATAATGCACTGTTTAGCTTCAAATATGCCGTTTACAGAATATGTAAAGTCCGGCAATAAAGCTATCCTAATGCTATTATGGTGTGTGGGGTAAAAACTTTGAGTAACTTTCAGCACGACAGCATTCGCAATCTAGCCATCATCGCGCACGTGGATCACGGTAAAACCACCCTCGTCGACGCTCTATTGAAACAAGGGCAGGTCTTTCGGGCCAACCAAGAGGTTGGTGAGTTGATCATGGATTCCAACCCCCTGGAGCGGGAGCGTGGCATCACGATTTTGGCCAAAAACGCTTCTGTGACCTATGGAGGCGTTAGGATCAACATCATTGACACCCCTGGCCACGCCGACTTTAGCGGCGAGGTTGAGCGGATCATGAACATGGCTGACGGATGTCTGCTGCTGGTGGACGCCGTTGATGGCCCCATGCCTCAGACGACCTATGTTTTGCGTCAGGCTCTGAATCAGAACGTTACCCCCATGGTTGTTATCAACAAGATAGACCGGCCTGAGTCCCGCGTTGCCGAAGTGCTTGAGATGGTCCAAGACCTGTTCTTGGAACTGGCCAACACCGCTGAGCAGCTGGAGTTCCCGGTTATTTACACTTCGGCTAAAGCAGGCTACGCCACCACCGACCCGAACGTGCCGGGCGAAGATATGTCGCCGCTTTTTGACGCCATAATAGAATCGGTCCCACCGCCAGAAGGAGACCCAGACGCTCCGATGCAGATGCTGGTGGCCGCACTTGCTTACGATAATTACTTGGGACAAGTTTCCTTGGGCCGTATCACTAGAGGCATGGTGAAGCTGCGCGACAACGTGGCCTTGCTGGGCCGGAATGACGCTATATCCACCCATCCCCTGGAGCGGATCTTCGTCTATCGTGGTATGGAGCGGGTGGAAGTTCCAGAAGCCAGTGCTGGAGACATTGTGGCCCTGACTGGCCCTGAAGGCGTTTCCATCGGCGATACGTTAGCGTCTGTGGAACAGCCGGAAGCCCTGCCATCCATTGAGATTGAAGAGCCAACGGTCCGGATGACCTTTGGTGTTAGCACCTCCCCGTTTATGGGGAAAGAGGGCGAGCATTGTACGTCTCGCAACCTCCGTGACCGCCTGTTCCGGGAACTGCGTACCAACGTCAGTCTTCAGGTTGAAACCACACCCAGCTCCGATGTGTTTGTGGTGGCCGGCCGCGGTGAGCTGCACCTTTCGATTCTGGTTGAGACCATGCGCCGGGAGCAGTTTGAGTTCCAGGTGTCGCGTCCTGAGCCAGTTACCAAGATGGTCGATGGAAAGATACACGAGCCCTACGAAATCCTAAATATAAGCACCAACGAGGAATATGTTGGTCCGCTAACCGAGTATCTCTCAGGCCGGCTGGCCACACTCAGGGACATGCGCTACGACGAGAACGGCTACGTTCACCTGGAGTACAAGATCCCCACCCGCGGGCTAATCGGGTTCAACTCGTTCTTTCTACGCACTTGCCGAGGTGACGGAGTTAAAAGCAGCGTCTTTACTTCCTACGAGCCAATGGAAGGTCAGATAAAGGAACAGCCCGGTGGCGTATTAGTCGCCTCAGAGCGGGGCATGGCCGTGACCTATGGCCTGCTGAACGCCCAAGGACGCGGAGATACCTTCGTTGATCCCGGCACCCAGGTATATGAAGGCATGATCGTTGGCTCCCATCGTCGCGAAGGCGATATCGAGATTAACGTCTGCAAAGAGAAGAAACTCACCAACATGCGTTCATCCACGGCAGATGTTGCCAAACGCCTGAACGCCACCATCAACATGAGCCTGGAAGAGGCCTTGGAATTCATCTCTGATGATGAATTGCTAGAGGTCACACCCCAGAGCTACCGCCTTCGTAAGATGGCGCTCTCCGCGCTGGACCGTAAACGCGTCCGCCGAGGAGATGGTGTCCGCGCCAGAGACTAGTCTCTAAACGGCAGGTCACCGGCATGGGTGATAACTGAGTTCACATTTATAGCGCCCCTAGTAATTGGGGCCCTATTTTTTGCACATTTTCGTGGGCTACTTTGGAGTTTGCCGCCACCGTAATCCACACTCGCGGTGCGTATAGCAGATTATCGTCATTTGGTACAATGGCGGCTGGGAAGCTGAGTGGGATATGATACCTTCTCAACTGAAGCCCCAACCTCGAGAAATAATTTGCTACGGAGAACGAGATGATCTACGAAGTACGCACCTATGATCTGAAGCCTAGAGCCATTGCTCAGGCGGAAGAAGCCTTTGCCGAGGCACTTCCTCACCGCGAGAAATACGGCCCAATCGCTGCCTTTTGGCACACTGAGATTGGCCCTTTGAACCAGATAATCCATGTTTGGGCCTACGAGAACTTGGCCGAGCGCGACAGCGTTCGTGCGGCAGCGGGGAAAGACCCGAATTGGCCGCCCAAAATCACCCCCGGCAATATCTTGAACATGAACTCTGAGATTTGGAACCCCGCCCCGTTCATGAAGCCGATGGGCGGAGACCAAGCCCTTGGCGGAATTTACGAGATGCGGACCTACACTTACGAGCCCGGTTCCATCCCTGAGTTACTGAGTCGCTGGGAAAAGGCTCTGCCAGAACGGGAGAAATACTCCCCGCTAGCCGCCGGAATGTTCACCGAGTTTGGAGGTCTGAACCGGTGGATGCACATTTGGCCGTACAAAGACTTGGCCCAACGGGACGAGATTCGCGGTACCAAGATTGAGGGTTGGCCCTCCGGAGCTCCTGGCATGATCCGTCAAGAGAACAAGATCATGGCGCCGTCTAGCTTCTCGCCTATGCACTAGGCTTGAGCCACTCAAGAGTTCGCAGACCAAGAAAAGCCCAGTGAGACAGACTCATGGTTGTAAGACATCACATCTATAAAGTGGACCAACGGATTCAGATCAAGATCCGAGACGGAGGTGTCTATAGGCCCCCATCAGAGGGGGCCAAGGGGTCTCTGGCGATTATTGCACCACAGTTGTTTCAGGACTGGACTGGAACCTTCTTAGAACGCGAACCCGATGTTCCGCCGGAATATTACGTGACGGTGGACAATGGAGTGACTGAGACCATCTCTGAAGATTGGTTGGAACCGGCACCTTTCGATGCACCGCCGCCTCCGGAAGACTCCAAGCCGTGGCCAACCTGACCCTACACTAGTTTCATCGGTGAATCGCAAAACACAGAAAGACTCCGGGCATTAATGCCCGGAGTCTTTCTTTTTAATCGTTATCAGTCTAAGAAGACTATTCCCTATTTTAGGATGGGTGACTCCAGCCATGGCGGTGTTAAAGAACTATGCCCATTAAATGGGCTCAGCGAGACCTGCTGGTCTTTTTGATTGGTCGACTGCAAGGCAGCGTATTCAGAATATGACCCGGGCATTGTCCGAATCGAGATGTGAATACCGGCCTGTTGGGACTCCGGGCCCCAGAGAGTCGAGCCCCTTTCCAATATGATGTACGGAGGTACGACGGCGTCTAGCTCGAATGGTATTGGCTCGGCCACGGAGTCGGACACAGCCATAAATTCGATTAATGGGACATCGACTGGAACCGGTACGATCGTGGCTTCCGATTTAATCTCTGAGTGCTGTTCCCAAGGCGAAAAAGGCACGCCTGTTATATACAGCAATGCGCCAATAACGGTCAAAGAGATCGAAATTGTACTCATGCGCGACATGGTGCCCCCGTGTGGTCCGTAATATGCCAATCGAGGCCAGTATTTACCGTTATGGCCAACAGGTAGTGTGAGCAGGGTGTGAGTTTATATAATCGTCGGTAATCTGTGCCTCGCCTCTTATAAATATGTCAACCTAGACTATCTGTTTTAGGATAGCAAACGGTAGAAATGGAACAGTGAAAAACCTGTATTATTAGCGGGAACACACCCTCTCATTCTAAAAGGTGGTTTCATGATGCTCGAAGGCCATCAACAGATTGACGTTCCAACAGGCGTACCGATATGGGACGTGGACCCCTATGACCCCGCCCTACTTACCGATCCTTCCCGTTACTACGCAGAATTGCGCTCCAACGGTTCATTCTCCTTCATCCCAAAATATTCCATCCTGGCCTGTGGGCGTTATGAAGTGACCAAGGAGGTTTTCTCGGATTGGGAGCGGTTCGTCTCATCGCGAGGGGTTGGCTTACAGGATTTCAGTTTGGAAGAACCATGGCGACCGTCTAGCATTGTTTTGGAGGTGGATCCTCCTTTTCACACCAAGACCAGGGCGGTGATCGAACGGGCCCTTTCTCTCCGCTCTGTGTCAAATTTGAGGGACAAGTTTCTAGAGGCCGCAGAGAATCTGATCGACGTTCTGTTAGAGAAAAGGACATTTGAGGCGATTGAGGACCTCGCAGAGACCTATTCAACTACTGTGTTTCCTGACGCCGTAGGGCTACGTGACAGCAACCGGCGTCGACTGGTGGATTACGGCGAGATGGTCTTCAATGCCTTGGGGCCAGATAACGAAATACGCCGTGCTGCCATGGCAAAGGCGCCTGATGTTGTCCCATGGATTACGGAGCAGTGCCGGCGTGACCAACTGGATCCAGAGGGTTTTGGTGCAGCGATCTATTCAGCCGCTGATACGGGTGAGATCACTGAAGAAGAGGCGGGTTTGTTAGTTCGCTCCCTGCTATCGGCTGGCATCGACACTACTGTCACGGCGCTGGGCAGCGCCATTTGGTGTCTAGCCAACAACCCTGAGCAGTTCCAAATTCTTAAGAGCGACCCCAGCCTCGCCCGTTGGGCCTTCGAAGAAACTTTGCGCTACACATCTCCTGTCCATTCTTTCTGCCGCACGGCTAACATCGATACTGTGGTGGCCGGTGTGAAAATAGCTGAGGGCACCAAGATTCTGTGTGTGCTGGGCGCGGCGAACCTGGATGAAGAACATTGGCGTGAGGCTGATAAGTTCGATATTGAACGCAGACCATCAGACCACCTGGCCCTTGGGGTTGGCATACACGGTTGTGTGGGCCAGAATGTGGCACGGGCGGAAGCCAATGCTGTGTTGACCGCTATTGCCAACAAAGTAGAGTCCATAAACCTTGCCGGAGAACCGGTTTGGCGTCCCAACAATTCGGTCCATACTTTGGACACTCTTCCCGTGACCTTCCAAGCCAAATAGGCACTTGAAGTTCTTCCAACGGGATCAAAGTTTAAACCATTTTTAGGATAACAAAATGACCCTTGATAATCAGACCCGACGAAGGTCTACCAAGACCGGCCTGACCGCTCTAGACCGAGACCGTGCTTGCCCAGGCTATACCCTTTACGCACCCATGAACGGCCCCGGAGATGTGTACCTGCTCAACCTGGACGGCGAGGAAGTGCACCATTGGGCGATGCCTGATCCGCCCGGTCTGTACGGCTATCTGCTGCCCAACGGCAACCTGTTCTACGGCGGCAAGCTCCGCGACGACGAGTGGGACAGGTTCCAGTCTTGGAAGCGATTCAAGGGCGGAGTGATGATGGAGGTGGACTGGGACGGCAACAAGATTTGGGAACACCGGGACAAAGACCACCACCATGACGCCCGGAGGACATCCTCCGGCGGGGCAATCTACCTGACGGTGGAGCTGGTCGCTCAGGACCTGGCGGCTAAGGTCAAAGGCGGAAACCCGATAACCGGCGAAAACGGTATGTGGGCCGACGTCATAGTTGAGGTGGATGCTTCCGGAAAGCGCATTTGGGAATGGCATGCCGCTGAGCATCTGGATTTGGAACGGGACATCATCACTTTCAACGACTTAAGAGACGAATGGAGTCACGGCAATACGGTGGTTCCCTTGGGTGATGACCGCGTCCTGTTTAGCTTTAGGAACATCTCAACAGTGGGGATAATCGACAAGGCCACCGGCGAGATTGTCTGGCGGCTTGGGGGTGAGCTACTGGCCCAACAGCATGACCCTAGTTTGCTGCCCAACGGAAATATTCTGGTGTATGACAACGGTTCCCACAGCGCAAACCACGCCTTGCCGTTCTCTCGTGTGGTGGAGGTTGACCCCAAAACGAACCAAGTGGTTTGGGAGTACTTTGACAACCCGGCCTATAATTTCTTCAGTCCCTACATCTCAGGTGCGCGCCGGCTACCCAACGGGAACACTCTGATCACGGAGGGCATGTTTGGTCGCATGTTTCAGGTCACCCCGGAAGGCGACGTGGTCTGGGAGTACATCAATCCCCATTACAGCGAGGACTCAGAAGGAGCAGTGGCGAACCGCGTCTTCCGTGCCACCCACTACCTGCCGGAAGAGATCAGCCAACTGAAGTAATGCTTGTTCCGTAAGGTTTCCCTTTGACGGATTCGTACATTTCTAGAAACGCTGCGACTGGAGTCCGGGCAATCCCCTCTCCGATTAGCTCAATGGGGAAGTCGTCAATGGTCTTGAACCGGACGCATGATTTACCCGTGTTTAGTTTCTTACCCGTGGCTCTGTAGTGATTAACAAACCAGGCTTCATCATCGCGGTTCCCGTAGATATTCATCAGATACACGGTCATGTAGTTTTTCTGAGAAGCCAGACCGGCCAACATCAACGGCAATTTGGTGTAGGTCTTCGGGTAGGTCTCTAGGGGTATAACGTAAGAATTCATGCCTTGTTGGAATGTCTCCTCATACCCCGCAGGAAGATTGTTTCGAATCATGTCTCGGACCATGTTGATGGCCAGCTTTCTATCTTCTGGAAGCGCTGCAACATAGTCATCCGCTGATTGTTGGTTTTTTGTGCTCATCGGATTCGACTCTCAGATTTGAGACACAATTTTTAATTACCTTACAAACAGCCCTGCTATCGTTGCCCCAACGACCTTGTCCTCTCCTTCATTCAGGCCGAACGCGTGGAGGACGATCCCAGTGTCGCCTTCCCGGACACGCGTCCAGATGGGCGGGTCGCCGGCTTTCAGCCGGTCCACAATCTCATGGCAAGAGATGCCGGCTACCGCAGCGTCAACCTCCAGAGTTACGCCGTAGGGTTGATGGCCAATAATGTTGTCCATCATTTCCACCGTAACGCCAGGGATGCCCAGTAGCGGGGCAAACATGTTTCGGCACTTGGTCTCGGTGTCGGCCAGACGCTCCTCATGGTTCATGGTCATCCAACGCCTAACGGCGGCCACCACGCCAACCATCTCCTGCCGGTCCACCTTTTGGGGACGACCAACACCCCTCACTCGCCGACCTTCGTAGCTGACGAAGGTCTGCAGCGCCAGTTTGCGAATCATGTCCTCGCTTCCAAAGGCTAAACCGGTGGACTGGGGCGAACTCATGTACTTGGCGGCGGTGCATTGGAAATCGGCTCCCATTCGGACGTAGCTGCCAAACAGGTCAAGCGGGTAAATCTGCCCGGCTGCGTCCACCAGCACCGGCACACCCTTGGCGTGGGCGATCTCAATTGTGTCTTCCAGGGACAGCGCCTGCGGGTCAGGTTCTTGGATCACAGCGTAGTAGTGTACCGCCGCAGTGTTGGGGCCGATGGCGTTTTCCAGATTTTTGCGAGACGTGCCTTCTTCACTGCCAAACTGGACTAACTTGGCACCAGCCAACTCCAGGCAGCGGTCATACCAATAGCGCTGGCGGGCCTGGATCAGAATCTCATTCTTCATGCCGGTGGTGTCGGGCAGTCGTTGAATCTTGGCGTCGTCATCGCCGGCCATGCAGGCGGCAGTGGCCAGGGTGAGGGCCGATCCTGCGCCAGAGGTTATGTAGGCCGCGGGTACGTCTACCATTTTGGCGATGGCTTCTCCGGCCCGCTCTTCAAGCTCCATCAGGGGAACGTAAGCGCCGTTAGCCCGGTCCATGGCCTCCAAGACCTCTGGCGCTGGGGTAGATCCGCCGAGCATGGTCACGCTGCCAGTGGCGTTGATCACAGGCGTGACGCCCAGTTCTTTATAGATGCTTCCCCAGTCGTCGGTGCTCATTCTCTTCTCCAATCTTGTGCCTGATAGAGCCTGAAAAGTTGTTGGTTAATTTGGTTCTAGTCGGGAAGTATCGCTATGGCGTCGATCTCAATTTTGAGGTCGGGAGTACCCAGCGCGGCCACCTGCACCTGGGTGCTGGCGGGGAATGCTCCGGCAAAGCGTTTGAGGCGGACCTCGCCGGCGGCGGGGCCTTCTCTCAGGTCGGTGACAAAACTGGTCACCTTGATTACGTTGGCCAGAGTGGCGCCGTTCTCGGCTAGGATGTGCTCAAATTTATCTAAGATAGCCTCGGTTTGGGCGGCAATGTCACCAGTGGCAGCATCGGTTCCTCCGGCGGTGCTACCGGCAATGAACAGCATGTTGCCGGAACGCACTGAATGGTGAAAGGCTCCGGAAGGTTGTGATAATTTTGGGTAGTTCTTACGTTCAAAATCCATTTGAAACACCTCTATGTCTTAAGTTTTAGGAACGGCGGAAATTTCAGGGGTACGCCGATGTCGGGCTATTGTAACCCAGCCGCAACCCGGCTCCGTATCCGTAATGGGCCCGTTGAGCAAACCTGGGTTTTGGACGCATAATACATCATAATTATTCTACCCACTCTTCCAGGCGATGGACCAAGGCGATGGATGCGATAGAGTCAAATATTCAGACGCAAGGCCAGGACTTCAAAGAAAACGAGAAACATATGAAGTCGCTGACCTCCGAATTGACCGAGAGCCTGCAGTTGGTGCGCGAGCGTGGTGACACCGACGCCGCCAAACTCCACCTAAGCCGGGGAAAGATGCTTGTCCGCGACCGGGTGCAGGCATTGCTGGACCCGGGAACTCCGTTCTTAGAGTTCAGCCCTCTGGCTGGCTGGCAGATGTATGACGATGATAGCCCTGGCGGTGGTATTGTCACCGGCATTGGAATCATTCATGGGAAGCAGGTGGTAGTGGTGGCCAACGATGCCACCGTTAAAGGCGGCACCTACTACCCGATTACTGTGAAGAAACATCTACGGGCGCAGGAGATTGCTCTGGAAAACCGCCTGCCCTGCATATACCTGGTGGATTCTGGCGGTGCATTCTTGCCGCTGCAGGCTGACGTTTTCCCAGACCGCGATCATTTTGGCCGGATTTTCTACAACCAGTCACAAATGTCGGCGGAGAGCATCCCTCAATTGGCGGTGGTGATGGGATCCTGTACGGCCGGTGGCGCTTACATCCCGGCCATGAGCGACGAAGTTGTGATTGTGCAACAGCAGGGAACCATCTTCTTGGCAGGCCCACCGCTGGTACGGGCCGCCACCGGCGAGGAGGTTGACGCCGAGACCCTGGGCGGCGCTGATGTGCACACCAGGCAGTCCGGCGTGGCTGATCACTACGCAATGGATGACGAGCATGCGCTGAACATCGCTCGGAACATCGCCGAGAATTTCGTCTACCCCGGAAACCCTGGCTTAGAGGTATTCGAGCCCGAGCTGCCGCTTTATGATCCTGGGGAAATTTACGGGGTCATCCCATCCGATACCAGGCGGCAGTATGACGTGCGAGAGGTCATTGCCCGCATTGTGGACGGTAGCCGGTTCCAGGAATTCAAAGAAAATTACGGCGAGACGCTGGTCTGCGGGTTCGCCCGGATCTGGGGATATCGTGTAGGAATCGTCGCCAGTAACGGGGTCTTATTCTCGGAGAGCGCGCTTAAAGGCACCCATTTCATCGAGCTTTGCGCCCACCGCCGCATTCCACTGCTATTCCTGCAGAACATCACGGGGTTCATGGTAGGCCGGGAATACGAGGCTGGTGGCATCGCCAAAGACGGCGCCAAGATGGTAATGGCCGTGACCAACGCGGCAGTCCCCAAGTTTACAGTGATTATTGGCAGCTCATTTGGGGCCGGCAATTATGGCATGTGCGGTCGCGCCTACCAGCCCCGGTTCTTGTGGGCCTGGCCTAACTCCAGAATTTCGGTCATGGGCGGACCTCAAGCGGCTGGTGTGTTGCTGTCGGTGCGTTCCGACCAAGCAGCGCGGCAGGGCAAGACTTTGACGGAAGAGGAGATGGAAGAGATCCATCGGCCCATCATTGAGAAATATGAAGTGGAAGGCAGCCCTTATTACAGCACCGCCCGACTTTGGGACGACGGCATAATTGACCCCAAAGACACCCGTGACGTGGTCGGTCTGGGCCTTGCCGCCGCCATGAATGTGCCCATTCCCGAGTCGCGTTGGGGTGTGTTCCGGATGTAATGGCTATGTTTTCCAAGATATTGGTCGCCAACCGGGGAGAGATTGCGGTCAGAGTCTTGCAGACACTGCAAGCAATGGGGATTGCTACGGTCGCGGTGTATTCGGACCCGGACGCCAACGCACCCCACGTTGCCCTGGCGGACGAAGCCTATAGTCTGGTCGGCTCCACGGCCGAGGAAACGTATTTGGATCGGGGCAAGATTATTGAACTTGCGCTCCAATGCGGAGCTGAAGCGGTGCACCCTGGCTATGGATTCTTGGCGGAAAACCCAGCATTTAGTAGTGACTGTGCCGCAGCCGGGCTGGTTTTTATCGGCCCCAGCCCTGCGACCATTGAACTTCTGGGCGACAAGATACGATCCAAAGAGGCTGCCGTTGGGGCTGGCGTGCCAGTGGTCCCAAGCTCAGCCACGTGGTTGCCCGGCGACTCCCCACCTGACGCTCTGGTGGCTCAAATTGACTTGCCATTGCTGGTGAAGGCCGCAGCGGGCGGTGGTGGCCGTGGCATGCGTATTGTGGAGCGGGCAGAGGACTTGGCCCAAGCGTTGGAGTCGGCCAGTCGCGAGGCAAGCTCGGCGTTCGGTGACGGGCGAGTGTTCTTGGAGCGGTACATACCGGCGGCCCGGCACGTGGAGTTCCAAGTGCTGGCGGATTCTTCCGGCAAGACATTGCACTTACTGGAGCGGGAATGCAGCGTGCAGCGTCGCTACCAGAAAATCGTTGAAGAAACGCCGTCGCCAGCCCTGAAAAACGATGAACTGAGACAATCGATGGCGGCTTCGGCTGTGGCCATGGCTCAGTCGGCGGGCTACACCAACGTCGGCACCGTCGAATTTCTAGTGGATGCTCAGACCGGTGAATACTATTTCCTTGAGATGAACGCCCGCATCCAGGTGGAACACCCAATCACGGAGGAAACCCTCAAGTTGGATATGGTGGAGTGGCAGACTCGGATTGCTGCCGGAGAGCTGATTACCTTATCTCAAGACGACATTCAGTCCACCGGTCACGCCCTGGAATGCCGGATTTACGCCGAAGACCCCTACAGTAATTTTGCGCCATCGGTTGGTCGATTATTGTCTTGGCGTCCACCATCAGGCATGGGCATCCGTTTGGACTCGGGCGTGGCTGAAGGCCAGGAGATCACCGCTTACTATGACTCCATGTTGGCCAAGTTGGTGGCTTGGGGGCCAGACAGGCAGAGTGCCATTGGTCGGATGCTGCGGGCATTGGAGACTTTCCCAGTACTGGGCGTCACCACCAACATTTCCTTCTTGCTGCGGGCTCTCGCTCACCCGGAGTTCGTCGGCGGTGATTACGACACAGGGTTCATCGCCAAGCATCCTGATCTGACCGCAACACCAGACTCAGGCCAGTTGCAGGCGGCTGCCGTCGAGATTGCCGAGGGTTTTTGGCAGGCCAACGGCAGCAACACTGTCCGTAGGGAGACCGGAGCGGTCCAAGACACCCAGGGACCCTGGCAAGGGCTCTCGAAGTCGGTGTTCCCATGACAACCCGCAGGTTGCAGCAGGTCCAACCGCCGCAGGCGGACTCGGAAGCCGTGGTTTTTGACGGCGCATTTGATGTTGTTGTGTCATCACCGGGCCGGTGGGAAGGGAAAATCAGCCTGGCTGATGGCCGCACGGTGTCGTTTTTGGCCCAACGGGCGGGTCAGGAGGTGCACCTGTGGATCGCAGGTGAGTCTTATGTATTCATCCCGCCTACCCCAGTAGCCCGGTCGCAGAAGGCCGGACAAGCGGCCAGCGACGACATTGTGTGTCCGGTTCCGGGGGTGGTGATTGCTGTCCACGTCGCCGCAGATGACGTTGTGGAGGCCGGTCAGGACTTGGTGATAATCGAGTCCATGAAAACCGAGCAGATCGTTAAATCCCCTCGGCAGGGCACGGTCCAACGAGTGTCGGTACAAGAAGGCGACCGTGTTGACCGCGGCATGCGCTTGGTGGTTTTGGTTCCACTCTCAAAAGAGTAAGGTTTCGGCCAGATTAGGCTTAATCCCGTCTATTTCCCCTTGCCAAATTGACCCCGCATCTTTGTGGCGGTCCGCTACAGGTTTGACATGCAGAAGAGGTTAGATCTGATTGGTTCGCTCATGCTACAACCGCCATCGACCCCAGTCTGGCAACCACACGGACCCGGTAGCTAACGAGTGATATGGAATCTTACTGCGCATCAAGCCGCTCTCCTGCAGACGTCCCCGAATGCATGAGACACCGTGCTAAATGGAGGCGGTCAGCGGGGATACGGTGACCCTATGCTACTATGCTGCTGTGACTCCCACCCGCACCCAAGACAGCCTACCTACTATGGTTCTCATAGTGCTATCCGCTTGTTTCTTCTTAGTGATGGCTGTCTCTTTGATGATGGGGCCATTGCTAGTCGGTCTGTCAGATGAATTTGATACGTCTCTGGCTATGGCAGGTCAGTTCGCATCCGCGAATTTCATAGGCTGGGCAATCATCGCACCCCTCGTTGGTCCGGTATCAGATTCCTACGGAAGACGCCCCATAGCCCTTACAGGGCTTGGACTCATCACTCTGGGTCTAATGTTATCTGCCGTATCGGTAAATTACGAGATGATGTTTGCCTTCCGCATCGTAACAGGCTTAGGGTCAGGGATGCTCCCGCCCAACAGCGGAGGGGTCGTAGCTGATTTGGTGTCGCCAAGAAACCGCGGCAAATACTTCGGAAGGCTGATGGGCACCGGCATCATCGGTGCTGCGTTGGGTGCTCCAGCGGCGGCCGTGTTAGTGCAAGTAGGTGGATGGCAAGGATCATTTGTCGCCTTCGGAGCATTGGCCGCCGTCATCTGGATGCTGGCGTGGAAATGGTACCCCGGAACTCGGTCGAGTAGCAGCGATTCGATAAGCTTGATCGGGCGTTACAAACAGGTAGCTTCCAAACCCGCCTTGTGGTTCCTATTCTCAACCAATGTGGCCCAGCGCATGGTGTACTTCGCTATGCTTAGTTACCTAGCAGCCTATCTCACTAAGGAATATGGAATGAGCACCAAGGAAACTGTTCTGCCCCTGGTGTTGGTCGGGATAGGCGCTATCGCCGGTGCGTTTGCCGGAGGAATAGTGGCCGGGCGCCCCAGCCGACTTAGCACGACTATGTTCTGTTTCTTGGGAGGAGGGATTGCTTCGGTCATACTGTTCTCTGGAGGGTTATCCGAGTGGACCGTAATAGCGTTAGCCTTGGGTGCCGCTTGTTTTTTTAGCGTTGGCTGGCCAATCCTGACCACCCGATTGACCGAACTCTCGGAATCGTCTCCCGCTACAGCTCTCGGATTCTGGGCCTCTAGCAATCAACTGGGGGCGATTGGAGGCTCTGCCATCGGAGGGCTGGCGTTAGCCCTCGGCGGATTTTCCATGGTTGGAGTAATGTGTCTGCTAGCGGCCGTCGTAGCCGCGGCTATCCTGGGGCTAAAAGTTCCTGAATCCCCGGATTTCACTAGATAAATCCAGACTGGCCAGTACACGCGTAAAGAATAATCCCGAAGAAGTGAATTAGAAATTTAATGTCGGCAAAATGTCGGCAATCCGGAAAAATAAAAGGACCTCGAAATTATCCGAGGTCCTTTTTCTGCGTAAAATTGGCAGGAGCGGGAGGATTCGAACCCCCGGCCACTGGTTTTGGAGACCAGCGCTCTGGCCAGACTGAGCTACGCTCCTGCGATATGTGGCGTCCATATGATGTGACGCCGATTCTATTGTGCAGCGGCTTTTGGGATTGGCGCCGCCGCCTGATGTTAAATGGTGCCCTTGGAGGGATTCGAACCCCCGACGCGCGACTTAGGACGCCGCCGCTCTATCCTCTGAGCTACAAGGGCATTATGGTGGAGATAGAGGGACTCGAACCCTCGGCCTCGGCATTGCGAACGCCGCGCTCTCCCAACTGAGCTATATCCCCATGCCAACCCAAGAGACTTGCCCAATTGGGCTCGAACCAAGGTTCGTCCTAGTCTTCCCTACGCGTCCGGGAGCCGTTCTGAATCGTAAGGCCACCGCCGAACCACTGTCAAGCGGTTAACGCCTGCAAACGCCCTACTGGTCGTAGGATATACCCGTTTTTATAATCAACGCCGTTGACGCTCATTTGTGCCGCTGCTAGAGTGAACCCGAACCGAGGTTACAAGATTCGGTCTTCAGACAGCTGAAACCAGCCTAACAGCCCGAAGGGAGTGAGCCCATGACATCGACCAAGAAAGACCCTATTTTGGTGGTGGTCCAACTGACCGGCGGCAGCGATTACATGAACATGGTGGTCCCATACGCCGACCCCCTTTACTACGATAATCGCCCCACCGTGGGCATTCCCGCTGAGGATGTGCTGCCAATCAACGACCAGTTTGGGTTCAACCCTAACTTGGGCGCTTTCAAGAACCTCTACGACCAGGGCGAAGTCGCGGTCATAAACGGGGTGGGCTATCCCAACCCAAACCGCTCCCATTTCAGGGCCATGGACATCTGGCACACCTGTGAGCCGGAGAAGATTGCCATGGAAGGTTGGCTAGGTCGGGTGATTCGAGACATTGACCCCCACGGCGAGAACGTACTGACCGGGGTGAACTTTGGTCGCGGTCTGCCCCGGGCGTTGGCTTTGACCGGCGTTCCCGTGGCCTCGGTTGCGGTGTTGGAAGGCTACGGTGTCCTCACCGGCATCCAAGGCGAAGAACAACGTGCCCGCGCTTTGGACGTGTTTGAAAGGATGTACTCGCCAGCCATAGGCACCGGAGCGGCCATGGACTACCTGGGACGCACCGGCCTGGACGCGCTGAAAGGCGCCGATATTCTAAAAACCGCGGCTGATAGCTATTCATCCACTGTGGAATACGCCTCTACTGGCATATCCCAGAGTCTCCGCGGTATGGCACAAGTAATCTTCAAAGGACTGGGCACTCGAGTGCTTTACACGTCCCAGGGCGGCTATGACACTCACGCCAACCAGGTGCCGGTGCAGACTCCGCTCCTCAGCGACCTTTCGGCTGGCATTGAAGATTTCTTCACCGATTTGAAAGAACACGACGCTGCGGACAATGTCATGATGCTGGTCTTCACTGAGTTTGGACGCCGGGTCAAAGACAATGGCTCCGGATCAGACCACGGCTCCGGCGGCGGATGCTACATCATCGGTCAACCTGTGAACGGTGGTATGTACGGTGAGTACCCGTCCCTTAAAGAAGTCGACCAACTGGACGGCGACCTGCACTTTAATTTGGACTACCGCAGTGTTTATTCCACCATTGTCGAGAAATGGATGGACCTCGATGCCAAGTCCACGGTGGGTGGCAACTACGAACATCTCAGCTTTGTTTAATTGGTCTGGTAAACGAACTCAATCGAGACAACCAAAACGAACCAGGTGAGACTGGCATGAAGATTGGTATTGGCTTGCCCGGCGCCATCCCCGGCGTTAAAGGTGATTTCATTATGGAATGGGCCCAGCGGGCCGAGGCTGGCCCTTTCTCTACGCTGGGGACCATTGATCGCATTGTCTACCAGAACTTTGAGCCCTTCATCATGCTGGCCGCCGCTGCAGCGGTAACCACTCGAATCAGACTGATGACCGGCGTGATGCTGGCCCCGCTTCGCAATGAAGGCGTTCTGGCCAAGCAGGCTGCCAGTTTGGACGCCATTTCCAACGGTCGTCTAACCTTGGGATTTGGCGTGGGTCGCCGTCCGGACGACTACAAAGCCGCACCCGCCAAATACAGCAACCGTGGTCGCCGATTTGAAGACCAGATTGCAACGATGAAGCGCATCTGGTCTGGGGAAGACCTCGACCCGGAAAATGGTGTTGGCCCTGTGGGTCCTCCGCCGGTCCAGGCCGGCGGACCGGAGATTCTTATTGGCGGAGGAACACCCCAATCCATCGCCCGGGCCGGAAGGTTGGCCGATGGCTTCCTTGCTGCTGGAACCCAACCCGATGCTGTTGAAGCTTCCTATAAGATGGCAGTCGAGGCCTGGGAGACCGCAGGCAAACCCGGCAAGCCCCGGTTGGCTGCCGTGTGTTCTTACGCCCTTGGTCCCAATGCCGCCGACGTTGTTGGTGGCTATATCAGGCATTATTATTCGTTCTTGGGTCCGGTGGCTGATCAGATGGCCGAGAACGCTGTGTCCTCAACCGAGGCCGTCAAAGGGATGATTCAGGATTTGGAAGGCATCGGCATGGATGAATTGGTCTTTTTGCCTACCGCTGCTGATCTGGGCCAACTGGACCGGCTGGCAGATATAGTCGGTTAATCCGCCCTGCCACCGAATCAACAAGCTAATTACGTTTGAAAATACAAAGGGAGAAATAACGATGGAAAACAACAATGAGATTGCAGTATTTGGTGGGGGGTGCTTCTGGTGCACTGAAGCCGTTTTCCTAGAAATCAAAGGTGTAAAGGCTGTGGCCTCTGGGTATTCTGGTGGGCACGTGGCCAACCCGAACTACTACCAGGTCTGTGAAGAGACCACCGGTCACGCGGAGGTGGTGAGAATCGAGTTTGACCCATCTGAGATTTCCTTCAAGGAAATGCTCGAGGTTTTCTTCGCTTCTCATGACCCAACTACCCTCAACTACCAGGGCGCGGACAGAGGCGCTCGTTACCGTTCGGTGGTCCTCCACACCACCGACGCCCAGCGCGATGAGACCGCCGAGTATATCAAGGAGCTGGACGCCGAGGGTTCTCAGCCGGGGCCAGTGGTCACAGAGATTTCCCCATTTGAAGTGTTCTACGAGTCCGAACCGGAGCACCGGCAGTTCTACCAGAACAACCCCGGCAGCATGTACTGCCAGGTGGTCATTAGCCCTAAGGTTGCCAAGATTCGCCAGAAGTTTGCCAAGAGCCTGCGCTAAGAGCAGGCTTTTGGTCTCACTGGGCGGAGAGCAATCTTTGCTGGAACACGATTTTAATTTCTCTTTGATTGGGACGGTTCACCACGAAAAAAAATAGAACGAAAACCTTGCCCATCCTCGTGCTTTTTATTGCCTTGATATTGTCAGCCTGCGGGGGTGGAGCAGAAGCAACTTTGGTCCCCACTGAGCCTGCTGCGCCGACGCAAATACCGATCCCAACAGCCGCACCAACAGACCTGGTTCCGGCAGAACTTCTGGAAGACATCAAGACTGCCATGGCCGAGTTGGGAAGCTATTCTTTGGACGGAACGTTGGTTATCAAAACCACGAAAGATGCTGATAACCACCTGATCTTGATGGAGATGTCGGGCGGTGGTTACGTGGATGGTGATAACCAGGTTACGGTTGCGGTGGATATTGCCACCGAGGGATTCGTCGGCAAGGTAACGACTGAAACGCGCCAGATCGCGGGCTTCACCTACGCCAAGAATCAACTCACTGAAGAGTGGTCAAAAGGCGATGAAGTTGACAGTTCGGAGACCGAAGACTTTGTTCATTCGGCAATGGTTGCTATAGAGGCAGTTCAGGAAGTGCTAGACGGCCTGGCGGTATACCGCGTTACCGGTACTGTGCCGGACGAGCCGGAGAATGAACTGATGATTTTGTGGGTAGGCATTGAAGACCTGCTGGTGCGTAAAATTAGACAGGAAGGGCATGTTCCCGCAGCGGATTACGCCAATTTTGGGATTGGGGAACTTGAGGTCCTTTATCAAAGTTCTGTGACTCGTCTGAGTAACTTGAACGGGTCAGTTCAAGTTACATTGCCTCCGGTCACAGCGCCGCCAACCGATCAAGTAACACAGCCGGCCAAGCAATGGGCTGAGCCCCCGGCAATGATTATTGATAACACCGCTACCTATGTGGCTACCATGCGCACCAACATGGGCGACATGACCATTGAGCTATTTGCCAGCGAGGCCCCGGAGACGGTGAACAGCTTCGTATTTTTGGCGACTGAAGGCTTCTATGACGGTGTGATATTCCACCGAGTTATTCAAAACTTTATGATTCAGGGTGGAGATCCCGAAGGAATTGGCAGCGGCGGGGCAGGTTATTCCTTCAATGACGAGTTCGATTCCCCTCTAGTGTTTGATCGGGCCGGCATATTGGCCATGGCCAACTCGGGCCCCAATACCAACAGCAGTCAGTTCTTCATCACCACCGTTCCCACGCCTCACCTGAACGGAGCGCACACCATATTTGGCCAAGTTATTGAGGGTCAGGACGTGGTGGATGCTATCTCAATGGTGGCAACTGTAGCGGGCAGCCGCCCAGCAGAATCGGTGGTTATCCTGGGCGTAGATATTACGCAGTAACAAAGGCGAAGCGACGGGCGAACGATAAAACTTTAGAGATTGGAGGCTTAATCATGCCATTTGGAGGCAATGATTGGCTGGCATTGACGGAAGAACCCACTCTGGAGCCAGAGATACCCATCTGTGATCCCCACCATCACCTGTGGGATCGGCGCCCGGCGCGAATCCCCTACCAGAATTATCTGTTGAGCGAACTGTATGACGACCTAAACAGCGGGCACAACGTGGTGTCCACTGTGTTTGTTGAGACCAACGCCATGTATCGCACGGACGGACCGGAAGAGATGCGCCCGGTGGGGGAGGTTGAGTTCGTCCAGGGTCTGGCGGCCGCCGCAGCTACAGGACTCTACGGACCAGCCAAGGCAGCAGCTTCGATTGTCGGGCACGCCAACTTGCACTTAGGTGACGCCGTTGAGCCGGTACTGGAGGCGTTGCAGGCGGCCAGCCCACAGAGGTTTCGAGGTATCCGACACGGCCTCACGTACGATGACCACCCGGATATTGGCAGCAACCGCTGGAATCGAAAAGAACAGCTGGGCGAAGAGGACTTTAGGGCAGGGGCCAGGGTTCTTGCCCAGATGGGGTTATCCTTTGATGCTTGGATGTATTTCCACCAACTGCCAGAGTTGGTGTCGTTTGCCCAGGCCATCCCAGAACTGCCAATAATCCTGAACCACATCGGCGGTGTGCTGGGTACTGGCCCTTATTCCAATCTTGAAAAAGATGTCATTCCCGTTTGGAAGAAGAACTTGGCAGAGGTGGCCAAGTGCCCCAACGTCACGGTGAAGCTTGGCGGTATTGGGCAACCTCGGACCGGCTACGACTGGTCCGCTCGGGAGAAGCCAATTGGCTCTGAAGAACTAGCCGGACTGATGGCGCCGTTCATGAATTATGCGATTGAGCAGTTTGGACCAGACCGGGGCATGATAGAGAGTAACTTCCCGCCCGACAAAGTCGGTCATTCTTACAACATCCTCTACAATGCGTTCAAGCGACTGACCAAAGGCTACTCCGCAAGCGAGCGGGCAGACATGTTCCGTGGCACCGCTGAGCGGGTGTACCGGGTCGAATACTAGGCATGATGCCGCCTACATATTGGTTTTCCTTCCACCGGCTATCGGCAAAAAGTGGTATGTACTCGGGACGTGGTTTGACGGCGACCAGCTCGCCATCACCGATACCTATATTACTGACGCAGACCAAATCTGATTTGCTCAGATAGTTGGTTGGGCATAATAAAATCGTCGTAAATCTTCCGAGCAAATACAAAGCGATCCGACAGTTGCTGGGTTTGAAATGCCGATAACCTTCAACATTGAAAATTACGCCGTTGCCTTTTTAAGCGCCAGATTGTGGGTTCAAATTCCTCAGGGAATTCACGACTTAGCAACCCCTCCCCAAAAACTGGCTACTGAGCGTCGTTAGCTGTAAGCTACCGCCAACGCCTATTGGAGGTAACCCATGACGCAGCAAGATTCCGTACGCAGATTTCCCACTGTGGGAGATGGAAGCGGAGTGACATCCGGACCACAGTTCTATCGGGAAGAGCTTGCCCTTTCCTTCCGCAATCGGGGAATGCCCACTGAAGGCCTGCGCTACGACGTGACGCCCACGGGTATGCACTACCTTCTGATTCACTGGGATATCCCCGATGTGGACATGAGCGCGTGGAAACTCAACATTGGCGGCCTTGTCGGCCAGCCAACCAGCCTGACTCTTGAGGACATCAAGGCCCTGCCATCGAGAACCGAGCTTGTCACTATGGAGTGCGCCGGCAACGGACGGGCCCTGTTTTCACCTCGGTTGGTTTCCCAGCCGTGGCTCCTGGAAGCCATTGGCACGTCTGAGTGGACCGGGACGCCGCTGAAAGGCGTATTGGAGGCCGCTGGACTGCAGAGTGAGGCCGTCGAGATACTATTTACCGGGTGCGATCAGGGAGTGCAGGGAGAAGAGGTCCAGTTTTATCAGCGAAGTCTCACCGTCGAAGAGGCGACCAGAGACGAGGTGATGCTGGTTTATGAGATGAACGGAAGGCCCCTCGAACCCCAACATGGTTACCCGCTGCGTCTGATAGTTCCTGGTTGGTACGGCATGACCAGCGTGAAATGGCTGGGGAGCATCGAGGCTGTCGGCGAACCGTTCAACGGATTCCAGATGGCTTCGTACCGCTACCGCCAAACGGCCGATGACCCAGGCGATCCAGTTGACATCATTCGGGTCAGGGCGCTGATGGTCCCGCCAGGTATCCCGGACTTCTTGACCCGCACCCGGCTACTCAGTGCTGGACCGGTGACCCTGACTGGACGCGCGTGGGTCGCACGCGCGGGGGTATCACGGGTGGAGATCAGCACCGACGGCGGCTCGAGCTGGTTCAACGCTCAGCTCGGCCCTCAGCCGTCGCAATTCGCCTGGCACGGCTGGACCGCTGATTGGGATGCCACAACCGGTCGGCACACCCTGATGGTCCGGGCCACTGACACCAACGGCAACCGCCAGCCGGTGGGACCCGAGTGGAACATCCAAGGTATGGGCAACAACATGGCCCAAACAGTGGATGTGATAGTAGAGGCCGGAGCTGTTAGCTAACAGCTTTTTCATCCCTCTTTTGTAGAGGAGGACCGAGGGGGATTTTCGCGGACTATAGGCACAATCCATCCATTGTCTTTCCGAGTAGTGCCGTAGCAAACAACACTTAGCCAGGCCCTTCCCTTCACTCAGTACGAGCGGGTTGTGGAGGG
>DUCU01000018.1:1345-3328 GCA_012959605.1 Dehalococcoidia bacterium | reverse complement strand
AAGCTGGAATCCAGATTGTTTGGGATGAGCAAACGTGGATGCGCAGAATGGCTGGGTGACAAGATCGAGAGACAAAGGAAGGGCGTCCCGATTAATCGAGACGCCCTTCCTTTTATTAGTCTGATGGGTTGCAGGCTTAGAGCGGCAACGCCACTGTCTGCCCGGTCTGGGCGCTGCGGGTTACGGCCTCGGTGAACTCCATGTAGTGGAGGCCCACCTCAAATGGTGTGCGGGTAATCTTTTCAGTGCCGCGAATGGCGTTGCAGAACTCTTCCTCCACCCGCCAGATTGCTCGATCCTCTTCAGGGTTGGGAATCTCAGCGAGCTTGTCGTCGCCGCGTTTGCCTCCGTAAACGTTTTGTGCGCCGTCTACGTGCAGGGTCCCTTCACTGCCGTATATCCAGACGCCGTTTCCGGAAGAAAGGCCGGTCACCGCGCTGAACTGCATGTTGGCCTGGGCGCCATTAGCTAGCTCTGCAATGATATTTACATGATCCGGAATGCTGATGTTGACCATTTGGCCGTCCTCGTCCTTTCGCTTGTTGACGTTAATCGACGTCATCGCAGAGACCTTGGTGGCACGACCAACCCAGCGAATCATGGCCTCGTACCAAATGCCCATGTTCAGGATGTTGAAGCCACTTAGGTCGCGGTCGTTGCGCCAATGCATCTCTTCGCCCTGGTTCATGAAGGTGTTTCCCAGGGACTGCACGTTCACGCCAATGATGTCTCCGATGTATCCCTCAGCAATCTTGCCTTGGAGCAGGCGGTCGATCTTGAAGGTCAGCGGTGATGGGACAATCTGAGTGACCAGGTCTGGTCGTTCCCGCGAGGCGTCCAGCATCTCCTGGGCTTCAGCGGCGGTGGTGGCCATACGTGCCTCGCAGAGCACGTGTTTTCCGGCTTCCAGGGACGCTAAAACCAGGGTGCGGTGCATGTAGGGCCAGGTGCCGATGCAGATGGCATCTATGCTGGGGTCTTCCAGCAGCTCCTGCCAGTTGTCATAGACGCCGGAGATGTTGAACTGGTCGGCCACTGCCTGGCTGGATCCGCGGCTCCGGTTGGCCACGGCGGCAATCTCCAGGCCGTCTACTTTCTGAAAGCCGGGAATGTGTCGGTCTCGAGTGTTTTTGCCGGCGCCAATGAGGCCGAGCCTGATTCCTTCTGAAGCCATGGTTGTTCTCCCTGAGATTTACAAAGTTTTAAAGTATTGCCTAAAGGGGCAGGTATACCGTTTGGCCCGACTGGGCACTGCGAGTGACTGACTCGGTGAATTCCATGTACTGCACGCCAACGTCAAATGGCGTGTGAGTCACTGGCTTGGTGCCACGGATCGAATTGATAAAGTCTTTCTCCACGTCCCATTTACCGCGCTTGTCGTCGGCAATAGGATGCTCTTTGAATTCAGTGTCTCCGGGTTTGCCAATCCAGACTTTATCGAAGGGCGGCCCTTCGAGTCTAATGGTGCCTTCACTGCCAAAGATCCATAGTTCAGAACCGGTCTGCATACCGGTGATGGTGCTCCAACTGAGGTCAGCCTGGACCCCGGCGGCGAACTCGCACAGCACGTTCACGTGGTCGGGAATAGTCACCCCGCGCATGATGCCGTCATCGTCCTTGCGTTGGTTGGTGAAGACGTGGGTCATGGCCATAACCTTGGTGGCTGGGCCAACGTAGCGCATAATCGCCTCGTACCAGATGCCCATGCCCATGATGTTATAGCCGCTGATCAGCCGGTTCTGACGCCAGTGGAGTGGGCCTTCTGTGTTCATAAAAGTGTCGGATCGGTCGGATCGGCCGTGGTAGTCGCAGACCCGTAGCCGCAGGGCCAATAGCCGCCCTAGCTCCCCGCTGGCGATCAGGTCCTGAACGGTCTGGTCAACCTGCAGGGTTTGAGGTGCTGGCACTATCTGGGTGATTAGATGCGGGAACTGGCGGGAGGCATCCAACATCTCCTGGGCCTCTTGGGCGTTCATGGCCATA
>DUCU01000018.1:0-1279 GCA_012959605.1 Dehalococcoidia bacterium | reverse complement strand
ACCAGGGTGTTGTGCATGTTGGGCCAGGTGCCGACGCAGATGGCGTCTATGTCGTCGGCCTCCATCAGATCCAACCAGTTGTCGTACACTGTTGGTATCTCGTACTCGCTGGCGATGGCCTCGCCGGATGCTCGGCTGCGGTTGGCTACGGCCACTACCTCAACGCCTTCCTGTTCTCGAAGGCCAGGTATATGCCTGAGGCGGGTGTTGGCGCCGGCTCCAATGAGCCCAACGCGAATTATTCGATTCTCCATAGTTACCCTCATCGGCGCTGCAGGTTCATCGCGGTGATCAATCTGATTTTGAATTCGACTAATTCTAGGTTAGAGGTTCGGTTTAGTCCATAGTCTTGGTGGCAGACTGGAAGCGTCACGACTAACTACATGGAAGATGCGCAGCCTCGTCATTCTGAGTGAAGCGAAGAATCTCGTTACTGGCAATGAGACCTTGCACCTTATTCAGAGTGACAACTAAACAGAGAGTGGCCTTGAAGTCTGGTCTAGCCGAACCGGTTTAGACCGCCGCGGAGATCGGGGATAAGATAACTGGCGTTGCTGAAATTGATGAAACGAGGCATTTGGCAGTGTTTTTCGGCTCTTTATTGCAGGGCTTTATAAATATTCCCTTCCCGGCCCGGTTTCGGGTTGTGGGGGATAGCATGTTGCCTACGTTGTGCGATGGAGAGTCGGTCTTGGTGGTGCGGCCAGGAAGCCGGTGGAACAGGATTAACCGGGGCGATCTGGTTATTTTTGAGCCCCCTAATGGCCAGGGCGGGGTATACATCAAAAGAGTTGTAGGACTGCCGGGTGAAGACATTAAGATTGCCGGGGGTTGGGTGTTTTGGGATGGTAATCTACTTGAGGAGGAGTACCTACAGAGCGGGCCGATAGTGGGTGCCCCAAGGGCAGATACCAAGGAGTGGTTCAACGGGCCGGACGAGTATTTTTTGCTGGGGGACAACCGGGGGGACAGCGACGACAGCCGAGTCTTTGGGCCGGTGGCCGGTGATCAGATCAAGGGGAGAGCCTGGGTTCGGTGTTGGCCGCTATCGCGGTTATGGCCAATAGGCCGACATTAGAGCACCCAGATATTGCCCACCTGCATGACCACGTCAACGTTGAAGATGCTCTCGGCGGGCCAGCCGGTCATCTTGATCCAGTCTTCAAAATGCTCCTGTTCTACAGCTTCGCATTCTGTGACAATCTTGCCGCGTTTCAGGTCGCCGTAGACCTTCAAAATGGTGGTGCGGCGGTCTGGCCGCCATTTGCTAACGGCGCTG
>DUCU01000017.1:33329-40912 GCA_012959605.1 Dehalococcoidia bacterium | reverse complement strand
CATCGGTGGACGGCGCGGAGATTACAACCATTGAAGGGATTGCCGAGAACGGTAATCTCCACCCGATACAGCAAGCATTCATCGACCACGGTGGCTTCCAGTGCGGTATCTGCACTCCCGGCCAGGTGATTGCTGCCAAATCTCTTTTGGAAGAAAACCCAACGCCCACTGAAGATGAGATCAAAGACTATATGATGGGTAACCTGTGCCGTTGCACCGGTTACTACGGCATCCTAAACTCGATCACCGCGGCAGCAAAGACCATGAATGAAGCGGCAGGGAGCGGCGGATGATCGACTTCGAATTTCACAGCCCCACCAGCCTTGACCAGGTATTTGGCCTGCTTGACCAATACGGCGAAGACTGCCGCATTATGGCCGGAGGCACCGCGTTGGTCATCCAGATGAAACAACGCCTGTCCCAGCCAGGCCATGTGATTGGCTTGCGCAAGATTGGTAGCTTGAACAGCATCGAATCCACCCCTGAAGGGATTCGGATCGGTGCCCTGTGCACCCAGCACCAGATTATCTCCAATCCAGTCATCAACAAAGAATTACCCCTGTTGGCCGAAACGTTCCGCAAGGTTGCCACGCCCAGAATCCGCAACATGGCCACCATCGGCGGCGGTTTGGTCAACGGCGACCCCAGCCAAGACCCGCCGCCATCGTTGATCGCACTGGGAGCCTCAGCAGTGCTGACCTCCAACAGCGGAGATCGCGTAGTGTCGTTGGAAAACTTCTTCATCGATTATTACGAGACAGACGTCCAGCCCGGAGAGGTGCTGACCAGCGTGTTGGTTCCCAAGGCGCCAGCGGGTTCCGGTGCCGTATACCTGAAGTTCCTACCCCGTACTGCTGATGATTACGGCACAGTTTCAGTGGCGGCAGTAGTCTCCAAGGATCAAGATGGCACCTGCAAAGACGTTCGGATAGTGCTCGGATCGGTTGGCGTTACAGCCATCAGGGCGACTGATGCTGAAGATGCCCTGCGCGGGAAGGCGTTGACGGATGAGAACATCCGGGCCGCTGCCGCGCTGGTGAAAGACGCAGTTGACCCGCTGGATGACTTCCGGGGTTCAGCCGAATACAAGACTGATATGGCTGAGGTATTTGCCCGCCGCGCGGTGGAGCAGTCCTTGGCTTCGATTTCATAGCTTTCGGTTTCATAAAGGAATTAATCAGTTGAAACTTGAGATTCGCTCTGTAGTTCCGGCCAGCCGCGACGCCACTTGGGCGTTGGTGATGGACATCCCCAAGGCTGCCACCTGCATCCCGGGGATCAAAGAGGTCACGCCGGACGGCGAGGGGCGATTTCAGGCGACCATGCAAGCCAGGGTTGGCCCCATGGGCATGACACTAAACGGGACAATCACCATCGTGTCTCAAGACGCAGAGGCCGGAGAAGCGCATTTCCTGGTTGAGGCTGGCGACAAGCGCGTCGGCGGCGGCGTGAAGACCAACATGAGCATGAAAGTGACTGCTCAGTCGGACAATGAGACCGAACTGGAGATCGTTAGTGATACCACTTTCATGGGCCGGTTGGGTGAACTTGGCCAGCCCATCATTCGTCGCAAAGCCCGCAACACCCTGGCAGACTTCTCCAAAAACCTCAGCAAACTGCTCAAGGCAGAATCCTAGTAGCGGTCGGCTAATCCGCCGGGTTTTATTTGAGTTACCTTGGGATTGGCCGCAGCGGTAGTCTCGATTCGTTGACACTAAATTCTCGGCGTCCCTATACTGAACTATTATCGTTTCCCATTTTCACTTTTAATATGGATGAGACGTAAAGTTAGTGGCATCCTCGGTGGCCGGGAGGACCTGTGTGCGGCATTGTTGGGTATGTTGGAAAACAAGACGCTTGGCCCATCATCTATGAGGGTCTGAAGCGCCTGGAGTACCGGGGCTATGACAGCGCCGGAATTGCCATCGTCGACGCCCAAGGCGATATCCAAGTCCGCAAGACTGTTGGTAAGGTGAGTGGTCTCGATGAGGCCGCAACCACCGGCCACCCCCAAGGTTCAGTTGGCCTGGGACACACCCGTTGGGCCACCCACGGCCGACCATCCCATGACAACGCCCATCCCCATATCGACTGTCAACAGCGCATCGCCGTGGTTCATAACGGCATCGTTGAGAATTATTTAGAGTTGAAACAATGGTTGACCGGCGCTGGTCACGTTTTCTACTCCGAGACCGATACTGAAGTCCTCACGCACCTGGTTGAAGAGGGTATGGAGCAGGGTCTCAGTTTCCAAGACGCCTTCCGGAGTATGGGTGGCATGGTCAAGGGTTCCCAAGCTATATCCGCAGTGCTGCAGGGCGAAGACTCCGAGATATGCGCCCTCAGATTGGGCCATGCTGGCGGCATAGTAGTGGCCCAGGCAGACGGCCAGGCGATCATTGGCAGCGACCTTCCGGCATTGCTGCCGCTACTCCAGGCAGAGTCCAATACCGGCCAGGTTGGCTTTCTGGAGACCGGGGAAATGGTAGTGGTAACCTTGGACGGGGTTGAGTACCAAGACCTAGACGGGAACCCCATAGTAAAACAACCCCGACTGGTCACCCAAGAAGAGGTGCTGGTGGACAAGGGCGGCTACCAACACTTCATGTTGAAAGAGATCATGGAGCAACCGCAGGCCGTGGCTAGCGCCATGCGAGAGCGAATCAATTTTGATACCCGCCGCGTTGACCTGCCAGACTTTCCCCTGTCCACCGAGGAAATTGCCAAGCTGGACCGGGTGATGCTAATCGGTTGTGGCACCAGTTTGAACGCTGCCCAAGTTGGCCGTCATCTGGTGGAGCGCTACAGCGGGTTGCCGGCTGAGGCAGAGAGCGCGTCCGAGTTCCGCTACCGAGACCCCTTCATCGGCCCCAACACACTGGTTGTATCTATCGGCCAGTCTGGTGAAACGGCCGACACGGTTGCGGCCATGCAGATGGTCAAGGACAAGGGCGGAAAATTAATCACCATCTGCAACTCAGAGGGCAGCCAGGCGTCGCGCATCGCTGATGGCTCGTTCTACATGCGCTCCGGCATCGAGATAGGTGTGGCCAGCACCAAGACATTTGTGGCTTCTTTGACCATCTTGAACCTGCTGGCGATTTACCTGGGCCAGTCTCGCGGGACGTTGGAACCGGCCAAGTTCCAGGAACTGGTGGACGGCCTGGCCCAACTGCCAAGGCTCATGGGTGAACTGATTGCAGATAGTTCGGTCTACCAGCAGATGGCTCAGGAGTACGCAACATTCGACAATTTCTTGTTCTTGGGACGGGGGATGAACTCACCCATCGCCTCTGAAGGGGCGCTCAAGCTCAAGGAAATCAGTTACATCCACGCGGAAGGTTATCCCGCGGGCGAGATGAAGCACGGGCCCATCGCCCTGATCGATAGTGCCATGGCGATTGTCGCACTGGCGCCAAAAGACACACTCTACGACAAAGTCGCGAACAACATCAGAGAGGTTAAGGCCAGGGATGGACGCGTGTTGGCGGTGCTGACCGAAGGCGACACCCAACTGGCCGCCGACGTTGATCACGTCTTGTATATACCTGAGGCTCCGGAGCACATCATTCCCCTGCTCACTACCGTGCCGCTTCAGATGCTGGCCTACCATATTGCCCTGCTGCGCGACCGGGATGTGGATCAGCCGCGTAACCTGGCCAAATCTGTGACGGTCGAGTAACTTCGCAGGTTTCCAGCTTCTAGCTGACACTGATTCCAAGCCTGGACCAGTCGTCCCTCTTTTTGTCCTGCTCACGACTGGGCTTGTTGATGATTCTATCTTAGGGTAGAGTCTAATTCGGAGCCTGAGGTTGAGTCGTAGGCCCGAGGCTAAGATGGAGGTCAACCCTATTACACACTCTGCCCAAAGAATTTACCCAAAAGTAATTAGATGACTACAGTCCGCGTCAAAGCACCTGCCACCACTGCAAATATGGGCCCCGGATACGATTGCCTGGGGATGGCCCTAGACGTCTGGAATACTCTGGAAGTAGAGGTTCTGGACGGCGGCGAACCTGTGGTTGACATCACTGGTGAAGGCGCAGGTGAACTGGGAACGGGACGCGACAATCTGGTCTATCGGTCTATGGCATTCTTGTTTGATGACGCTGGCGAGGAAATGCCCTCTGTCTGCCTCAAATGCGATAACACGATTCCTTTGGCCCGCGGCATGGGCAGCAGCGCAGCGGCCATTGCCAGCGGTTTGGTCGCAGCCAACGCACTCTGCTCTGAAGACTACACGGCCAAAGACTTGCTTGAGATGGCCGCGACCATTGAAGGCCACCCGGACAACGTTGCCCCCGCAGTCATGGGCGGAATGCAGTTGGTCATCACCGAGCAGACCGAAGAGGGCCAGCGTCTTTTCACCGTGCCGGTAAACGTACCATCAGACTTGCATGCGGTGATCTTCGTACCTGACGTTAAAATCTCCACAGAAGACGCACGGGCCGTTCTCCCTGAAACCGTAAACATTGCCGACGCAGTGCATAACATGGCCCGCGTTGGGCTTCTGGTGGCCAGTATGGCCACTAATCACCCGGAGTTTCTGACCATTGCGACCCAAGACCGACTGCACCAACCCTACCGGCACCAATTATTCACGCCGATGAAGGTAATTTTCAAAGCGGCATTGGACGCAGGCGCGTTGGGTGTTTTCCTTTCCGGGAGTGGCTCCACGATACTGGCGTTGACCAAAGGTCGAGAGATGACCGTGGCCTACGAGATGGCAGAGGCTGCCCGGCAGGCCAGCGTTGAGGGCAATGTCAGCGTCACCCAGCCCACTGTGCGCGGCGCCCATGTGGTTGAAGCATAGCCATGTTCCTACAAGTTCATAAAATCAGCGGCTCATCTTTGGCCAACACCCATACGATAAAAGCTTAGTCATGCCTCTAGTTGTTCATAAATACGGCGGCTCATCTGTGGCCGACGCTGAGAAGATTCAAGGTGTTGCCAGGCGTATTGCTGATGTCAGCCAAAAGGGCACCGGCGTTGTGGCGGTGGTTTCGGCCATGGGTGACTCCACTGACGAGCTGATTGAACTGGCCCATTCCGTCTCTCAAAAACCCCATCCAAGAGAAATGGACCTGCTGCTGTCCACCGGCGAGGTGGTGTCTTGCACCCTTTTGACCATGGCCCTGGCTGATCTGGGATTGGAAGCAGTCAGCTTAACTGGCTCCCAGGCAGGGATTCACACCGACACCAGCCACGGCCGGGCGTTGATTCACAGCGTGGACACCGCGCGGATGCTTAAGGAACTGAAAGAAGGTCGCGTTGTTGTGGTGGCCGGTTTCCAGGGAATCAACGAGGACAATGACATCACAACTCTGGGACGGGGTGGCTCTGACACGACTGCAGTGGCGTTAGCAGTGGCCCTCGGCGCGGACCGGTGTGAGATCTACACTGACGTTGATGGCATCTACACCGCCGACCCAAGGATAGTACCCGAGGCCAGGAAACTGACTGAGATCGATTATGACGAGATGCTGGAGTTGGCCAATTACGGGGCCAAGATGCACCCAAGGTCCATAGAGTTGGGCGCGTTTTACAATGTACCAATTTACGTGGCTTCCAGCTTCAACCAAACCCCCGGTACGCTGATTCACAACATACCCAACAACGCAAATGCCAACGAGGTTCAGATGGAGAATAGAATCAAAGCAACGGGGATTGCCTGCACCACTAACGTGGCCAAGATCACTGTGCGCAGCGTTCCCGACCAACCGGGCGTGGCGGCAGCGTTGTTTGAACCATTGGCCCAGTCTGGAATCAGTGTGGACACGATTGTCCAGAACACCAGTGAAGACCGAACTACGGATATTAGCTTTACCGTCAGCGGTACCGACTTGCCCGCTGCCATAGCAAAGGTTGAAGAACTATCCAAAGAGCTGGGCGCCGGTGATTTAATCAGCGAGGGCGGCCTTGCAGCTGTGAGCGTGGTCGGTTCTGGTATGCAGCACATACCTGGTTATGCGTCACGCATGTTCCGGGTGCTGGCTGACGGCAACGTGAACATAGACATGATCACAACCTCGGAGATACGCATCTCCTGCATCATCAGGGAAGAACAGGCGCAGGAAGCAATTAGATTGCTGCACCGGGGCTTTCAACTTGATGAACCAGACCCGGTGGACTAGCCTCCGTATTTTAGCTCCTAAATAGTTATCTATACAGTTCTGAGACACAGGGAGTAAGTACTTGTCCGAGCCATTCCTATCAGTTGTGATTCCGGCGTACAACGAAGAACCCCGGATCGCAGAAACCCTGGCGAAAGTTACCGAATATCTTGCAGCTCAGGATTACGAGTGGGAAGTGGTCGTAGCCGATGATGGCAGCACGGACAACACCGCTCAACTGGTTGGTCAGGTCATCGTAGAACACCCCAACGTCCGGATCCTACGTTTGCGCCACGGTGGCAAGGGCTGGGCGATGAAGAACGGTATGCTGGCAGCGGAAGGCCAATACCGATTACTCTGCGACGCTGATCTATCCGTCCCTATTCAGCAGGTGGAGCGGCTGTTGCCTCCCACCGGGCCTGACTCAGATATTGTGCTGGGCTCCAGAGAAGCCCCGGGCGCCAAACGGTACGATGAACCCGCCCGCCGCCATTTCATGGGGCGTCTATTCAACCTGTTTGTTAGCAAATTGGCCGTGTCTGGCCTTGCGGATTCCCAGTGCGGGTTTAAATGCTTTCGAGGAGAGGCTGCTCAAGACCTTTTCCCTCGTCTGACCATTGATGGGTTCGCATTTGACGTGGAATTGCTGCATCTGGCCCGCAAGCTTGGGCGCAGTTATTCCGAAGTGGGAGTGGACTGGTATTACCGGTCTCAAAGCAAGGTACGCCCGGTCCAGGATTCACTGACCATGACCGTGGATTTATTAAAAATTAGGTGGCGGCACCGCAACACCTCGTAGCCAACCCCTGTGTTCCCAAGCAACACCTTCACTCTGGTCTTTCATTGACTGACTTTGAGCCCAATAATGGGCTGCATGTGTACTTTTGCCCTCAGCGGATGGAAGACACCAGGTACAAGCCGATTCGAATTAACATATTCATGCCCTTTTTAGGCTTGACCTTTGGCGAAGCGATACTGTAAATACTAAATAGACCCTAGGCATGAAACGAGCCCCGGAAAACCACTGGGAAACGGGTTAATAATAGGGTCAAGCAGACAGTATCACTAACGGTAATATTAGCAAGCTTGTTGGGGTTAGCCTGACCGTGTAAAGGCCATTTATTTATGGCTAAATGACGGTGAAGCAGCGCCAAACAGGAGACGAAATGGACTCTGAAGTACTAAGCACGCGGGGCAGCTTAAAATTGAAACGGGATCTCAGTCAGGAAGCCGTGAACCTTGCCGTAAAAGGCGAATGGGAGCGAGCAACTGAAGTCAACATAGCGATTCTAGAATTGTTTCCCACCGACGTTGAGGCGATGAACCGCCTGGTGAAGGCGTTGATTGAGACCGGCTCTTACGTAGACGCACAGGCTGCGTTGAATCAGGTCCGTGAGATTGCCCCGTACAACAACATAGCCAAGAAGAACCGGGCCAGGCTTGATCAGTTGACTGCTAATCCCGATTTGG
>DUCU01000017.1:0-33235 GCA_012959605.1 Dehalococcoidia bacterium | reverse complement strand
CGAAGAAAGCGGCAAATCTGCGACGACCGTGCTTCGCAATTCCACCTCGCTCCGTAATTCAAATGGTAGAAAAACAACAGTCCACCTCGCTCCCAGCGACCCGGTGGTGTTATCACGTGAAAATAACACGGTGATGGTTAAGACATTGGATGGACAGCTATTGGGTCAGTTGGAGCCCAAGATGGGCAATCGGTTGGCCCGGCTGATGGACGGAGGCAACAAGTACAGCGCAGTTGTTGTGTCTGTAAATGATGATGGTGTCTCCATCATGGTCAGAGAGACATTCAAGCACCCCAGCCTGCAGAACATGTGCTCCTTCCCGTCCCAGCCTGCTGGGAATTCAGACGGGGCTAGCCGGACGCGAGTGGACAAGAGGGCAACCCAGTCAGCGCTGGAAGAAGATGATGATGATGAAGACGACGACGAGAACATCATCGATGAAGAGGCATTGGAAGCGAGCTGGTCTGAGGACGAATAAAGTCTGCTAGTGGTTGCGGCCACCCGGCCACTCAATTCTGAGAACCTTGCCAGGTCATGTGGTAGATGAGCTACAGAATATTGGCGTTATGCCTGGCTTAGGGCAAAGCCCAAGTGGCGATGGATCCATTCTCGTCCCCCAGCCACACTTCCGCGGCAATGACCTGTTCATTCCCTTGATTGTCGGTTGCCGTCACAGTGTAGACGTCTCTGACTAAAATCAAGGCAGTGGGCCAGCTATACCGGTCTTTAGAGAACGTTCCACCGGCAAAGTCCACTAACAGGTCGCTCCAGTAATCTCCCCTGGTAAGAGATGCGGTGGTCGTAAAGATCAGGGATTGGGACTCTCCAGTAGACAACTCAATATCTGGGTTGAATTTCCAGGTTACCCGTTGGCGGTCCACTTGGTTCTCATGGTGGAGGTTATGCGGAATCTCTGTGATGTCACCGTTGGGGCTGGTGGACACGTAAGAGAACCCGGGGGGCAGCAGGTCTATGTATTCTTTGATTGTTATAGAAATTGAGCCAATATTATCCATCGTAATGTTGAAGTCTATGTCAAAGGTGTATACATAGTCGCCGGAAAGGGTGTTGGTTGAAACCAATACCGCTGTTTCCATTGTCTTGCTGACTGATACTGCGTCGCCGGCGCACAGGCCTGCTTGGTCCCTAATCTGCACGACTAAACACACGTATCGAGTTGGTAAAAAACAGGCGTTACGTGCCTGGAAAACAGGGCTTTTATGGTTGGGCCTTGCCTCGCTATGAATGGGCATATAGAATGTTTTATTGTTGCGTCAAATCAACCTATGAATATTAGGAGGACAGGTGATTGGAAGTACTAGGTTCTCATCTCTTATTGGAACTCAAGGACTGTAATCCCGAGCTACTTAATGACCTCTCTTACATCCGTAAAGCGATGATAGAGACGGCTGAAGACGTTGGCGCCACCATAATTGGCGAATCTTTCCACCACTTTTCACCTCAGGGCGTTACCGGAATACTGGCTATCGCTGAGTCTCATATATCGATTCACACCTGGCCTGAATACGGCTATGCTGCGGCAGATATTTTCTCGTGTGGAACTTCTTTTCAGCCCATGGAAGCAGCTACCAAATTGGCTGAAGCCCTGGAATGTCGCGTCCCGGAGATTCAAGAAATTAAGCGCGGACTGGCGGTTCAGGAGGCTGTGGGGCTCTGACCGAGTTCTCAGCTTAATATGGACATGTCCGGAAATTGGTTTATTGAAGGCGTCTACGCTGACCTGAACGTGATGCTCAAGGTGCGTGAGGTCTTTTACTCAGGCGAAACGGCCTACCAAAAAGTGGAAGTTCTGGATTCAGAACTGTTTGGCCGTAGCTTGGTTCTAGACGGCAAAACGCAGTCCACAGAACGCGATGAACACATCTACCACGAAACTCTGGTACACCCCGCTATGCTCTGTCACCCGAACCCCAAGCAGGTTTTCATTGGCGGCGGCGGAGAAGGCGGCACCCTCAGGGAAGTTTTAGCCCACACCTCTGTTGAACGGGCGACGATGATTGACTTGGATCCAGAGGTGGTTGCGCTTTGCCGCGAGTATCTCCCCAATCACCATATGGGCAGCTTTGACGATTCACGTACCAACATGCTCCATGAAGACGCCCGTGGCTATTTGGAAAACACTTCAGATACCTACGATGTAATCGTCTTGGATCTGGTTGACCCACTTGAGGGCGGCACGGCTGCCCTGCTCTACACCCAGGAATTCTACGCGATCGCCAAGTCTCGACTGAACCCAGGTGGTGTGCTGGTCACACAGTCTGGCCCGGCCGGATTGCTCAGTTTCAAAGAGTGCTTCACGACTATCTTTAACACCCTGGGTACGCTCTTTGAACACACCAAGGCAGTGCAGGTGCACGTGCCGGCTTTCCAGACTCTCTGGGGCTTTACAATCGCCTCCGATACTGCGTTTCCCCAGGTCTCAGAGGATGAGGTTGAAGCGGAGTTGGCCCGGCGTTTGGCCAAGGAGCTGAAATACTTGGATGGCGAGAGTTACAGCAATATGCACTCTCTCCCCAAGTTCCAACGCGACGGTCTGAAAACCGAAACCAGAATTAACAAAGACTCAGATCCAGTCTTCATGATCTAACCAACTGCGTTGGGGAAAATACCTGCCGGTCTTCGGGCGTTTTGGAACCTTTGAGTCTGGTTGAATTCAGGAAATTAAAAAAGAGAGCGCCAATTCGGTGCTCTCTTTTTGTTTGCTTGGGTTTGTTGGTTCTTACGGGCGTATTAGAACTCTGGTTGTGCCGTCTGGGTCGGAGCGTTTAGTCAGAACCTCGTGTCCGGCTTTCTCAGCCCAGAGTGAAACGTCGTAGATGTTCAGTGCGTCGGCTAGGATGGCTTCAACGAAGGACTCATTATCTGCGCCAACCTGCTTGGTCAGGGCGGCAATCACGCCAGCGCAGCTCTTGCCACGACCGTCGATGACAACCCAGCCATTTGAGCCGCTCACCGGGATAACTTCGCCGTCGTGGACATCAACCTCGCCACTCTTGCGTAGGTCAACCTGGCGCTTGAATTCGGCCACGGATTCCCAGGCTACTGCCCGGTCCCGTTCTCCGTTGCCGCAGACTGCGCCCCTAACGCCCACTATGTCGGGGTTGATGCGGGCTAGCTCATCCAGGTCCGAAAGTTTCAAATGCCCGGACAATGCAGTGCTCATGCCCAGTTCCTTGCCCCGGAGGACCAGGTCCTTCAGCACAGGCTCCGGCATGAAGTCGAATATATTCCGGCCATCTTTGGTCAGTGTGTCAATCAACCATCCGTCGCACTCGCCGTCTTTAGCCAAATCAACCATACACAGCGGGTCTAGTCCGTCGTCAAAGAGCACGTTGTCGGCGAAGACAGAGCCAACCAACTTGCAGTTGAAACCCTCCAGGGCCATCCGAGACTCTTTCAGTACTTGCACTGCCTGTTCGTAGTTAGCTTCCTGGAAACCAACCTTCACTGAAGTGGCATCCAACATGGCGGCCGCATAGACGGCCATGGCCACGGTGCCGGGTTGGTTGGGGACAACACCCAGGGTTACGCTAACGTGCTTCTCCACCGGCATTATGCCCCGCACTGCTTTCACAATGTTGGGGTGGCCGGAACCAACCAAAGCCTCCTGCAGGTTCTTAACGTCGACGATATCGGCTCCGCCCTGTTCGGCTTCCATCGCTTCTTCCATGTTCTGCACGCTCACCATGAGTAACATGCCTGAAGCAAAGTTGTTATTTCCGTCTAACCAAGCGCCACGTGACTTCGTTGGCACGGCGGGAATTACTGCTGGTTTTGGCTTGAGGGGTTCCAATTCTTCTCTCAACTCTGACTTCTCCACTGGTGATAAATTGAATAATGGCGGACGGACCGAACCGCCAGACATGCCCATGAGTTCGGCCCAATGTTTGACCATTGCTACCGGCAATGCGCCGTTGAACTTGGTTTGTGTCTTAGTCCACCAAGTATCTGAAAGTTCCTTCAAACGACGGAGCTTAGTGTCGTAGAATTGCTCGTCCAGATCGCCTTTGCAGGCACGATCAATCCACTGAACGTAGTTGTTTGCGCCGGGAACATCAAATCTCCAATCGGAGGTGTTGGCAAACATCACCTGTTGCTGGATACCGAGTTCCTGGCCCTTGAAGTATATCCATTCATCAGGGGTGCTGATAACGTGATCCTTCCCCAAAGACAAGTGCGTTTCAATGGAAATCTGTTGGTTGAAGCTGGCCTCTTTCACTCCGACCACGTTCGGTATGGCACATAGCTGGCCCATTCCGTAGGGGCTCATGATGATGCCAAATTGTGGTGAGTTGTAAAACATGATGGCCAGATTTGTATTCTCGGCCAGCAGCCTTACGTACTCAACCACCTGATCTTCAGTCTTGGTGGCCATGTACGGCGGGGCAACTATTAGAAGCTCAAAGCCCTGGGCCTCGGCGTGCTGAGCCAGTGAGATCATCTCGTTGGCGTTGGTGCTGGTTACATGAGCGCCAATGGGCCAGGTGCCCTCGGCGGCTTCGGAAACGGCATCCATCACCTGAAAACGTTCATCTTGGGATAGTGCCCAGAATTCGCCCATGTTCCAAGTGCAACCGGCACCAACAGTGCCCAGGCTGCGTACGTGGTGAACGTTGCGCTTCATCCCTTCAACGTCAATCTGGTTGTCGGGAGTAAAGGGGGTGATCAGGGTGGTCCACTGCCCTTTTAGTGTTTCCCAAGCCCATTCCTGGGCCTCTTCTTTCTTGTAACTCGCCATTGATTCCGCCCTCCATAGGGGACTATCTGCTGCTATTAAAACGGCTGACTATTCCTCGTCGCCGTATTGTTCCTTTAGAGAGTCTACCACTGCCGGGTCAGCGAGGGTTGTGGTGTCTCCCAGAGTCCGTCCTTCGGCCACGTCGCGGAGCAGCCGTCGCATGATCTTGCCACTGCGGGTTTTAGGTAATTCGGCGGCAAAAATGATGTCTTCAGGCCGGGCCATCGCACCAATCTTGGTTGCCACATGGGTTTTTAGCTCTACGATGACCTCATCTGAGATGGCGACCGAGTCTTTCAGGGTGACAAAGGCGACCACTGCCTGGCCCTTGATTTCATGGGCCTTGCCGATGCAGGCCGCCTCGGCGACCTTTGGGTTGTCCACCAAGGCAGACTCCACTTCCATGGTGCCGATTCGGTGGCCGGAGACGTTGATTACGTCATCAACCCGGCCCAGCAGCCAGAAGTCGCCATCCTCGTCCAGCTTGGCGCCGTCAGCGGTGAAATAGATGTCCTGGTAGCGAGACCAATACTGCTCAACATACCGTTCTTCATCACCGTAAATGGTGCGAAGCATTGAAGGCCAAGGCTTCTTGACGGTTAGATAACCACCGCCACCAGGGCCAACGAAGTTCCCTTGGTCGTCTAGAATCTCCGCTTCAATGCCGGGAAAGGCCCGTGTGGCAGAACCGGGTTTAAGGGTGGTGATTCCGGGCAGAGGCGCAATTAGGATGCTGCCGGTCTCTGTTTGCCACCAGGTATCCACCACCGGGCATCTGCCGCCACCGATGTTCTTGTGGTACCAGATCCAAGCTTCTGGGTTGATAGGCTCACCAACTGATCCTAGCAGCCGCAGGGAAGACATGTCGTGCTTCTCGGGATAGCTTTCGCCCCAGCGCATGAAGGTGCGGATTGCCGTTGGTGCGGTGTAGAGGATGCTCACGCCATACTTGGCGACGATCTCCCAGAACCGGTCCTTGTCCGGGTAGTCTGGTGAGCCTTCGTACATCACGGAGGTCGCCCCGTTGGAAAGTGGGCCGTAGACGATGTAGCTATGGCCAGTGACCCAGCCAATGTCTGCGGTGCACCAATAAGTGTCATTTTCTTTGATGTCAAAGATCCACTTGAAAGTGGCGTAAGTGCCCAGCAGGTACCCTGCGGAAGTGTGGACGATGCCCTTGGGCTTGCCGGTGGTGCCGCTGGTATAAAGCAGGTACAGCATGTCTTCGCTGTCCATCTCTTCCGGTTCGCAGGTGAGGGGCTGTCCCTCCATCAGGTCGTGCCACCAAATGTCGCGGCCGTCAACCATTTTGTCGTCGGCGGATTCAGTCCGACGCAGCACAATCACTTTTTCTACTGTGGGTGAGCCACCTTCTTGGCTTAGAGAGTCGTCGGCGTTCTGCTTCAGGGGCACTATTCCGCCCCGTCGGTAGCCGCCGTCTGCTGTGATCATTATTTTGGACTCAGAGTCGTTCAGCCGGTCACGTAACGACTCGGCGCTGAACCCGCCAAATACCACGCTGTGGGCGGCGCCGATACGCGCGCAGGCCAGCATGGCAATGGGCAGTTCTGGGACCATGGGCATATAGATGGTGACCCGGTCACCCTTCTCAACACCCAGGCTCTTCAGTCCGTTGGCAAATTGGCAGACCTCTCGATAAAGGTCCCAGTAGGTGTAGACGCGCCGGTCGCCCGGTTCGCCCTCCCAAATGATTGCCGCCTTGTTGCGGCGGCTGGTGGTCAGGTGTCGGTCCAGACAATTGTAGGAAACGTTTAACTTGCCGCCAATGAACCACTGGGCGTGAGGCGGCTTCCAGTCCAGCACCGTGTTCCACTTTTTAAACCAGTCCAACTCCTCGGCAAACTTAGCCCAAAAAGCTTCCGGGTCGCGCTTGGCTTCCTCGTAAACGTTTGGGTCGGAGATGTTGGCCTGGGCCTTGAACGCCTCTGAGGGAGGAAATGTTCGATCTTCTTGAAGCAGGGCGTCGAATCTTCCGGAATCTTCTACCACTTGGCGACCTCTACTTAACTACCAGATTGATTATTCGCTTGCGAAAAGCATGTTGCTTGGCGTGTTAAAAATGGGCGTGCGAACTTGTTTGTCTACAGACAAAACACCACCCGAATTCTAAGACAAGCGGCAGGGCATTGCAATAAAATTACTACCTGGGTCTCAAGGCTAGGGCGTATCCTCTTTCAAACTAGAAAGGGTAGAATTTGGTACTCATGAGTACGTCACCGGAACAACCCCAATTAATCACTTCAGGAGGCGAGTCTAACTGGTCAAAAATGCCAATGGCTGTTGCTGCCACTTTGGGCATGTTTTTGGCTGCGCTGGACACGTCGTTAAATGTGGCACTACCGGCCATGACCGATGACCTAGGTGTCGATCTGCAGAGCATCCAGTGGGTGATTGTTGCCTTCATAGCTACTCAGGCGGCGTTGGTAATGGGCGCCGGCAGTTTTGGCGATCGGTTTGGATTGCAGCCCGTTTACATCTTTGGCGCCACTACTTATCTGGCCGCCATGTTCTTCATCGCCTTCTCGCCTAACCTGGAGACCTTGGTGGGCTTTCGGGTGCTGCAGGCAGTGGGCACCGGTAGCTTATTCGCCGTTTCACCCGCCCTTGCTGCCAGGGTATTCCCTGCCAGCAGACGTGGTTTGAGCATGGGTTTCACCGTGGGCAGTCAGGCACTGGGCATGTTAGCCGGCACCATTGGCGCTGGGTTCTTGGTGGGCTGGATCGGCTGGGAATGGATCTTCTTGGGCCGCACGCCATTCGCAGTCATCGCCATCGTGCTGGGCGTCTATTTCTTAGAGGGCAAACGTAAAGAGTCATCAAACACCGAAAACTCCGGGCCGGCGTTTGATGTGACCGGAGCAGTCCTGCTGGTTGGCGGATTATTGTCTCTGATAATCGGCTTAAGGCTAGGCCGGTCCTTCGGGTGGGAATCTCCGGCAGTACTGGCGTTGCTGACATCGGCCCCCATGTTCTTGATTACATTCTGGCGAGTGGAACTAAAGGCCCCCTGGCCAGTTTTGCCTGGCTATTTGCTGCGCATCAGAGGCTTTACAACCTCAAGTGTGAGTATGTTCCTGGCCAATCTGGGCGTTTTTGTGATCTGGTTCATCTTTCCGTTCTACGTTGCCGACAGTCTGGGCGGCGGTACCCTCATGCTTGGGCTGATGCTGGCAACTCTTGCCTTCTTCAACACCATATCGTCTGGCGCTGGCGGGTGGCTCTGTGACCGGTTCAACTACCTGCCGGTGGGGGTTGGTGGCCTGCTGGTAATGGCCGCCGGGCTGTTCACGATGAGTCTGCTGAATACTGAATCGAATTCATGGGAAGTTGCTCTGCGCATCGGGGTTGTCGGTGCCGGCCTGGGATTGTTCCAGGCTGCGGCGTACTCGTTGATGCTGGGGAGTGTGCCATCAGAGAGGTTTGGCACCGCCGGGGCGGCTCTGTCGTTGTCCCAGTCCTGCGGCCGGGTTCTGGCTGTGGCGGTCATCGGCGGGATATTTGGCTGGAGAGCCGACCATCACCTGTTGGGACTGGCAATAGGTCCAGAGGCTGAGGGTCTGGCCTTTATCAAGGCATTCAAAGACGTTTTTGTGATTGGGTCGTCTATCGGATTGTTAGGAGCGGTCGTGTTTCTAATTGGCGGTTGGCGACAGACGAGAACCGCTGTGCCTGAAGAAACCCCAAATTAACACTGCCAGAGCCGCTCCATAAATTTGACACCAATAGTAAACTGCCACGGAATAACCACGACAAGCTAGGAGATTCGGCAAATGGCCCTTCAATTCGGAGTGTTCGACCACATAGAGCCTGTTCCAGGTTTGGGACTTCAAGAGACCTACAATCTGCGAATGGAGCAGATTCAGGTACTCGATAAGGCCGGGTACTACGCCTACCATCTGGCTGAGCATCACACTCCGGCGGTACACAGTCTGGCTCCGTCGCAAAACGTTTTCTTGGCCGCAGTTTCCCAGCGCACTGAGAACATTCGCTTTGGTCCCGGCATTTGCGTGCTGCCGCTTCATCACCCGGTCCAGCTCATAGAGGAATACTGCATGCTGGACCACCTCAGTGGTGGACGGTTGGAGATTGGTGTTGGCCGCGGCGGCGTGTTTGAAGCCTTCTTCTGGGGGCAGGACTCCGACGTTGAAACAAACTACGCCCGCTATCGGGAGACCCTTGCCGCCGTACAAAATGGGCTGAGCAACGACGTTTTGACCCATCAGGGCGAATTCTACAATTTTGATGAACTGCCCATGCGCCTAAGGCCGATGCAACAACCCATGCCTCCTTTCTGGTACATGCGCAACGTGGAGACGGCGGCGATGGACGGTATGAACACCATCATAGTCGGCGGATTGGACAGCTTTGAAGCTAACGTCACGCGCTACCACGAGGAATGGGCCAAGCATCAAGGTGTGGGTGCGCTGACCGCCCAGGGTACAGAACCCAAGATTGGCCTGGTGGTTCATCTGCTGTTGGCAGACACCGATGAAGAGGCGATGGCACAGGCAAAACCAGCCTGGGACCATTACGCCTGGAACCTGGGCACCCCCCGGAGGTTGGAAGCCGAAAGGCGCGGCCTAACCCAATTCCAAGGTGAGGGCATGAACCCTCGTCCATCGGCTATACCTGCCAGGGAGATTCCCCAGGAAGAACGGCGCGACCTCTCTGCCACGTTGGAAGATGAGGAGAGAGTCGAACGGCGTCAGAATCTGCAGGGCCATGTGGCAAACCCAGTTGGCGGCGGAGCGGGGTTTGGCTCTGTGGCCGGTTCGCCTGCGACCATCCGGAAATACATGGATGAATACGTCGCAACCGGGGCCAACTACTTTGTCGGCGCGTTCCAGTGGGGGGACCTATCCCACGATCAGGCCATGCGGTCAATTGAGCTATTCACCAACGAGGTAATGCCCTACTACAGCTAGTGAGGCATTACTTGAGTCCTTCGACAGGTCCGATAAATCGAGACTCTCGACCTGTTGAAGCTGAGGATGGCTTTTGAGAACCATCTGCCCCCACCCTTCAATTTGTCGCGAGTCTTGACATAGTCGAACCTAACCCTCCCCCTGCGAGGGCGAGGGAATTTTGTGAGCCTGCTCAGCCACCCACCAACCGTCATTCCTGCCGAAGCAGGAATCCAGTGCGCCTAGGTACTCGCAGAATCATCCATTGTGTTCGTCCTCGGAAGAATTTCTAGCCAGACTCCAGGAACTGCTCTCGCGAAACTCCGTAGAGTTCCAACTGTTCCAAGTTCCCCCATTTAATCGTTGGCCCTAGCTGTGAGCCCTCGTACAGCATGCCCGCGTTCTGCAGAACGTGGCCCGAGGCGGGGTTGCGACTGAAGTGGGCGGCATAGACTCGGCCCAGGTTCAATTTAGTGAACCCGTGGCTGACCAGAGCACTGGCGGCTTCGGAGGCATAACCCCTCTTCCAAAAGGGCTTGCCGACCCAATAGGACAGTTCGGCCCCTTTACCATCAGAGTCCAGGTGTAGCGTGGCCGTCCCGATAAAAGCTTTGTTGTCGATGAGGGTGATGGCGAAGTGGACCAATTCTCCAGACTCTTTTTGACGTTGGCATGAACTGATCCATTTCTCGGCCATGCCATCTTCGTAGGGGTGATCAATATCGCGGGTGGTGGCTGCGATATCTTTGTCACCGGCCAGACGCTGAATGTCGGGCGCGTCAGACAGCTCCAAAGGGCGGAGCAGCAGGCGTGAAGTGTTGATGGTCAAAGTAGTCTCATACTAGCACGGTGACTTGCATGGCCATGCAGCCTGAGACCGGGCCTGTCTTGACTGGCGAAAGCGCCCCTTGTTACACTGCATAGGTGCGGGCGGTTAGCTCAGTTGGTTAGAGTACTTGCTCGACACGCAAGAGGTCAGTGGTTCGAGTCCACTACCGCCCACCACTAAAACCGGCAGACCTTAATTCAATCCCTGACGATACATCGGCGGCGACTTGTGGCTTAAAACACTGGAGCGCACCGGTTAATTAAATCGAAAATTGAAATCGAAATTACGAGTTAGTGAGACCAGATGGAAGCCGCTCAGTTACTGAAAAAAGCCCCCAACCCCAAAATTCCTAGATTTAGCGCTGGCGATACCGTCAACGTAAGCTTCCGAATTAGAGAGGGTGAGCGGGAAAGAATCCAGGTCTTTCAAGGAGTGGTTATCCGGTTGAACAATGGCAAGGGCCCCGCCGCCAGCTTCACTGTACGCCGCATCACCGCCGGCATCGGCATTGAGCGTATATTCCCCATCCATTCACCTTTGGTAGAGTCTCTGGAAATCACCCGCTATGGCTCGGTTCGTCGCGCCAGGCTCTACTACCTGCGTGGTTTGCAGGGCAGGGCAGCCAGGATCAAGGAACTCAATCCTGTGCAGCGTCGCAAGGTCCAGGAGGCAGCCGCAGCAGCCATGGCGGAACTTGAAGAACAAGCCGCTATGTCCACCGCAGAGGCTGAAGAACTGGTGGAGTTGGAGGCTGAAGAAGCCATAATCGACTCTGAAGGCCAAGCCACTGACGAAATGGTAGACACTGCGGACGATGAGGCTGAAGAAATTCCTTCAGAAGAACCAGCAGCAGAGGAACAGGTCGTGGAAGACCCACCGGCAGACGAACCGCCAGCGGAAGAAACAGAAAAAGACTAACTAAACGAAACCAAGCACGGCCCGCACTTAGCGGGCCGTGCTAATTTTAGGTCAGTTCTTATTCAGGCCGGCCAGTTATTGGGTCTTTATCACGGGCGCATTTTCAACCCAGGCATCCCAGGTTCTTGTGCGGGCTTATATGAACACCATGAGATACGCGGAAGTGGCGGTGGACGCAGTGGTGGGCCATTCGCGGACCTTCTCTTACTCCATCCCGCCAAGATTCACTGTTGAACCCGGCCAGCTTGTCTGGGTCCCCTTTGGACGCCGCTTGCTCCAAGGCCTGGTGATTGAACTGGTGGCCATGCCCAATGTCCCCGAGACCAGGCACATCATCCAGCCAGTTGAACCCTCTCCCCTGATCGGTCCCCACCATCTGCTGTTGGCCCGCTGGATCAGCGAACATTACCGCTGCTCTCTGTTCACCGCCATTGGCCCACTTCTCCCTCCGGGCTTTGAGAATCACGTCCGCTCTCGGATTACCGCCGTGCCCGGTGTGGAGATCACTGATACTAAGTTGAAGCCTGAGGCAGTCGTTGCATTTGGTGAATTGGTTCAAAAAAGGTCTGGGATTTTAGAATCCGACTTTACCAAAATCATGGGTTCCAACGGTAGCCGTGAACTGACCCGGATGGTTGACCAGAAATTGGTCCAGCGCGAGCTGACTATGCCCCGGCCCAGAGCAGCCCCCAAGTACGAAACATTCCTGCTGCCCTCGCCAGTTGCGGCTGATGCTGAAGACCCAGATGAACGAAGCCTGCCGGAGCGTCAAAATGGACTACTGGCCGCCATCAGGGAGCAGCGCGCGCCCTATCCGGCAACCCTGGCCAACAAAGAATTCGGCAACGGCGTGGGCCAAGCTCTGTTCAGCAAAGGGCTGGTTGCCATGGAATGGGTGCGGGCCGACTCCGAGACGGTAGCCAGACCAGGCCTGACCACGGAGCGGCGACAACACACTCTGACCACCCACCAAGCTGATGCCCTCGCTCGGATACAAGCGGTGCTGGACGACCCGGAGCTACAGCCACGCAACTTCTTACTCCACGGCGTAACCGGCAGCGGTAAGACTGAGGTCTATTTGAGGGCCATCGACCAAGTGGTGCGCCAGGGTCGCCAGGCGATCTTCCTGGTGCCTGAGATATCGCTCACTCCCCAGACACTGGAGCGGGTGAATTCCTGGTTCCCAGGCCGCGTGGCCGTCATGCACAGTCGGCTGACAGCGCGTCAGCAGGTTGACCAGTGGTGGGACATCCGCGAGGGTAAATACGATGTTGTCGTCGGCCCGCGCAGCTCGTTGTTCGCCCCGGTGGCCAACCTGGGTCTAATCGTGATTGACGAAGAACACGAATGGACCTACAAGCAGATAGAGACCCACCCGCTGTACCACGCCCGTGCTTCGGCCTTGGAATTGGGCCGCCTGACGGGCTCGCCAGTGTTGATGGGCAGCGCCACTCCAGACGTTGAGACTTACCACGCCGCCACGCGAGGCCGCCACACCTTGCTGGAATTGCCAGACCGGGTGAGCGCTGGACCGGACCGAGTGTCTCGGCTAGCTCAGGTACAGGTCTGCGACATGCGCCTGGAGCTTCGTGAAGGCAACCGGAGTATCTTCAGTCGAGCTTTAGCTCAGGGTTTGAAGAGGTGCGTCTCCGAAGGGCATCAGGCCATTTTGTTCCTGAACCGCCGTGGTGCATCGTCGATTGTGCAGTGCCGTGATTGCGGCCACGTGGTGGAATGCCGTAGTTGCTCCGTCTCACTGACCTATCATTCATCTACCGGCGAGGCTACGGCCAGCAAGTCCAGTCAGCGTGAATTGCTCTGCCACCGTTGCAACCGCCGCAGTAGGATGCCCACCACATGTCCGGAGTGTCGTGGCTCGCACATTCGCCAACTAGGCGCCGGCACCCAGCGAGTAGTGGAAGAGGTCAAGAAGCTTTTGCCCGGCGTTAGGGTAGACCGGCTGGACGCGGATACCTCCCGCTCCGGCCAGGACACCGAAGACACCATGGCCCGGCTGAACAGCGGCGATACTCAGGTGTTGGTGGGCACACAGATGGTTGCCAAGGGACTTGATGTACCCAACGTGACGTTGGTCGGTGTGGTACTGGCAGATATCGGTCTCTATTTGCCAGATTTCCGGGCTGGAGAGCGGGCCTTTGGGCTGCTTTGCCAGGTGGCTGGTCGTGCTGGTCGGGGCGCGGATATGGGCCAGGTGATAGTTCAGACCTATAACCCGGAGCATTACGCCATCCAGGCTGCCGCCGCCCAGGACTACCAGGCCCTTTACGAGTATGAGATCGACTCACGGCGGGAGCTGGGTAATCCACCGTTCAACGAGCAGGTCCATCTGGTGTTCCAAGACCCCAACGAGGCCCAGGCACTGCGCCAGGCCACCGAAACCGGCAGAGGGCTGATACAGAGGGCGCAGGCTCAGGGTCTGACGGATGTAGACGTTGTTGGCCCCGCGCCAGGGATTCCTTCGCGGATCAGAGGGCGTTACCGGTGGCATCTGATTCTGCGCGGACAAGGTTTGTTGCGGTTCATCGAGGGAATGGAATTTCCCCAGGGCTGCACGGTAGACGTTGATCCGGTGCACGTTTTGTAGTTAATCTTGCGTCAGTGCGGAGCCGACTTTACCTCACAACAGGCGTTGAATATAATAGCTAGGGTCTCGATACTGTGTTGTTGGGATTGTTTGAAGAAAATCGGCCGGGCCAACTGTGGCGGCCTGCTGTAGCCTGAATTTCCGCACCCGAGAGGTGGTTTCTGTGGCAATCTTGGACATGCGTCTGCTACCCGACCCAATCCTGAGAATGCAGGCGAAAAAGGTGGCAAAAGTCACTCCCCAGCTCAAGACCCTGGTTGAAAACATGATTCAAACCATGCGTGACCAGCAGGGCGTGGGTTTGGCTGCCAACCAGATAGGCTCCCTTCAGAAAGTTGCCGTCATTGAAACCCCAGAGATGGAAGAACCTCTTGTGCTGATCAACCCTGAGATCATGAAAAAAGAGGGTGAGCGGGAAGTTGTTGAAGGTTGACTAAGCGTTCCTGGCTATCGTGGTATGGTCACACGCGCGGAGAAAGTAAGGGTCAAAGCAATGGGACTGAACGGCAAGATCTACCGGCTAAACGCCGAGGATCTCTTGGCCCAGGCACTGGAACATGAGATCGACCACCTGAACGGAATCTTGTACATCGACCATCTGGTGGACAAGGATAGCCTGCAAAAGATTACCTACGGACAGGACCCCCAAGAAGACGAATTTGATGGGGAAGAGTTAGATGACGAAGAGTTTGAAGACGAACTGGAACACGATTCCGAAGTCGAAGATAATGTCGAATTGGACGAAGCCGTAGCAGCTGAACTCGCCGCTGCCAGAAAAGAAGATTAAGTCCTGTCCGGCCGGTTGGGTGTATTCGACCTACACATACGGCCCCAGGTGAATATGCCACCTGAATTTGAAGCCATTGCCTCTGATGCTGGATACCCATGCTAGATAAACTTGCTGCTTGTTGCGCTGCCACCGGAGCCGACGCCTACCTAGTGGGCGGGTTCGTCCGTGATTGGCTGCTTTACAACAAGCCAGGTCATGACATAGACATCGCAGTTTCGGGAGACCCGGAGCTTGTGGCGCAAGCGATTGCTCGGGAATTTGGCGGCACCGTGATTCCCTTGGGTGCCGCACACGGGGTCATCCGAGTTGTGACTTCAGGGTTAGAAGACTCCAAACAAGAAGACTCTGGCATAGCATGGGCTGGCCACGAATCGTTTGCAGAAGACCTGGAGCCGTGGACAATTGATGTTGACGGGTTCACCGGGACCATTGAAGAAGACCTCAGACAGCGCGACTTTTCAGTAAATGCCATGGCCATTCGTTTAGATGAATGGCCATCCATAGAACAAATCTTAGACCCCATGGGTGGCAAGGATGACCTGGCGCAAAAGACTATCCGCGCCCTTGGTCCCACGGTATTTCAAGACGACCCTGGCAGACTGCTTCGGGCTGTTCGTCTGGCGAGTCAACTGAAATTCCGTATTGAGCCGGGCACCTCCAAGCTAATCTCTGCCAACGCCGCATTGTTGGCCAAGGTTTCACCGGAGCGGGTTCGAGAAGAATTCTTGAACATTCTCTCTCTGGACGGCGCCAAAGCTCAGATCGAAGTCCTGGACCATTTTGGTCTCTTTGAGCAGGTCATCCCAGAGCTACAAGCGGCCAAGGGCGTTGACCAGCCAAACATGCACTATTGGGATGTTTGGGGGCATACCATGCACACAGTGGAGTTCGCAGAACTGATTACTAAAGGTCACCAGAACTCGCCACTCTATATGTGTGTACCTTGGACTTCGGAAAGCAAAGCCCATTTTGAACAGCTAGCCACCGACGGTCACACCAGAGGCACTGTGTTGAAATTGGCCGCGCTATTCCATGATGTTGCCAAGCCCCAGACCAAATTCCAAGACGAAACTGGGCGCACTCGGTTCTTTGGCCACTCTGAACGGGGCGCTGAGATTGTCACATCACGCCTGGGGCAGCTACGGGTTAGCTCCAAGGGCATTGATATGGTCAGCAAGATGGTGGAGCAGCATCTCCGCCCCACAGGCATGAAGGACGGCGACGATTGGCCCACAAACCGGGCGATTCACCGATACTTCAGGGATGTTGGCGATGTTGCCATAGATACTCTGTACCTGTGTTTGGCCGATTATTTGGGGGCAAAAGGGCCCGACTTGGTACATGGAGAATGGCTGGACCATGCTAGAATGGTCAGACATATACTCCATGTAGGTACCAGCGATTCGGTTTCACGAACAACCGCTCGCCTTATCACTGGAAAAGACCTGATGACCCACTTCAAAATTCAACCGGGGCCAGAGATTGGCGCCGTGTTGGAACGTGTCGAAGAAGCCTGGGCCGCGGGTGAGATTGAAACCAAGGAGCAAGCCCTGGAATTGGCTGCCAATGCACTTAGATATCTGGCGGAGCAACTATCGCCGGAAAGCCGCCACAACGGGTTGAAATAGCCAATGCGCTCGCGCAGCATACGCCTTTCTATTACCATCATCCTGATCCTGGGCATCGCCATTGCGGCCCTGGGATTCAAAGACATCAATATCGACATTCCCGGATTCCCCACGGTGGAACGCAACGGCACTGGGCCGTTGGGTCTCAAATTGGGTCTGGATCTCCGGGGTGGCGGTCACCTGGTTTACCAGGCTGATACCGGCACCAAGTTTGATGTCACTTTCGCAGGCGACGTTTCTTTCGGTGACGTTGTGGCCACACTGCAGAGTTTGACCTTTGGCGAGGACAATTCAGCTCTTGAAAACCTGCAGGTATTGCCAATCGGCCCAAATCGGTTCCAGATTCGCACTGACATCCTGGCTGAGAGCGACCCCAGACGAACAGGCTTAAACGAAGCCCTAGCAGAAGCCCACGGCGATATCTCCCTCTTTAGGGCAGACACCATTGGGGAGCCATCTGTAGACCAGATGCATGGTGTGTTGGACAACATTACCAGCCGTGTCAACAAGTTTGGTACTGAAGAGCCAATCATCCAAATATTTGGCGATGACCGGCTAATCGTCCAGCTCCCCGGGGCCAGCGGTTCAATCACTGAAGTTACCCTGGCTGACCCCATCTTGGCTGGAATACCCGACCCCGTTGGCGATGGCGCTGAAGACCAAGACGTAGGCACCACGGAGCCAGAGACCCCCGCTGCACCATCTCTAGAGATAAAATCGCCCGACGAATTGGCGGCATTGCTTCCAGCATTGCTCACTGAAGCCGGGTACGAAGATTTTGATATAGATATAGAGGATGCACTGCACTTCACCATCCGTTCGAACACGGTGAACTCTGAAACCCAGAGCCGGGCAGCCATAGCGATAACCCAACAGATTGGCACGCTGTTCTCGTTCGGAGTGAACAGCGGTATCGACGCCGCTAAAGCTCTTATTGGTCAAACGGCCAGGCTAGAGTTCAAAGAGCGGACGTGCGATTCAGCCGCTTGTACCACGTTCACTGACACCGACCTGGGTCTCTCCGGTGATGACCTGACACGTGCCGAGGCTTCTACGAACTCCGTGGGAATCGGCTGGGTGATTAACCTGCAATTCAACGGTCGAGGCTCTGATATATTTTCGGACCTGACCCGTCGCATATCCACCGCCGAATCCCAAGCTACCAAGCGGATAGCGATCATCATGGACGACCAGCTCTTGCTGGCTCCGGTGGCGCGGGCTTGGATACGCGACGGACGCACCCAGATCAGCGGAAACTTCACCAGGGAAGAAGCCCAAACCAGGGCCATCCAACTGGAGTCAGGTCGTCTGCCGGTCCCACTAAAGCTGATTCAAGAGAGCGATGTAGACGCCCTGCTCGGTGAAGAATCGCTCAAGAACAGCCTAATTGCCGGTCTGGTGGGCCTGGCTCTGGTCTTTGTGTTCATGATCATCTACTACCGCATGGCCGGTGTCGTCGCGGCCTTTGCGTTGATGTTCTACGCCGTCATAGTTTTGGCAATATTCAAGATGATTCCCATCACCCTGGAGTTGGCCCACATTGGCGGGTTCATCCTCTCCATCGGTATGGCAGTAGACGCTAATATTCTGATATTTGAGCGTATGAAAGAAGAGGTCCGCATTGGCCGCACACTGGCTTCCTCTATGGAAGTTGGGTTCGGTCGTGCCTGGCCGGCGATTCGTGACAGCAACATTTCCACCATGATTACCTGCGTGGTGCTCCTTTGGTTTGGTGACCGGTTGGGTGGCGGCCTGGTAACTGGCGTGGCCATCAGTCTGTTCATTGGTGTGTCGGTCAGCATGTTCACCGCTGTGGTGGTCAGCCGTAACTTGTTACAGCTGATGGCCTGGATTGGCCTGGGTAGACGGATAAACCTGTTTACGCCAGAGGCATTGCAGCGCTCTGCATCGAACACCGTACAGACCCCGGCCACGAGAGGAGGACGCTAATGCTAGATATCGTTGGCAAACGGGGTTGGTATCTCCTGATTTCCGCGTTGGTCATAATTCCTGGTCTTATATCGATGATCGCCTCGCCTGGTTGGATATCTGGAGGATCAGGCCTTAAGGCAGGTATCGACTTCACCAGCGGTTCCGTGATGAACGTTTCATTCGCCAACCCGGACATCGATGAAGAAGACATTCAGGCGCGGATGAGCGAACTTGGCCATGACGAGGCCTTGATTCAACGTATCGGGGGAAACACTTTCTTCATCCGGACCGTGGTCTTGAAAGAGGCTATCGGTGATGACATATCAGAAAGGGAAAAAATTGAGAGGGGATTGGAAGAATTCCTAGGACTGGAACGAGACCGGGTGGAGTTTGACACCGTCTCGCCAATCGTTGCTGAAGAAACGGTCAAGACGGCCTTCTACGCTCTGATTGCGGCCTCGGTGTTCATAATGTTCTTCGTTTGGTACGCCTTCCGTCGGGTGCCAAAAGCCCACCGGTACGGAGTGAGCGCCATCCTGGCATTGGTCCATGACCTGTTGATAATCCTTGGAATTTTCTCGATCCTTGGCCGGGTCATCAACCTTGAAGTGAACTCCATGTTCATTGTGGGGCTGTTGATTGTGGCTGGTTACAGTGTGAACGACACAATTGTGGTGTTTGACCGTATCCGTGAGAACATCTCCCGGCATCCAGACCGTGAACTGGCGCCCATGGTCAACCTGAGCATCATGGAGAGCATGGGCCGGTCGCTCAACACCAGTATCACAACCCTAGTGGTGCTGCTGGCCATGCTATTCATCGGCGGCACCAGCATTAGAGAGCTACTGCTGGTGTTGGCGATCGGCGCGGTGGCTGGAACCTACAGTTCCATTTTCATTGCCAGTCAGTACTTGGTTATGTGGGACCGGGGCGAGGTCGGTCGGTTCTTCCGGCGTGGCCCGGCAGCCACGGCTTCCTCTCTGCTGCACCTAATCGGCATCGGACGCTAACCCGACAGACGACTAAATAAAAGGGCCACCAACTTGGTGGCCCTTTTATATTTAACGGTTGGGTAGCAATACGACTCGACCGATAGGTATACGCTCTGAGACTAACCGGAAAGCTTCTCTCGCTTCTTCCAGTGGCAATTTGATATCCACAACTGGGCGCATCTTACCCTCAAGAACCATCTGACCGGCCTGCTCCACCGTTGCTCGAGACACACCAGACGTGCCCAAAACCTGCGCGTCCCGGAAGATGATCTCTGCTGGGTTCAGAGTCACACTGCGTCCCTGTATCTCCCCCAGCAAAACCAACCTGCCGTACTGGGCTAGGCAGCGCAGTGTGGAAGGAAACAACGCCGAACCCACCGTGTCGATGACGGAATTTGCGCCCTCGTCTCCAGTGATGGCCATCACCAACTCGGAATAGTCGAAACCCTCATCAGCGGGAACTTCAGCTGCCAACACCTCCGACGCACCCAGTTCACGAAGCAGGTCGATCTTGTCGGGAGACGACGACACCGCCAACACCGTGGCTCCAAGCGCCGCTACTGCCTGCACTGCATGGATGCCAAGGCCACCCCCGGCACCAGTGACCACAACTGATTGTCCAGGGCTCACCTGGGCCGTTTCACGCACAGCCTGTAACGCTACTCCCATGGGGCAGGCTAGGAGCGCTGCACCCACCGGGTCTATTCCAACTGGGACTTTTACCAGGCTGTGCTCGGAGAGGGCTACGAATTCAGCGAATCCGCCGTTACGGCCGTGGCCAATACCCTGGCCCTGCCTGCACCGGTGCTCACGGCCATCAGCGCAGCGGTCACACTCGCCGCAGGCCTCCGTGAGGATGCTTACCACCCGGTCGCCTGGCTTGAGACTGGTAACGCCGCCGCCGATCTCTGTCACCACGCCCGAGATCTCGTGCCCCAGGATTATGTCTGCGGCAACCCCTCGCCGTAGCACTCCGGCCATAACTGATCGGTCATGGTGGCAAAACCCGCAGGATGTCACCTGTATCAGCGCCTGCCGGTAGCTGGTTTTAGGAATCGGCACGTCGCGTATTTCCAGTTCTGGCGGGTTGCCGGGTTGTTTTATAAAAAGGGCTTTCATACCGGTTTTCATATGGGAAGATTATATTACTGGGAGCGTATACCGCCAATGCTGAGCTAACGTATAATTGGCGATGCCGATTCACCTGGCTCAGGCATAAATACGGGCTGATGACTCGAGCGTTTGGGACTTTGACAGGATGGCACATGAAGATTGGAGCCCACGTTTCCACGTCAGGTGGGATCAGCAAGGCAGTGGTTAGAGGCCAGGAGATTGGGTGTGAGGCCATTCAGATATTTGGCTCGTCACCTCAAACCTGGGCATTCAAACCCGTGCCTGGCGAGCAGATAGAACTGTTCAAACAGGGTCTGGCTGACGCTGGTATTGGCCCGGTCTTTATACACGCCATTTATCTGATAAACCTGGGCACACCCGATAAGGAAAAGCTCAAAAAGGGAATCGACTCCCTGGCCAACTACATGAAATTGGCTGCGGACTTGGGCGCTACTGGCGTGATATTCCATCCTGGGAGTCATGGTGGCCGAGGCTACGAAGCGGTTCTGCCGCAGACGGTTGAAGCAATCAAGATAGTCTTGGACACCGCACCTGAGGGGCCGGTGTTGGCTGTGGAAAATATGGCAGGCATGGGCCAGCATATCGGGGCTAAATTTGATGAACTGGGCGGAATTCTGGATGCTGTGGATAGTCCCCGACTTAAGATTTGCCTGGACACCCAGCATTCTTTCGCGGCCGGGTATGACCTGGCCAACCCAGAGGGCATCCAGGCGATGCTGGATGAATTAGACGCCGGGCCGGGCAGCGCCAACGTTGCTGCTGTCCACGCGAACGACTCCAAGCGGGTTTGCGGCTCCGGAGTTGACCGGCACGACAACATCGGCGAAGGGTTCATCGGGGAGGAAGGCTTTGCGGCCATCATGGCTAACCCCGCATTTACCGATGTCCCATTCTTGCTGGAAGTTCCCGGCTTTGAGGGCAACGGCCCCGACCAGCAGAACATCGATATTCTCAAGAGAATCAGACAACAAGTGGGACTTTCCGGTTGATCAAGATGACTAATCGGGAGTTCGTCCGCCTGGTGCGACAAGCCTATGGCGAGATACCGCTACAGGTGATAAAAACGCTGGACAATGTGGACGTCGTCGTTGAGGAGTGGCCTGGCCCCGAGGAAGAAGACATGTTGGGTGGCGACGGAACGTTGTTTGGTCTCTACACCGGCGTGCCCCTAACCGAACGCGAGGGCGGAGACCCCTTGATCCCGGATCGTATTGCCATCTACCGGCAGCCAATTTTGCGTAACTGCTCCAGTCGAACCGAGGCTGAACGCGAGATCAAGATCACCCTGTGGCACGAGATAGGGCATTATCTGGGTCTTAGCGAAGATGCCCTGCACAAACTGGGGTACGGCTAATGGCTTCGCTGATGAGTAGGGTTGGTTGGGCGATGGGAACCGGGATTGGCATTGGCCTGGTCCCCTTTGCCCCAGCCACATGGGCCAGTCTGGTGGCGGTGGTAATCTACGGATTCTCTCCGTTGGATCAAGATTCCATCGGCTTTTTTCTGCTCTGCGGGATAGGGTTCTTGGTTGGCATCTGGGCCTGCCAGACGCTGATAACCGAGACAGATCACGATCCCAAGAGGGCCGTTTTGGACGAGTTTGCCGGGATGTGGATCACCTGCTTGTTCTTGCCAAAAACATTCGTCTGGCTGGCTTTGGCTTTTATGGTGTTCCGGGTTTTGGACATCTGGAAGCCGTGGCCAATCAGAAAATTTGAAGCGCTGCCAGGTGGCCTGGGCATCATGGCCGATGACGTGGCCGCCGGAGTCGTTGGTGCCGTTGGCTTGAACGTGGTCTACCGAGTGTTTTTCCAGTAATCAACGAGAAGCCTCACTGGCTTGTGAACGTAAGATATTGCTGAACGGCGGCAAACGTACGGTCGGCGAATACGAGCCTGGCTACATTGCCCGTCAAAACCCCCTATGTTATACTCCGACAAGCATTTAACTGCCCCAGTCTCAGCTTCGGCCTAGGCGTCGAAACCGGGACGTGTGGCAGGATTTTTGCGGGTAACGTTGCCCACTTGCAACGGACCCTCGGACGTAGTCGGCTAAACAGGCCGACAAAAGGAAAAACACAGTATATGGTTGAGTCCAACGAACTTCCGGTAGAGCCGACAGGGGAACCTGCCCCGGCCCCAGCTCCCGAACCTGCCCCCTCTGCCGCACCGAGGCGCCAGCACCTGAACCCGCCGCAGCCCCTGCACCAGCACCAGTTGCCGCCGAGGCGCCAGCACCTGAACCCGCCGCAGCCCCTGCACCCGCCCCGGCACCCGCTGGTGGCGTAGCTGTTGCCACTGCACCGCCTCTCGCGCCGGCACCGGCGCCTGCTCCCGGTCCCGCTCCCTATGTGCGAGAGCACCTAACCATGAAAGCCCTACTTGAGGCGGGCGTCCACTTCGGGCATCAGACCCGACGCTGGAACCCCACCATGAAGAAGTACATCTTCACCCAGAGAAACGGTATCCACATCATTGACCTGCAACAGACCCTGGGCATGATTAACAATGTCTATCAAGAGATGGTTGATCTGGTAGCCGAGGGCGGCAAGGTTCTGTTCGTGGGTACCAAGCGCCAGGCCCAAGAAGTGATCCAGAGCGAGGCTGAACGCTGCGGCATGCTGTACGTCAACCAACGCTGGTTGGGCGGCACCATGACAAACTTCCAGACCATTCGTACCCGCATCACCTACATGCTGGAACTCCAGCAGAAGCGGGATCAAGGATATTTCCGACTTCTTCCCAAGAAAGAGGGAGTCAAACTCAGAGACAAGCTGGCCCGGTTGGAAAAGTATTTCACCGGCGTGCGCGACATGACAGAAGTTCCCAAGGCCATCTTCGTGATTGATATTGGCCGTGAAGACATCTGTATTGCTGAAGCCCAGCGCATGGGAATTGAAATCTTCGCCATCGTTGACTCGGACTGTGACCCGAACAAAGTTGATCACATCATCCCCGGCAACGACGACGCCGTCCGTTCCATCCGGTTGATTACCAACCGCATGGCCTCGGCCGTACTTGAAGGACTCGCCGAGCGTGAGGCCCGCGAACAGGCACGGATCGAAGCCATGGCAGAGGTTGATCAGTCTGCCTTCCTGACGGCTTACGTGACACCTGACGACGAAGAGGAAGCAGGGCTCCCAGAGATGGAAGGCCTGGATACCGCTACCGTTGCCGAAGTTGCCCCAGCAGTCGCAGCCGCCATCACACCGGTGGCAGAGCCTGAGCCTGAAGCGCCAGCCGCAGCCGTACCAGCTGAGCCGGTAGCGGAAGCCCCTGTTCCTGACCCAGCGGCAGAAGCCTCGGCCGCGGAAGCTCCTGCGTCGGCACTGGAAGCTCCTGCGGCAGACGCTCCTGCAGAAGGAACCGCATAGCAGTAACCAAGTAATCATCGAGAAACAGCCGGAGGAAACACCTCCGGCGGTCTCTATTCACGGCTAAAAACTGGCCGAATAATAGGAGCAGTCAATTGGCTGTTAGTGCAGAACAAGTCCGATCCCTTCGCGACCAGACCGGCGCCGGGATTATGGACTGTAAAGTTGCCCTGGAAGAAACCGACGGTGACGTCGAAAAAGCCATTGTTGCCCTTCGTGAGAAGGGGTTGGCCAGCGCGGCCAAACGCTCGGGCCGCGAAACCAATGAAGGCGTCATTGAGACCTATATCCACACCGGTGGACGGGTTGGAGCCATGGTCGAGCTTGGCTGCGAAACTGACTTTGTTGCCCGGACGGAAGAATTTCAAAAATTGGCCCACGACATTGCCCTGCAAGTCGCGGCCATGGACCCTGTCTACGTAAACGTTGATGAGATAGAAGAAGGGGACGACCGCCCCAAGGCTCAGATTACTCTCATGCTGCAGCCGTTCATCAAGAACAACTCGTCGTCCGTCGGCGAAATGGTCAAAGAATTGGCCGGTAAAGTGGGAGAAAATATCCGAGTGGTCCGATTCTCCCGATTAGCTGTCGGCGAATAGTTCAACACCAGGTATGGCAGACACCAAATACCGTCGCGTAATGCTAAAGATCAGCGGCGAGTCTCTTAAGGGAGACACGCCGTTTGGTATTGATCCCACGGCAGTTAACTACCTGGCTTCACAGATTGGTGAAGCTGCCTCAATGGGTGTGGAGATTGCAGTTGTCATGGGTGGTGGCAACATCTGGCGAGGCGAGGCCGCAGAATCCAGGGGCATGGACCGTGCGACCGCCGACTACGCCGGTATGCTGGCCACCATGATTAACGCCCTGGCCCTTCAAGATAGTCTAGAGCAGCTTGGCATCGACGTTCGCACCCAAAGCGCACTACAGATGCAGGCCGTGGCCGAACCGTACATCCGCCGTAGGGCCATCAGACACTTGGAAAAACACCGGGTTGTCCTCTTTGCTGCCGGCACCGGCAACCCATACATGACCACTGACACCGCATCTGCACTCAGGGCCTTGGAAATCAGCGCAGACGTGCTTCTGATGGCTAAGAACAATGTGGACGGAGTCTACGACTCAGACCCAAACGAGAATTCAGACGCCGTCAGGTTTGGCAATCTGGATTATATGGACGCCCTGAACATGCGTCTGGCCGTGATGGATTCAACGGCGCTGACTCTGTGCATGGATAATAAACTACCGATTGTAGTCTTTAATGTCTTTGAACCCGGGGCCATTGCCAATATACTTAATGGTCAAACCGTGGGCACAATAATTACAGGGAGGGACTGATTATGCCTCCAAAAGGCGACGACTCCGATTTAACCCCCGAGGCCGTACTGTCCGAAACATCCACCAAGATGGATCGGTCACTGGATGCCTTCAATCGTGATTTGACCCAGCTCCGCACCGGTCGGGCCACCTCGGCGATGGTTGAAAATGTAGAGGTCGATTACTACGGTAATATGACACCTCTGAAGCAGATTGCATCTATCTCCGTACCTGATGCCAGGGCCATCATGATTCAACCCTGGGACGCAGGCTCACTGCGTGAGATTGAAAAGAGTTTAACGACATCAGAGATGGGCTTTAACCCATCTAACGATGGCGTAACGATCACTGTGCCCATACCGCAATTGACCCAGGAACGTCGCCAAGACATGGTTAAGCTCCTCAAGCGCAAGATTGAAGATGGCAAAGTGTCCATCAGAAATGTTCGCCGAGACAGCCTGGAGAGCCTGAGGAAACTGGAAAAAGATAAGTCGATCTCCCAGGACGACGGTCGCCGCGCTCAGGATCAACTGCAAAAGACCACCGACGGGTTTACCAAGAAGATCGACGAGACCGGTTCCGCCAAAGAGGCGGAAATACTGCGGGTTTAGAGTCGTGCAGGTTGAGTCTCTACCACCTAATCCGCCCGTTGACGGCGGCGCAAATGTGCCCATACATGTAGCTTTTATAATGGACGGGAATGGTCGGTGGGCACAAAAGCAGAACCTGCCGCGCATCGCCGGTCACGAGGTTGGGGTACAGCGTATTCAGGGTATTTTAGAAACCCTTGCGCCACTGGGCGTTAAGTTTGTCACTGTCTATGCCTTTTCAACAGAGAACTGGGCCCGTCCCCAGGATGAAGTTGATGGCATCATGGACGTGTTCTCAGAAGCTGTGGCCAGCCACACCGAAGACCTCCACAGGGAAAACGTGCGTATCGTCCACGTTGGACGAACAGAAAACCTGGGCACAGAACTGAAAAACGCAGTGGCTGATGCCGAGCGTCTGACTGCCAACAACACCCGTATCACCCTGAATATTGCCTTTGATTACGGTGGCCGCGCCGAGATTCTGGAAGCTGTACGCCGCATCATCAAAGACGGAATCAACCCCGATACGATTGACGAAGAGCTCTTCAGTCGATATTTGTTCACCGCCCATTGCCCTAATCCAGACCTGATCATCCGCACCGGGGGAGAACAGCGCATCAGCAACTTCCTGCTGTGGCAGTCAGCCTACAGCGAGATGCACTACACCTCTACACTGTGGCCGGATTTGGACGCGGCAGAGTTGGTCCAGTTGTTGGAAGATTTTGGCAGTCGCCGTCGTCGTTACGGAGCGCTAAACGCTGAAGACCAATTCCCAGAAGACGAAGCTTCAGAAACCCAGACCCCCCAAGAGTAGGCATACTTCTTGCTCCAGCGGTTGCTTACAGCGTTGGTTGGCATCCCAGTATTGGGGGGGGCCATTTGGTTTGGCGCACCCTGGCTGACCGCACTGGTCTTATTGGTTGGTGTGGCCGCAATCTGGGAATTCTATCGGATGAGCCCATCTAATGTCGGCCCATTGCCCTTTGTATTGGGCGCTGGCTGGGTGTTGGCGTTACTCTCCGGAGCCCAGGCTGCTTCTGGCCGTGATAATTTTCTGATCATCTCCGGGGGCATCACGGCGGCGGGTTCGTTCGCCGCCCTTCTTTGGTTCATCGCCTTTTACCGCGGTTCGGATGCAGCCGGACTTAAAGGCAACGCCGTTGGCTTTTTCTACCTGATCCTTGGGCCAATGTACGTTGGCTTTCTGCTGAGCCACGCCTTGATGCTGAGGGAGATAACAGTCTCTGGCCTCCCGGATGACGTAGTAGTAAACCTTGGAATCGAATGGCTACTATTTGCGCTGCTAACAACCTTTGCGGTTGACACTGGAGCCTACCTAGTGGGGCGCGCAGTGGGCAGACGGCCCATGGCCTCAAGCATCAGCCCCAACAAGACCTGGGAGGGGAGCATTGGCGGGTTTTTTTCTGCTGTCGTAGCTGCGCTGGCCCTGGGTTTGGTATTTGATCTGGACATCGCCACTTGGCAATTGGCCGTGATTGGGGCCGTGGTTGGGGTAGTCGCACAGTGTGGAGACCTGTTGGAGTCCAAGCTGAAAAGAATTGCTGACGTCAAGGACTCAGGTAGTATAATTCCGGGGCACGGTGGGTCACTGGACAGATTAGATAGTCTATTATTCTCCCTGCCGGCTGTTTATTATTTGATAGTTACGGTGTTCGTCCCCTAGACCGCGAACGTCCGTCGGTGATTTTCCCCTTTATGAAGAGAATCGTTGTACTTGGATCCACTGGATCAATCGGCTGCCAGACCTTGGATATCGTCCGGTCATTTCCGGAAGAATTCGAGGTTATCGGTCTGGCTGCGGGTAACAACATTGAACTCTTCAAAAAACAGGTTAAAGAGTTCAACCCCAAGCATGTCTGCTGCATAAACCCGCCAATGGGTGCATTTACAGGCACGGAATTTACCGCCATGGAAGACATGGTTTGCCTGGGAAACGTGGACCAGGTAATGGTGGCGCTCATGGGCAGCGTGGGTCTGGTGCCAACGCTAAACGCGCTCAAGGCCGGAAAATCGGTTGCTCTGTCGAACAAAGAGCCAATCGTCATGGCTGGCGGCCTGCTCCAAGAATACGTCGCCCGTTACGGCGGAGAAATTCTCCCAGTGGACAGCGAGCCCAGTGCGATATGGCAGTGTCTGCGTGGTGAGGACAACGAAATACTCCGGCTGTTAATCACTGCATCTGGCGGGCCGTTCCGCACCATTCCCCTGGATGAGTTGGCTGCCGTGACTCCAGAAAAGGCTCTGCAGCATCCAACTTGGCAGATGGGCAAGAAGATAACGATAGACTCTGCTACGCTTATGAATAAGGCGTTTGAAGTGATTGAAACGCACTGGTTGTTTGAGGTTCCCTGGGAGCGGATCGAAGTGGTGGTCCACCCACAGAGCACCATTCATTCAATGGTCGAGTTTGCCGACGGCTCGGTGAAGGCGCAGATGGGACCGCCTGACATGCGATTGCCCATCCAGTACGCGCTTTTTTATCCGAAACGATTGCCAAACACGATGATTCCGAGGTTGGATACCACCAAATCGCATTCATTTACGTTTGCCCCCATGGAGCCGGGACGCTTCCCCTGTTTTGACCTAGCCATCGAGGCTGGCAAGAAGGGCGGCACGCATCCGGCGGTGCTGAGCGCAGCTGATGAAGTGGCGGTTCAGGCGTTCTTGGACCGAAAGATTGGTTTCATGGACATACCAAAGGTCATTGAAAAAGTCTTGTCGGAGCACAAATCTCTGCCTGGAGAAAAGGCAGAAGATTTCTTGGCGGCGGACCGTTGGGCCACGGAACGAACAACTGAACTAACCAGCGGCTAGAGATCCTCTGCCGCTTGCCAGCCGTAATATCTAACGGCAAATCTTGATAAAAGCGTTGCATCGTAAGTAAGCATGGAAACTGTCGTCATAGCTGTCGGCTCTCTAGTGCCGCTACTAATAATCCTGGTGGTCATCCACGAGTTTGGCCATTTCGCCACTGCGCGCGCCATGGGCGTAAAGGTGCTGGAATTTGGCGTGGGCTTTCCCCCTCGTGCCTTTGGTTTCTACACCGGAAACACCGCCGTCCTGATTGATGGTTCCACTCGCTACGTGGGATTTAGCGGCCCCCAGGATTTGGGACGCGGGTTAAAGGTGAAAGTCAGCTCTGCTGAAGACGCGCGAGGCAACTTGGTGGCCCGACTTATCGAACTCAGCCGGAAACCGGCGAAGGGCGAAGAGGAACCGGAAGAACACCCTGGTGAAGAAGACCTGCTGAAGCACGAGGGCAAGATACGCTCCGTTGCTGATGGCTCAATGGTCATGGCGGACATGCTGTACTCCGTGAACTGGGCGCCCATAGGCGGGTTTGTGCGTCTGGCCGGAGAGGCCAACCCCAACGTGCCGCGCAGCCTGGCTGGCAAAGGCACTGGCACCCGCTTTCTAGTATTAATAGCCGGACCGCTGATGAACGCGATACTGCCCCTGCTGATCTTCACGGTGGTCTTGATGATCCCCAAAGATGTTGCAGTGGGGCGACTGGTTATCGCGGAGGTTGGCGAGAACACAGCCGCCGCAGAAGCCCCAGTGCAGGCTGGCGATATCGTCATTGAGACCAACGGCAATGAGATTGAGAACCGTCTTGATTTCACCCGCGAGATCAACCTGAACGGCGGCTCGATGATGTCATTGTTGGTTGAGCGTGATAATCAGGAACTACTCCTGCACGTCAGACCCAGGTTCGATACAGAGTCGGCGCGCTGGTTGGTGGGAGTATTCCCACGCCTGGATGACGTCACCATCGTCAAACGCTCCGAGCCCATCTGGGAGGCCATTCCCAACAGTTTTGTAAACACCTGGGAGATGCTGGTACTGGTCAAACAGTCTTTGGGCGGCGCTTTTGGAGAGGGCTCGTCCCCAGAGTTCTCCGGGCCTATTGGAATAGCGCAGGTCACCGGTGAGATAACCAAAGACGGCGGCCTGATCGGCTGGTTGGGCGTGGGCATCCTACTAAGCATCAACTTGGCCGTGTTAAACATTCTGCCCATACCCATGCTCGATGGCGGTAGGCTATTCTTCGTGGTGCTGGAATGGGTGCGCCGCGGCAAGAAGATCCCAGCAAAGAAAGAAGGCATGGTCCATCTGATTGGATTTGCTGTTTTGATGGGCGGAATCGTACTGGTCAGCGTCAACGATGTTGGCCGCTTGATAGACGGTCGTAGTTTCCTAGGTTAACTGGTCGGTACGGACCGTCTCTGACTCTGGCACCTTGTTCCCCGTTCGTGTACTATTATCCTGCCTTGTCGTCCAACGGCGAGGCACGCCTTTTCAGGCGTGGAAATGGGCGGATTTAATCTCGTTTAACTGAGCGTTGGGGAAAGAGCTAAATGAGTAATCGTAGAGTAACTAAGCCGGTCTATGTGGGCGGCGTTAAGATAGGCGGCGGAGCGGACGTTACAGTCCAATCCATGACCAAGACCGACACCAGAGACGTGAAGGCCACCGTCAAACAGATTCACGAGCTGGAAGAGGCGGGCTGCGAACTGATCCGCAGCGCTGTGCCCGATGCCGCAGCTGCAGAGGCGATGGCGGAGATCAAGAAGCAGATTCATATTCCGCTCATCGCAGATATCCACTTCCATTATCAACTGGCCCTCAAATGTTTGGAGGGCGGTGTGGACTGTCTACGCCTGAACCCTGGCAACCTGCGCAATGAAGACCAAGTGCGTGAGGTGGTGCGCGCCGCCAAAGCGCAAAACGTGCCCATCCGTATTGGCGTTAACTTTGGTAGCCTGCCCCCCGTGGGTGGCATTGGCCGCACCAAAGGATTCTCCCGGCACATGGACCTTGTAAACCAGCTGCCCAAGGCCGGACAGGAAAAAGAGGGCGATTACAGCGTGGTGGACCACATGGTGGCCACGGCGCTTTGGGAGATTAGCCTCCTGGAAGAGCAGGACTTCGACCTGATTAAGATTTCCATGAAAGCTTTTGACGTTCCCACTACGGTGGAAGCGTACACTCGTCTGGCCGGCATGATGCCATACCCGTTGCACCTGGGCATCACCGAAGCCGGAACTCCCATGGCCGGATCGATCCGAACCTCAGTGGGCTTGGGCGTGCTGCTTTACAACGGTATCGGCGACACCATCAGGGTTTCCCTGAGCGGACCTTCCACAGAAGAGGTAACGGCGGGCTTTGAGATACTGAAGTCACTCAACATGCGCAAGAAGGGTGCGATTCTGGTGGCCTGCCCCAGTTGTGGCCGCGCCGATGTTGACGTGGTGACCCTGGCCAACGATGTTGATGCCCTGCTCAAGAAGAGCGGAAAAGGGATTACCGTGGCCGTCATGGGCTGCGAGGTAAACGGGCCTGGTGAAGCGAAGGACGCCGATGTGGGCATCGCTGCCGGCGCCGGTAGGGCAGTGATTTTCCGAAAGGGAGAGAAGGTCCGCGTGGTGCCGGAGGCTGAAATGTTGACCGCCCTCATGGAAGAAGTGGAAAACACGCCCGTTTCTGATAGTGACTAGTCTGCCTAGTTTTGGTCGCCATATCACTCGGCAATTATTCCTGAGGCTATAATAGTTTGGCTCCGTGAAAACGGAGCCAAATTCGATTTACTGCCTAAATCTCGCGCACTAATTTATTCAAAACGAGGCTGCACCCAGTTATGCGATTCTCCCGGATGGTTTCCAAAACGCTACGCGATGACCCGCCTGACGCTGAAACAGCCAGCCACCGGCTGATGCTTCGTGCCGGGTTGATTCACCAGGTGGCCGCCGGCGTTTATTCCTACCTGCCGATGGCTCTGCGCTCCCTACGCAAGATTGAAAACATCATCCGGGAAGAGATGGACGCCGCCGGTGGGCAGGAACTGATGATGCCCGCCTTGCAACCCCAAGAACTCTGGGACCAAACGGGCCGCAAAGAAGCCTTTGGCGACAATATGTTCTCGTTGAATGATCGTCACGGCCGAAAAATGGTACTGGCCCCCACCCACGAGGAAGTGATAACGAACCTGGTCAAAGCCAATGTCCAGAGCTACCGTGACTTGCCCCAAATCCTGTACCAGATTCAGACCAAGTTCCGCGACGAGGCCCGGCCCAGAGCCGGTCTGGTCCGAGTGCGGGAATTCGATATGAAGGACGCCTATAGCTTTAATGCCGACGAAGAGAGCCTGGATGAAAGTTACCAGGCGATGGCCCAGGCCTACCGGAACATCTTCCGACGCTGCGGCCTACCGGTGTTGATGGCCGAGGCTGACAGCGGTGCCATCGGCGGCAAGGACTCCCACGAGTTCTTGCTTGCCACAAACACGGGGGAAGATACAGTCATTACCTGTGCGTCATGTTCCTATACCGCCAACGCCGAGAAAGCAGAATCAACCATCTCGGAGCTACCGTCAGAACCTGAGGCAACCCTGGAAGAAGTGGCGACTCCCAATATCAAGACAATCTCCGCGTTGGCTAAGTTCTTAGCCGTGGACGAATCTAAAACGCTGAAAGCCGTCTTCTATATGTCCGACGGCGAGCCGGTGTTTGTGACCATCCGGGGCGATTTGGACGTTAACGAGACCAAGCTCAAGAATGCGCTCCACTCCACAGACCTGCGCATGGCAGACGGGGATGAGGCCAGAGCAGCTGGGTTAGTAGCCGGTTCTGCATCTGCCATCGGTCTGGAAGGCATCAAGAAGGTTGTGGACTCGTCCGTCACCAATGGAAACAACTTCATTGCCGGAGCGAATAAGCCGGACACCCACTTCAAGGGCGCCAATTACCCCCGCGATTTCCAGGCAGACATCGTTGCTGATATCGCCCTGGCCCAACCGGGACAAAACTGCCCCCGCTGCGGACACACACTGGAGTCCACCAAGGGCATCGAGGTAGGGCATATCTTCAAGCTGGGTACGTTCTTCAGCGAGGTTTTAGGAGCGGATTTCCTGGATAGCGAAGGTCAGCAGCACCCAATCATCATGGGTTGCTATGGTATCGGTGTTGGTCGGTTGCTGGCGGCCGCCGTGGAGCAGAATAACGACGAGAATGGCATCGTGTTCCCCGCTCCAGTTGCCCCTTATCAGGCGCACATGGTCGCGCTGAACATCAATAACGAGGAAGTAGCCGAGGCCGCCGAGAAGCTATACAAAGAGCTAGAGGCAGCCGGTATAGAAGCGCTGTTTGATGACCGCGAAGACGCTGCGGCGGGCGTGAAGTTCAACGATGCCGACCTGATTGGTCTCCCCGTCAGGCTGGTGGTCAGCCCCCGGAACCTTAAGGACGGCAAAGTGGAGATCAAGGGCCGCATGGACACTGAGGCTGGCAGCGTACCGCTGGACGGCGTCGTAGCAGCAGTGCAAGAGCGCCTGGCAGCGTCCGCCGAGTAGACCTAGTCGGGTAATTCTTAGCTTTGAGGTCCTGGCCCAGCTTCCATGCAGGAAGACAGGTACTTCAAGTTCTC
>DUCU01000016.1:5802-43293 GCA_012959605.1 Dehalococcoidia bacterium | reverse complement strand
TTGTTTCATTGTCGTATTAGTTCTGCGTGATGGCCGTGATGCATAGCCGTAATGAGGCAAATTGTTAGAATTCGTCACCAGCGGTGTGAATTTAGTGTTTGGTAAGTTGAAATTAGTACCTGTAACTAACCTTACGTATGGGAATGTTTGTTGGACTTACGGATTGGGCCGGTGGTCCTGTGGAGTTACTTTCTCGTACCCGTGTGTAATTGGCATTTACTAAGATGCGCGCGTTCTTCTTTGGTTTCGAGTACATGAGAATTGACTTGTGCAATCAAGAAAATATGCCCTATTTAGATTCTCCGATAGGGCGGAATTACGGTCAAGCCGTTTTTGTCAGAAGTGCGGATTACAGACGCAAATGGCCTGTTGTCCCACTCAGACGATAAGTTTCAAAGATGATAAATCATGAGACCGGATGAGGAGATTCGTCGTCTATTGGACCCAGTTAAGCGTGCTTGATGATTTCTTCCGTGGCCATTCGAGTTACGCCCCATCCAGCCAACCAGGCTGAGTGACGACCGTCACCGCCAGCAACGATAATCACCAAATCTTCAGATGACAGGACAATGGGCACCAGCGTCTCCGGGTCGCTCTGGTCAACCCAACTTGGCCAGTTGCGGTTGCCGTAATGGGCCCGGTCCATCAAGATCCTTAGCGGCATCCGTGCGTTCTGGTAGATGAATTCTTGGACGTCAGACTTGGAGAGGCCTGACGCGGCGATCTCCTCGGCGTGTTCCGGACAAATGACCACCACGATTTGGGCGCCGGTTCCGATCTGATAGTAGTTGGATATGCCAACGGCTTGCATGTTCCCAACAATCGTCTGTAGCACACCTAGTCCGGTCGGGGACGTTGATTCCATGAGGGTGTAGACGCCTCTGACGGCAACCAACGTGACGGTGCTAGACCCTTCGGGGTAGCCCATCTGCACGTTTCGGGGCTCCCAGGGGCTGCGGGCTTCATTCTCGGCGAAGCAAAAGCTGTACCTGCCGGGAGTGGCCAGAGTTGCTTTGTCCATCTCCCCTGGCACCAGACCGCCCACGTTACGGATTACCAGCCGCAGAGCCCGGCCAATGGCGGCGTTTGATCTAGACCCAGGACCAAAGCAGGCGGCATCGCCATTTATTTCCAACTCCGCTGCGATGGGGCCATTGATAATCATGACCTGGGCAGCTCCGCCGGTGGTGGCAGCATTCCCGCCTAGATTGAAGTCTTTGCCCAACGACGCTTTCACTGCCGCAACCACAACTGGGAAGTAATCCGGCGTGCAGCCGGCCATCACCGCGTTGATGGCGATCTTCTCCAAAGTTGCCTGGGCGTTTCGCGGTTGCATCGTTCCCAGAGATAAAGAAGGCGCACCTCCGTAGCCGGCCAGCATCTCTCGCACCAGGGGTTCCGTGGGCGGCACCACTGGCAGTCCATCGGTCCAGCCCTGTTCCCAGCAATAGTCTTGGATGGCCTGGAATGAATCTGGTACATCTACCCGTCTGGCATTAAGGGAAACGGAACTCACGACGCTAGACCTCTTTGGCGAAGATTTGTTGGAACTCAGGAGAGGATTCTCGGACTAGGAGCTTGCCAAGTCAAGACGGGTTCAAATTAAAAAGGGCCATTAAGGCCCTCTTGTTTTTCTTATTGGGAGTGGTGATTGTGTTGGTTTTATTTTCCGGTTAGAAGACCAACAATCTCAGGTGCATAATCGTGAGCCATTTGCTGGACCTCGGGGATCGTGCGCGGGGCCAGCGGGCTGGGCAGCACTACAATGCGTGCTCCGGGCATTCCCAAGGCAGTGGCCCTGGCGTGGGCGGCCCTGGTGAAAGTGCTGGTGATGACGCTCACGGACGGTACGCCCTTGGACTCGGTTAACACTGTGTCGTGGAGACCCCACGCTGTGCAGGAGCCTCAATCGGCAATGGCGTGAATCACCACATCGCATTCATCAGATAGAGACTGTATCGTCTCATCGGCGCAGGGTGCGCTGTAGGTGAACTTGGTGGCGTATACCACCCTTTCTGCGCCGTATTCGTTAAGCAGCACATCTTTTAGTTCACCCAAGAAAGCGTCGGCGTGGTACTTACGGTTTTCCAGAAGGCCAACTACCTTTCCCTTAAGGTCGGGGAGGGCGTCGCTGAGTCCCAGTTCCTCGGGGACATCCTCAGCAGTGGGATCAAGGATTTCTATCATGCCGGTCGCCTGTGCCATATTGGCCTCCAGGGATAGTTAACTCTAGGAGATATTAGCGGCTCATCTGGAAGAATTTGCCTTCTGTCTTAATCGAAGGGGCTATGACCATCTCGGCTTTGTGCAGATCACGTAGGGTGTAGGCGCCGCACATGCCCATGGCCACTTTCAGGGCACCCATGAAATTCTGTGTGCCGTCGGTCTTGGAGGTTGGCCCGTAGAGAATCTCTTTAAGGGAGCCCTTGGTGCCAACGGAGATTCTGGTTCCTCTGGGTAGTTCGGGGTGTGGATTGGCCATGCCCCAGTTGAACCCGCGTCCGGGAGCTTCATTAGCCTGAGCAAACGGGGTGCCCAGCATGACGCCGTCTGCGCCACTAACCATGGCTTTGCAGATGTCGCCTCCGGTGCGGAAGCCGCCGTCTGTGATGACCGATACGTAGCGTCCGGTCCTACGGAAGTAATCTTCCCTGGCCGCGGCGCACTGGAGGGTGGCAGTAACCTGGGGAACGCCGACGCCAACCACCTCGCGGGTGGTACAGGCAGCGCCGGGGCCAACGCCAACCAACAGGCCGTCAATCCCGGTTTCCATGAGTTCCAACGCAACTTCATAAGTAACGCAGTTGCCCACAATCACGGGAACCTTCAAGGCATCGATGAGTTCGGAGAAGACCAGACCACGGTAACTGTTCGACATATGCCGGGCAGTGGTCACAGTGGACTGGACCACAATCATGTCGGCTCCGGCCTCGACGGCCGCAGGGGACATGCGTTTGGTGTTCTGAGGGGTGAACGACACAGCGCAAGTTGCTCCGGAGTTCTTAATCTCACGGACGCGCTGGCCAATTAGTTCTTCACGAATCGGTTCTGAGTAGACCTTTTGCAGGAAGCTGGTGACTTCATCCTGAGGACAGGAGATAATCTCTTCCAACACTGAGTAGGGGTCTTCGTATCTGGTGTATAGACCCTCGGCGTTTAGGACGCCCAGGCCGCCCATCTCATGCATGTAGGCGGCGAATCCTGGAGAAACAGCGCCGTCCATCGCGGAGGCCATAATCGGAATCTCAAATGACAAGTTCCCGATGTTCATCTTGGTTGAGGTCAATTCGGGGTTAATCGTCACCTGGCCGGGAACGATTGCTACTTCGTCAAAACCGTAAGAACGCTCTAGTTCCTTAAATAGCCTTCTCCCCATCCCTGCGCACCTCTTCCATTACCGATTCTTTTGATGATTTAATCAGTATACCAAGATAAAAGTCAACCGGGTTTTATGTTAAATGAAGGTGCGGTAAAACCCGGCTGCGATACAATGGGTATCTAGATATAAGAATGAGACTGGCACCAATTCTAAATTGACCCGCGATTTAGCCTAATTTGCCCTTGCGAGGTTGTGAAAAATGGTGCATACTAATCGCGTTGATGTATCTCCTGGTGGTTCTAGCGAAGCGGCCCCACCCGTTCCCATCCCGAACACGGTAGTGAAACGCTTCAGCGCCTACGATACTGCTCTGGCGACGGAGTGGGAAAATAGGTCACCGCCGGGGGGTATTTCCACACTTTATTGATGCCCCCTCACTGTTGCACCTTTCCAGTCTACGACCTTGGTGCCTCCAGCCACAGGTAACCCTCCGGCAACCTTCCCGCATGGATTCGGCTCACGCCGCTCATCCTTATCTTTTCCAGGCTTGGCTGGATACACCCTTCCTTTATATTGATTCCTCAAATGTGCCTTTACACATAGTTGAGCCTCTAATATAATTGGATGCACGAGGGTCATGAGGGTGAATACTCTGCAAGGGCCCCGTTCCCATCACCGTTGGGTCGAGTCCCCACAGGTTAACTCCCCTTACGCTACAGGGTCTTTGCAGTAACTTGGCGGCAAAAATACCTTATAGTGTCTAGTCTGCTCCGATTTATCTTTGGGCAGGCGTTTCGTTAAGAATGGCATGTGTCTCTATCTAAAAGGAACCATGGTGAAATGGGTTCCTTACCTCACTCCCTTCAGGAGCGATAATATGGGCAGTAGATTCGAGAAGTTCTCCGAACGCGCACGGCGGGTACTATCGCTGGCTCAAGAAGAAGCCCAGCGTTTTAACCATAACTACATTGGCACCGAGCACATCCTTCTGGGTCTCGTTCGCGAGACTGAAGGCGTTGCTGCACGCGTGCTTTCCAGTTTGTCAGTGGACCTGACTAAGGTCCGATCGGCCGTAGAATTCATCATTGGCCGCGGCGAGAAACCAGCACAAGGCGAGATTGGGCTTACACCCCGTGCGAAAAAAGTTGTAGAACTGGCCGTCGACGAAGCTCGACGCATGAACCACACCTACATCGGTACGGAGCACCTACTCATTGGCCTACTGCGTGAGGGCGAAGGCGTAGCCGCCGGCGTCCTGGAAAGCCTGGGAGTGACCTTGGACAAGGTCCGGGCCGAAACCCACCGCATACTGAGTCATACTTCCAGCACCGGCACCCAAGGTAGCCGGTCAACCTCCAAGACTCCAACCCTTGATCAATTGGGCGTCGACCTAACCGTCGCTGCCAAAGCGGATAAACTTGACCCGGTCATTGGCCGGTCCAAAGAGATTGAGCGGATGGTCCAGATCCTCAGCCGCCGCACCAAAAACAACCCTGTTCTTGTTGGCGAACCTGGCGTTGGAAAAACCGCCATCGTTGAGGCTATGGCCCAACTGATAAGCTCCGGAGACGTTCCTGACTCACTCCAAGGTAAGCGATTGGTCACACTGGATATGGGTGCACTGGTTGCCGGCACCAAGTACCGGGGTGAGTTCGAAGAGCGGCTGAAGAAAGTAATTGAAGAGATTAAGGCCGCCGGTAACTGCGTCCTTTTCATAGATGAGATACATACGATTGTCGGAGCAGGCGCCGCCGAAGGTGCCGTTGATGCTTCCAACATCCTTAAGCCTTCATTGGCTCGCGGTGAGATTCAATGCATCGGGGCCACCACCCTGGATGACTACCGTAAGTACGTTGAGCGAGATGCCGCGCTAGAACGTCGCCTCCAGCCCGTTCGGGTTGAAGAGCCGTCCAATGACGACACCGTACAGATTTTGATGGGCGTCCGTCACAAATACGAAGATCACCACGGGGTTGATATAAGCGACGAAGCTATCAAGGCTGCAGCCCTTATGGCCCAGCGCTACATCCCGGATCGCTTCCTCCCGGACAAGGCTATTGACCTCATTGACGAGGCTGGCTCACGGGTACGCCTACGCGGCAGTGCCACACCGGCATCCGTGAAGGACGCTATGGAAGTCTTGGCGCAGGTCCGCAAAGAGAAAGACGAAGCCATCGCCTCGCAACAATACGAGACAGCAGCTGAACTACGAGACCGGGAACTTCGCCAGACGGAGAACTTGGACACTCTGGAAAAAGAATGGCAAGAGGGCGAGAACAAAGAGCGCCGTGTTGTCACTGAAGACGATATCGCCGCTGTTGTCAGCATGTGGACCGGTATTCCGGTAACCAGGCTGGCGGAAGAGGAGACCGAACGGCTCCTCCAGATGGAAGCCGAATTGCACAAGCGGATCATCGGTCAGGACGAAGCGATCATCAGCATCTCCAAGTCGGTTCGCCGCGCACGGGCAGGTCTGAAGGACTCTCGCCGTCCCATCGGCGTGTTCATGTTCCTCGGCCCCACCGGTGTTGGTAAAACCGAGTTGGTACGCACTCTAGCCGAATTCATGTTTGGCGACGAAGACAACATGATTCGCCTGGATATGTCTGAGTTCCAAGAGCGGCATACCGTTGCTCGTTTAATCGGCGCACCTCCCGGGTACGTGGGTTATGACGAGGGCGGACAGTTGACTGAGGGTGTTCGTCGCAAGAACTATTGCGCAGTGCTCCTTGATGAAATTGAAAAAGCCCATCCAGAAGTGTTCAACATCTTGCTCCAGATCTTTGATGCCGGCCATTTGACCGATGCCAGAGGCCGGAAGGTAGACTTCCGAAACTCCATCATCATCATGACCAGCAACCTGGGATCGGACCTGATCAAGCGTGAGACAGCCCTCGGCTTCTCCGCCAAGACCAGCGATGCCCAGACTGATGAAAGTGCCTATGGGCGGATGAAGGACAAGGTCTTAGAAGAGGTCAAACGCTTCTTCCGGCCTGAGTTCCTCAACCGTATCGACTCCACAGTCGTTTTCCACCAGCTCACCAGGCCTGAAATTCTTCAGATCGTTGATTTGATGATGAACCAGGTCAGGGACGAACTTGGTGAGAAAGATATCGAACTGGAGATCACTGAAGCAGCCAAGATACACCTGGGGGAGAACGGTTTCGACCCTGTTCTGGGTGCCAGGCCGCTACGCAGACTCATCCAGGACGAGATTGAAGATAGCTTGTCTGACGAGGTTCTCAGCCGCAGGCTGGTGGCCGGAGACGTAGCCATGGTTGACATGGACGATGATGGCAAGGTCAAGATTACTTCCAAGAAAGCCAAGGCCAAGGCCAAGGCCAAGCCCAAAGCCAAGGCCAAAGCTGAACCGGAAACGGAAGCAGCAGCGTCGGCTGATTAACCCCGGCGAAGAATCGGCAAACTTAGGAACTACTGACAGAAGGCCCCACAATTGTGGGGCCTTCTGTTGTTATAATGGCCGCGTTCCCTTGGGGTTCTTCAGTGATTCCGGGTGAGGTGATGATGTTGTGGCTAAGTTAAAAGATACGCGGCGAACAGTTTTCATGTGCTCCTCTTGCGGCAACGAAACCGCCAAGTGGATGGGTTTTTGTCCCGCCCAAGGTTGCGGCTCCAACTCCCCTTTGGTGGAAATGACCGTGGCCCCGCAACAGAAAGGCCGCCCCGGATGGCTCGCCACTCAACCGACTGAGGTTGTCGAACTCTCCTCTATCTCTACCAATGACCAATCTCGCGACCCGCTACCTTCCGCAGAGCTGAACCGAGTGTTGGGTGGCGGCGTGGTGCCAGGATCAGTGGTACTCCTTGCCGGAGAGCCAGGCGTTGGAAAATCCACACTCCTCCTACAGATGGCCCAGTACGTGGCTGCCAAGGGCGAGGAAGTGCTGTACGTCAGCGGAGAAGAGTCTCCCCAGCAGATCAAACTGCGCTCAGAACGCTTGGGGTTTGCCGGAGAGGGAGTTTTAATGCTTTCCGAAACCGACCTAACGACTGTCATTGAGAAACTAGACTCGGTGCGACCTGGCCTTGCAATTGTGGATTCCATCCAGACGCTATACAGCGATGATGAAACCTCAGGGCCAGGCAGCGTTAGCCAGGTGCGAGAGGCCGGTTTGCGGCTGCTCCGTTGGGCCAAGGCTAGTGGAATCGCAGTGTTCGTCTCCGGACACATGACCAAGGATGGCTCATTGGCCGGCCCGCGGGTGTTGGAGCATATGGTGGATGTAGTTCTGTATCTGGAGTCTCAAGAAGACGGCGGCTATCGGGTGCTACGTGCCGGGAAGAACCGTTTCGGCGCCACCACTGAGGTAGGCGTATTCGAGATGACGGAACAGGGTTTGATGGACGTTTCTGACCCGTCAAAGGCTTTGCTGTCCCAACGGGCGGGAGGCGCGATTGGCGCATCCCTAGCTCCGGTGGTGGAGGGCAGCCGTGCGTTGCTGCTGGAGGTACAGGCGTTAACCTCCCCTTCTCAATTGCCGGCTCCGCGTAGGGTGGCCAACGGTGTGGACTACAACAGACTACTGATGCTGTCAGCGGTGGCGTCTCGTCGTGCCGGTCTGGAATTGTCCGGACAAGATATCATCACCAATGTGGCCGGGGGATTTAAGATCACTGAACCAGCGGCCGATCTACCCTTGGTACTCGCCATGGCTTCCAGTCTCTACAACAGCCCGCTGGATCCTGACTTGTTCGCCTTTGGTGAGATTGGACTGAGCGCCGAGATACGGGCGGTCCCCCAGGCACAGCGTAGGGTCAATGAGGCTGCTCGTTTAGGTCTAAAGAAATGTGTCCTGCCAGAGATGTGCTTGGAAGGTCTGAAAGTTCCCGATGGCATGAAGGTCATCGGTGTGAGGACCCTGCGGCAAGCGATCAACGCAGTGCTGGTTAGAGACCGAAACCGAGGCCGATCTGAAAGCCTGCCTGAAGGCTGGAATGGTGATGATCAAGGGAAACGAGCGGAAGACTTGGACTGGGCGCCCGAGGCTGCAACGGAGCCTAATTAGCTAAAGGACGGCACTGGATTAGTGGGAATGTCCCTGGCCTGATGCCTGTTCGGGAGAGAATTCGTGGTCCTCGCAAGCCACCCAACGGGAACCGTCTTGGTAGACCTCTTTCTTCCAGATGGGTATCACTTCTTTAATCCGGTCCACGGCCTTCTGGCAGGCGTTAAAACCCTCTTTGCGGTGGGGGGAGCCGATGGCTACGACTAGGCTGATTTCGCCGATGCCAACGGTGCCGATGCGGTGACTGATGGCAACCTGTTCCAAGCCGAATTCAGCCATCAACTCTTGGCGCACTTCTTCCAGCTTTTTTACGGCCATCTCATCAAAGGCTTCATATTCAAGGGTCAGTACTGTCTTGCCTTCGAAGTTGTCCCGAGTGGTGCCAAGGAAAGTTATAACTGAACCGTTGGTATCGCGACGCACCAGTTCAGTGATTTTTTCTGGATTGAGGGTGTCTTCAGTTAGTTCTATCATCATATTTTCTCGCCAGTATCTGGTCAGCCCCCGCTCACGGGTGGAATCAGGCAGACATCGTCTCCAGGCTGGAGCACCACTTCGGAGTCGGCGTAGTCGGTATTCACAGCCACAACTATTTTTACTTCCGGTGGGGCCAGGTTGGGAATTTGCCGCCGAACTTCGTCAGTAAGATCGGAGACCGTTGCTCCGTCAGCCACGGCTACTGTGACAATGTTCTTACCGGCGCGTTCCCGATATAAGGCAAAGAGCCTGACGTTGAGTTCCATGTGTGGGGCACCTATCCCAAGGTTATTCACCGGGAAGTTTTAGTGAATGACGTAATTAATTTTTCCAGGGTTTCCTAATCCAGGCTCGTGCCTGAGCCAATATTATCCCATAGGGTATCAACGGACGCCAGTGTGCCAGCACTCCGCGCGGCTCACCAGGGGAGCAGGTTCCAGCCGACGAACAGGACTCTGGATTTGCCGTTGAGCGCCGTCGTCTGGGTCTCGTTTAACCTGATCCAGTAAACGCGCCCCGGTTCCATGGCTCTTATAGAATTGGCCTTGGAAAACGCCGGGCGTGGATCATAGAATGCCCAACTCTTATCCGCGTTATTGAAGGTCCAAACTCGAATCAGATTATCGTCCTCTGCAAGATTCCCGAGGGCGTTGACCGGGGCTGATGACGACGCGGGAATGGGCGCGGGCAGGACTTGGTCCACCACCGCGTCGCCTTCGATCAATGTGAACGGGACCACTGCAGAGATGCCGCCGGCCGTGGCGGTAATGGCGTGCACCCCAGTGGACAACAGCGGCATGTTAAATGAAGATACAAAGCTGCCGTCCTGGTTGGTGATTGGCGCTGGCGAAGTGGACACCGTGGTATTGCCAACCCTGATGCTAGAGACAGGGCTTATTGTTGGGAAATCTGACGCTGTAATCGTAACTACGCTACCTGCCCTGCCAGTGGTGGGAGAAGCAACGATGTTAGCATCAGGCACAGAGTGGGTGGTAATGGCTACCCGGTTATAACCTACGATCCTTGCCTGGACGATATTGGTTGACGGTGTGTTCGTCACAGCGGGGACTGTGAAGACGGCGTCCAATTCGCCAAAGTAGTTTGGCGTGATCTCGCCCAGGACCACCCCTGAGTAGGTGATGGATACCTTCACGTTTGGCGCGGTGGCGGTGTTGGAAGAAGGGAAACCCAGTCCGCTTAGTATCAGGTCTGAATTGCGGCTGCTTGTTTCCGGGTCAACCCTGATGATTGGAGTCTTGAAATCCAACCGGGTGGTCTGGGTCACGCCGAGATCATCCACTGCTGTGATTACCAATTGATTCCCGGCAACAGTCTGAAGGGTCAGGGGCACGGTGATTGAGGCAACCCAGTTGCCCATGGTGTCGAAATTAACGGGATAGGTGACGTCGGGCGCACTGAGAGGCTCGCCGTCGATGGAGATAACGCTAGGCTCAACTCCGGTTATCTGGTGCGTCGGCGAAAGTAATTCGCCGTTTACCACCACCGCAGGGGTGAACCCGCTACCGAATAGCGTGACTATTTGGTTGGGCACCGCCAACTTCGGAGTAACGTTTAGAACGGGAATCAGATTGGCAGAGACCGGCGGAGGAGTTGCATTGCCACCAAACGCCGCAATAAAGACCGCCAAAACCATTAGGAAGGTGACCCTTGGCTTTGAGACCATCATCGCCCCTCCCGACACCTGTTTCGGTTATTTTAACAGCCGGACCAGGTGGTTCTAAAGTACACGTAATGCGGCTTGGCATCAAATACGGGAGTGCAGTGGATAAAAACGCTTTTAGTGCATCACTAGTCCACCGTCCACGTTGAACGCCTGGCCGGTGATGTTGCGTCCACCTGGGCCAGCCAAAAACGCAGCCATTGCCGCTATGTCTTCCGGCTCGTTGGGCCTTCCAATGGGGATTTTGGCGTCCCGTGCTTGCTCCAATTCTGCCATGGTCTGTCCCGATCGCTCGGCACGGCCGGCCATGGTATCGGATGCCATTGTCGTTAGGGTTGAGCCGGGGCAAATGGCGTTCACGTTGATGTCATACTGGCCAAGCTGCAGCGCCGCTATGTGGGTCATGGATATCACTGCGCCCTTGCTGGCGGCGTAGGCGACATTTGACGTTCCGGCATAGCCTTTACCGGCGATGCTGGCAATGTTGATAATCCGGCCTCCCTCCCCCTGGTCAATGAGCACTCTGGCCGCTCGCTGCATGCAGAAAAACACACCTTTGGCGTTGACGCGGTGTATCAGATCCCAGTCATCTTCCTGAACATCCATGATGTCCAGGTACTTGGTAATTCCTGCGTTGTTCACGACGACATCCAGTCGACCGAAAGCGTCTTTGGCCTGCTGAAACATGCGGTGGATATCTTGCACGTTCCCCATGTCGGCAGGCAGCACAATGCTCTCTCGACCGAGTTGTTTCACGGCCACCGCCGTATCCTCAGCAGTTGAGGCATCAATGTCTGACACGGCGATGTTGGCGCCTTCTTCGGCTAGTTGCAGCGAGATTGCGCGGCCCATGCCCCGGCCAGCGCCGGTGACGAGGGCGAATTTCCCTTCTAGTTGCATTGTTTTCCTCTAATTACCGGGAGTAAATTCCGGGTTTTTTGAAGCTGAATCAGCGATTGGAGCGAGTGTAGCCGTGCCCGCTTAAAGCTGTCAACGAAGCTATTAAATAGAGAATGTCGATATGGGTTGTAATTAGACACGGATTCGTTGACAGCCTATCCGGCCCAGATTACACTCGCGGCAGTTTGGAATCAGGCTTGATTACGAGTGGGAGGCGAGACATGGCAGAACAGCGAGTGGACACGATTATACGGGGCGGCAAGGTGGTTACCTCGTCCCAGGTTTTTGACGCTGCTGTGGCGATTAAGGGCGAGAAGATTGCGGTTGTTGGTCCGGAAAATCTAATGCCCAAAGCCGACCGCTATATCGACGCCGAGGGCAAGTTCGTCCTACCCGGCCTGATTGATTCTCACGTGCATCTTGATGGGCACGATGACTATGCACTGGGCGCACTTGCGGCGGCCCACGCCGGGCTGACGACTCTGGTGCCCTTTGGCAATTACGCTCTTGAAGGCGACGAGACTTTGGAGCAGGCCGTTCGCCGGACGCAAGAAGAAGTCACGGCATCGGCGGTGGTGGATTTTGCGTTCCACTTCATATTGCAGAACCGGCCGAACATCCTAAAAACTTTGCCCCAGGCAATGGAATTGGGCATCAAGTCGTTCAAGATGTTCATGACTTATAAGAAACGGCCTGGCCGGATGTGCGACGACGATTACATCTGCGAGGCCATGGATTTGGTGGCCAAGGGCGGCGGGGTGCTGCAGCTCCATTGCGAGAGCGGCAACATCATTGAGTACCTGGAAAACAAACTGATCGCAGATGGTCATACCCACCCAGAAGACTTTCCCACTGCCTGCCCGGATTGGGCTGAGGAAGAGGCCATCAACCGGGCCATCAAGATGGGCTCCGCCACTGGCTGCCCCACTTACGTTGTGCACCTGAGCACCCAATTGGGGCTGGAGCGGATCAAGCAGGCCCAGGCTCAAGGTCAGAAGATTTGGACTGAGACTTGTCCTCAGTATCTGCTCTTGTCCGACGCCGAGATGGCTAAATTCGGCCCGATGGCCAAGATCGGACCTCCACTACGACCCGAAGACGGCCCTGACCAAGACGCCCTTTGGGACGGACTAAGGCAAGGGCAAATATCATTGGTCGGCAGTGATCACTCTCCCCACCCAGAGGAACTTAAAAAGCCCGGTTGGGACAACATATTCGTAACCCCGGACGGCGCTTCTGTTCCCTTTGGTTCCCCGGGAATCGAGACTGTGGCCCCGCTAATGTACAGCGAGGGGGTGGTCAAGCGCGGCTTCCCCATCTGGTGGCTGGCCAGGGTGATGTCGGAGAACCCGGCGCGTATCTTTGGCCTCTATCCCAGAAAGGGCATCATCCAGGCCGGGTCCGATGCCGACCTGCTGATCCTGGCCCCTGGTGTTGACCGTGTCGTCACGGCTGCTGATCACCTAAGCACAGCGGGATACAGCCTGTTTGAAGGCTGGAAGGTGAGCGGCCGACCGTGGATGACACTGCTGCGGGGACAAGTTCTGCTGAACGACGGTAAACTGGAACAGAAACCCGGCTACGGCAAGTTCCTAACCAGTGAAAGCCCCATCACACCCCTAGGCGGCCCCGTAGATTAACCGAAACCGTAGAAAGGGCCAGAAATTTAAATATGCGCAACGACGCCTCTAGGGGTGGGTTTCCAACCCACCCTGTCACTGCGCAAACAATGTTGAGGACTCTCCGGGTCTTTCTCGGAAAGAGATTTTCCGGTATAGGCATGTTGTCGGCAAGCAGGACGGGTTACAAACCCGTACCTACGCCCATGAGTCCGAGGTGACGAAAGGGGCAATGGGTGAAAATAAAAAAGGGACGCAGCGATTATCGCTGCGTCCCTTTTTGTTTCTATGCTGTGGCGGTTAGGCTACCGGCGCTCCTTGGAACTCGGGCATCACCTCTTTGGCGAATAGCTCGATGGAACGAATGACCTTCTCGTGAGGCAATCCGGGGAACCCAAAGTTGCCGAACACGTGGTTAATACCGGCTGCTTGGGTTGCCTTGAGGCGCTCAATCACCACTTCTGGTGTTCCCACCAGCGGCGGCAGTCCAGCGTGGCCCGGATCATCGCGGCGTTCTCGGTCAGCCTGGCGGTTGGCCCAGTGCTCGTAGCCGGGAGGAATGTTTCCGTTCTTGTCCATCGGCGCGCCAATGGCCCCGTTGTTGCCCTCTGAACGCAGGATACGGGAGGAGAAATTCTGTAGTTCTTCAGCGTCCCGCTCCGCTTCTTCCTGGGTGGGTGCAATATAGATGCCTTTGGACATGGGCGGGTCCAAATGCTCGTGGGGGTGGCCGTATTCTTCCATCTTTTCGCGCCAGGCCTTAATCACCTGGGGAGCCTGACCCAAGATGTCGGTGGGACCACCGGCAATTACCTGAATGTTGTTCTTGGCTGCGAAGTCGATGCTGGCCGGGGAGGTGCTCACTGCCTGGAACAGCGGTGGGATTGGCGACTGCAAGGGCTTGGGTAGAACCCAGAGGTTCTCAACGTCGGTGAACTTGCCCTTGTAGGTTAGTGTCTCTTCAGTCCAAGCCTTCTTCATGACATCCACAGCCTCGTAGAACCGTTCGCGGCTGGTGTTGATGTCAATGCCCAGGCCGTCAAACTCCTGGCGTTGGTAACCGGAGCCGATGCCCAGGTTGAGGCGTCCACCGCTGATGACATCAAGCATCGCAGCTTCTTCCGCAATCAGGATGGGGTTGTGCAGCGGCAGCACGATTACGGCGGTGCCGATGCGGATGTTTTTGGTGCGGCCGGCTACCATGCCGGCGAATGACCATATGCCCGACAGCAGTCCGTGGCGGGAGAAACGGTGTTCGCCAAGCCAGACTTCATCGATGCCAAGTTGGTCGGCCAGTTCGATCTGTTCCATGCTCTCGTCGAGGGACTGTTGTTGTCCCTTACTCTCGTGCCAAGGAACGATGGTGAAGATTCCAAACTTCATCGGTGGATCTCCTTTTCATAGGTGAGGTGGTATTCGGTTAGACCGAGCTAATCGCCCACAGAAATCTTAGGGCAAGCACTCAGGTCGTTGGAGCAAGGATACACCGACACAGGCACAGGGACAAGAAACCGACTGGGGGTGGGGCAGCTAGCTAGCTGTTACCTCGGCATCTCAGCGCACAGGGACATTGGATTCGGAAGACCAGCCCAGCAATCCAACGGTGAAGTGGAAGACGGCATAGGTTTCCAGCCCAAAGGGTAGGTAGCCTGCGTATCCAAGCAGCGGCATCTCAAATATTCGGGCAAAATCCAAATAACCGATGCTGTATTCCCAGGCAACCGAAGCATCGCGGTTCCACATCTCCCAGAAGAAACCGCACACCAATGCACCCAAGGCAAAGGTAATGACAACCCGGTAGTCGCCTCGGCTTACCTGAGAGATGATGCTGGGCCTGCCAGCCAGGTGATTAAGAGGGTCAAAGATGAGGAAAAAGCTCAACCAGGTTAGCGGAAACAGGTAGGTTGGCCAGATAAGCATGGCCCCCAAGGAAACCACCCCGAAGATTATTGTGAAGACCACCTGTTTCTTGCTTAAGATTAAAGTCCGGAGCTTTGAGAACTTTTTGACGAAACCCAATGAGCCGATGAGTTCTGAAACTTCAAATATTGCTGGAATGACCGTAGAGTACGAAAGTGTCGCCTCAACGTAACTAATTAGGCCGCGGTCCGACTCGGTGGCAACGTAGACCCAGTTCTGCGTGATTCCGTTGATGCCTTCAAACACCCACCAATAAGGCAGGGCGAACATCAGCAGCATGACCTTTGGGCTGCGGACCATGGGTGAGCTTCCCGTTCGACGAAGCACCACCCCGTCCATCAAGAAGATGAAGCCAAGCCACAGAGGGAAGAAGAGATTCTGGCTAGTCTGTTGCGAAAGAGGCCAGGCTATTCCAATCAGAATAAGGCCCAGCAACCCCCTATAAGGGAGAAAATAGCGTTGCAAGGGCCTTTCCCTGAGGGGAATACGCCGTACGGGCAACCGATTATCGCGAATGAACACAAGACCATGCAACGATGCTTTTACGTCGAAGTTACTTAGCACCAAATCAATCTCTCACATCGTCTGAAAAAGGGCAATCTATTGCCAGAAAGGAATATGGAGATATTTGCAGGTTTTTCAGATATTAGGCTTGCGGGTATGCCAATCGGTGGCCTGTTCGTAAGAATGTCCGACGCGGAATACGGTACTTTCTTCAAAGGGTCGCCCTGCCAATTGCAGGCCGATCGGCAGATCGTTTGCGGTAAAGCCGCAGGGCACGCTCAATGCAGGGACATTGGCCAGGCTAAATGTGGTGGCCAGCAACCAGGGCGTCCGGCTGACCTTTGCCTTGCTGTCGATCACCGGGTCGGGTTCAAGCAGTTGTGCGGCAACACCGTTGCTTGGCGTCAACAAAATATCCACGCTGCCAAAGGCCGCTAAAACCTGATCTCGCAAAAGAGACCTGAGCCGCAGACCTTTGTAGTAGGCCGATGCCGGCATGATGGCGCCGACCAGATATCCGATGCGATTGTCGTGAGCAATCTCACTGGACCGATTTCTGAGCAGCTCCCCATGAGTGATTGGGGCCTCCACTCTGATGGCGCCGTTGATAGCCCCCGCGTTGGCGGCTAAGGGGATGGACAACTCCACTACTTCAGCGCCCAGGTTCTTCAGTGTTGCAATTGCATCTAAAACCGATTGGCGTATTTCCTCTTCGACCACATCGGCGTAGAGCATTTCTTTGACGATCCCAATCTTGAGCCCCTGAATAGTTCCAGTCAAAGCAGCTTGGTAGTCGGGGACCGGCTCACTGCTGCTCATTTTGTCTTTGGGGTCTCGACCGGAAATGACCGCCAAGGTCATGGCGCAGTCGGCAACAGTCCTCGCCAGCGGGCCGACGGTGTCCATCGAGCGGACGCCGGGCATAACTCCGTAGCGACTAACCCGACCGTAGGTGGGACGGATGCCCGCGAGACCGCACCAGGCAGCCGGTAGGCGCACTGAACCACCTGTGTCTTCACCTAAGGCGGACCCGCAAAGAAATGCCGCTGTGGCCGCTCCTGAGCCACTGCTGGAGCCACCGGTCGAACGGTCCAAGGCCCAGGGGTTGCGAGGCGGATCAAATTGATGAGAAAGGGCAGTGGTGGCAAACTCGGTCATGTTCAGTTTGCCCAGCAACACAGCACCGGCGGCTTTCAAGTTGGTGATGACCGTGGCATCTTCGGTCGGAATATTACTGCTGAAGACCGGCGAGCCGCCCGTGGTTAAGATTCCCGCAGTCTGGATCTGGTCTTTCACAGCAACGGGTACACCGTGCATCGGTCCCCGGTGATTGCCTTGGAGAATCTCCTGCTCTGCCGCTTTGGCTGCCTTCAATGCTTCTTCGGCGGTAACGGTAACGTAGGCATGGAGTCGCCCGTCTAAAGCCTCGATACGTTCCAGGTAGGCCTCAGTTGCCTCGACAGGGGAAACCTCTTTGCTGGCCATCAGGCCGGAAAGCTCGGAAATGCTTAGGAAAGGTAAATCGGTTTTGTTCATACGATCCTGCAAAAAAACGTGGAAACGTGTTGGGGTTGGCACCTGGTTGCGCACGGTATAATACTCCATCTCAAGGGCTCGATTCCGGTTACCAATTAATAACGCTGCCAACGGGGGAAGATAATGCCAGACACGACAGTGAAATTCGAGAATGCCCGCTTCATCATCACCATGGACCCTCAGCGGCGGATAATCGCCAATGGTTTCGTGATTGTTCAAGGCCAGCGGATCCTCCAGGTGGGCAAGGTTGACGAGCTAGCCGAAGTCCAGGCTGATCGCGTGGTCGATGCCACGGACATGGTAATCACACCTGGATTCGTCAACGGGCACATGCATATCAGCTACGCTCACGCCACCAGGGGAATCTTCCCCGACGACCTGGGCTCGGCCTACCTGCCCAACGTTTTCAAACTTCAAGCCATCATGACTGAAGAGGAGGAATACAACACCAGCCTCCTGGCGATCACTGAACTTTTGAAGAACGGCACCACCACATTCATGGATCCCGGCAGCACGAAATACATTGACCGGTGCCTGGACGCTTACAGGCAGGCCGGCTGCAGAATCATCACTGGCACCCACGTAACCGACAAACCCGGTCCGCTGGGATTGCCGGTTTCGACCACCGCTGACGCTATCGAGACCGTTGAATCCACCATCAAGAAATTCGATGGACAGTTGGACGGCCGCGTCAGCGCCTGGGCCATGCCCTTTGCCCCGAGCATGTGCACTGACGAACTCCTGACAGCCTGCAAACGCCTGGCCGACCAGTACGGCACGGGAATGACTCTGCACTACAACAATGGGCAAAACTATGTGGATGCCACTCTAAATGAATCCGGACTGCGACCAACCCAGTACTTGGAAAAACTGGGCATCTTGGGCGACAACTTGACCCTGGCCCATATGCTGGGGCAGGACGAAAGCGAGGTTGAAGTTTTAGCCAGTACCGGGACCAGAGCAGTTGTCGTTCCAACCGCCGCCGTCAAAGGAGGGGCCGGCATGACTAACACCGGACTGCTGCCAGAAATGCTGGATGCTGGGATGGCTGTGGGACTGGCGACCGACGCCGGAAACAACTCCAACCTGGTGGAGACCAACCGTGCCATGTACCTGATTGCGGTGCTGTACAAGGACGCCCGCCAAGACTCCAAGACCATCCCGGCGGAAACAGCCCTGGAGATGGCCACTATTCAGGGAGCAGAAGCGTTGGGTTTGGATGCCGAGGTTGGCTCTCTGGAAGTCGGCAAAAAGGCAGACTTGGTGTTGTACGACACCCGGAATGTGGAATGGCAGACCCTGTTTAACCCGGTGAACAACCTGGTCTACAATGCCGATGGTCGCAGCGTCCATCTTGTGATGGTGGATGGAAAGATAGTTGTGGAAGACCACAAACCGTTGTTCGTTGACGAGTGGGCGCTGATTCAAAAAGTCCAGGGAATCGGCGAGGATATGCTGGCTCGAATCGGCCTGTCGTTTCCGCCCCGCTGGCCAATTGTTTAATTAGTCCAAGCATTACGCAGGACAAATAGTCCAGGGGTGAGATACCAATGTCCCAATTAGTTTTCATACACGGACCCGGCGCCGGTAGTTGCTCGGCAGGTTACAAGTACCAGAAAGAACATTTCCCCAATTGCCTGACACCAGACTTGCCCGGACATCCCGACGGCGACTCTCTGGACACCGTGGAAGAATACACCGAGTGGCTGCACGGCTATCTGCACCAACAAGGCCATTCGTCCGATGTCGTGCTCTCCGGGTTTACCCTAGGGGCGTGCGTGGCGCTGCAATATGCCCTGGATTACCCCGATGAGGTCGCAGGTCTGCTCCTGATGACCATTGCCATGCGACCCAAAGAACGCGCGCCGGGCAGTCTGGAATTTCGTTTGAACGCCGCAAAGGATGAGAAGGTTCACGAGGAGTGGCTAGACGCCATGCGCCACTCAATGATGTTCATCGAATCCGGCCTAAGAGAACAGCTAATTGAGTGTCACCGAATAGTCGGGCCTATCTCCCAATACAACGACCTGGTGACCATCGATAATTTTGATGTGCAAGACCGCATCTCAGAACTAAAAACGCCGCTGGTATTGGTCCGAGGTTTGGACGACCCCGGAAAGCCCGCCGAGTACGAACTTGAAATTCACGAGGCCGTGACTGGTTCCAAGTACGTCAAGCTTGAACAGGCGGGTCATTTCCCCATGGCCGAGCGTCCCGACGACATCAATAAATTGATTGAAGAATTGATGGCCTAAGCAACTTCACGAGTACCTAAAAGGAAAACAATGACCAACAAGATAGGGTTCATCGGCCTGGGCCGCATGGGCCTGCCCATGAGCTATAACTTGCTGAAGGCGGGATTCGACGTTACTGTCCACAATCGCAGTCGACCCAAGGTGCTGGAGATTGCTGCCGCCGGGGCATCCGCCGCCACGTCCACTGCGGAGATCACCCAGCAGTGCGACATTATATTGACCTGTCTGCCGGACATAGCCACCGCAGAGGCCGTACTGCTGGGCCCCGACGGCGTGATGGCCAACGCCCGACCTTGTCAGGTGATCGTTGATCACAGCACGGTTGGAATCAACACTTCCAAGGCCTGCGCTGAGGCGGCCGATTCCAAAGGTGCGATGTTTCTAGACGCTCCTATCAGTGGCGGAACCGAGCGAGCCGAGAATGCCACTCTGGTAATCATGGCTGGCGGGCCCAAAGAGGCGTTCGATGCTGCATCCAGTGTGTTCGACGCCATGGGCGGCACCGTCAGGCATACCGGCCCTACTGGTACCGGGACTACGGTCAAACTTGTGAACCAATTGCTGGTGGGGGTACACACATTGGCAGCAGCCGAGGCCATGCTCATGGGCGTTAAGTCTGGGGCCGACCCGGCTTTGGTTTACGAGTTGGTGAGCTCGGGCTGGGGGCAGAGTTTCATGCTAGACCGCAATGCAGCAGTGATGCTAGACCAGACCTACGAGGATGCCCGTGCTCCGGTGAAGACCATTTTGAAAGACCTTGGTCTGATACAGGAACTGGCCCGGAGCATCGACACCCCAACTCCGGCCGGTGACGTAGCCTACAAACTATTCACCCAGGCCGCTGAAGCTGGGTTTGCCGAGCTGGACATGCCAGGAGTCGCTAGGCTGTTGGAGAAAGAAGCCGGAGTGGAGATAAAGCGGAAATCTTCAGGATAATCCCCGGAGAACAATCCTTTCTTAAGCACTCTAAGGCAGGGTGTCGAAAATCTCTGCCATGCGGCGGACCCGCTCCGGATCCACTTTGTTGTTGACGTTTCCGCCCTCTTTTAGACTCGTGCCGATGATTGCGCCGTCGGAGTGTTCGATCACGCGCCAGATGTTCTTTTCGGTAACACCGCTGCCCACCAAAACCAGGCCATCGGGCATCGCGCGGCGCACAACTGAGACGTCAAAGCTGGCTGTTTCCAGGCCGGTCGCTGCTCCGGACACGATTAACCCATCTGCCAAGCCTCTTTGCACAGTCTCTCGGGACACCAACCCAAGGTCAACCGACCCCAGAGGAACGGCGTGCTTCACTAAAACGTCCGCTAGCACTTTAACGTCGGCGCCGAGGTCTTTGCGGTGGCGCATCGTCTGGTAGGCTTCTCCCTCAATCAGTCCCTCTTCCGCCGCCATCACTCCGTAGTGGACGTTTACGCGGATGAACTTGGCGCCGGTGACAGCCGCGATTCCCAGGGCAGACAGGGCGTCGTTCCGCAGCATATTGATGCCCACGGGAACGGCGACCACTTCTTCCACCCGCTCCACCGCCACCGTCATGCCAGCGATGGTCTCTGGGTCTAGCCGCCCAGTGCGGAACGGAACGTCGCCAAAATTCTCAACGATGATCCCGTTCACGCCGCCCTGCTCCAGTATGTTGGCCTCTTCCTCGGCCCGGTCAATCACCGCACGCATACTGCCGCCCCAACGGGGAGAACCAGGCAGGGGCAGTAGATGGACCACACCGATAAATGCTTTGGAAACGCCAAAAAGTTCGCGGCTCATTATTTAACTATTCAACTCCAGGAATTGGGACAACTTAAACTCTATCTCAACCAGGTCATTTGTGGAAACAACCCCCATCTTTCGTTCAATCATGTTTTGCTTGATTGTCCTCACGATTCCAGTGGTGACCGACGGAAACAAAAATCCGGCTTCTTCCCAATCGAACATCAAGTGGTCGCCTTCCAGCAAGCGGAGGGTGTTGCTGGTGATGGCGGCGACAATCACTTCTTGTCGGCCTTCCATGTATCGTTCGGAACTGAGAAGCAAAACAAGCCGACGCTTGCTGGTGGTCTCATCCGAGACACGAAATTCACCAGAACGATGTCTCCCCGCTTAAAGTCGGTCGTAAGCAGTATCTTGCTCGTTATCCCATAACTCAGCCAGTACGGGGTCTTCTGCCGCGGATAATTCAGTCAACCCTGTAGGGTCGTTACGGTGCATCGGAGAGTCCAGATCCATCCGACGGATCCTATGGTGCCCTCCGCGACCAACGCGATAGGCAATCATTTCGCCGTCATGGATCAATTGCTGGACCGTGCGCCTGGAGACGGAGAGATAGGTAGCTGCTTCAGTCACGGAATACCACTCTTTTTCTGAAGCATTGGAAACCCTGCAATACAGTGCAATATCCGAGGTTTGCGTCTTGGTTATAACGCCCAGAGCTTCCAGCTCTAATAACCCACCACCAAGATCAGACCCGGAAAGGTGCGTCTTTTCTTGCAGCTGGGAATAGCCGATTGGTGGATCAATCGGAATAGTTTCAAGTATCCGCCGTTGCAAAAGAATGGAGGCTAAGTATTGTTGTCCATTTTGCTGTGTCATTATTTTGCCTGTTTTTACATTTAATACATGTGAATGCGTTTTTTTTGATATTGCAGACTCATCATACTACCCCAACATTCACACCAAAAGGCATTAGATTGTCATAACGATGGTACAATGTAGGTCGATATTTGGGTGAGTGGTGGAGTTGTATGCCCCAGGATTTTATCCACGTTAAAGGCGCCCGCGAGCACAACCTCAAGAATATAGAAATTACCATCCCGCGCGACAAGCTGGTGGTAATTACCGGAGTATCCGGTTCCGGCAAGAGTTCCCTGGCTTTTGACACCATCTACGCAGAGGGCCAACGCCGTTACGTAGAGTCGCTTTCCGCCTACGCCCGGCAATTCTTGGGCCGGATGGACAAGCCCGACGTCGATTACATTGAAGGCCTTTCCCCGGCCATTTCCATTGACCAAAAAGGTGTCTCCCACAACCCTCGTTCCACGGTGGGTACGGTTACAGAGATATACGACTATCTGCGTCTGCTCTTTGCCAGAGTGGGTCTGCCCCATTGTGCCAAGTGCGGTCGACCAGTAGAACGGCAAACCATTTCCCAGATTGTTGATTCCATCATGAAGCTGGAAGAGGGCAGTCGCATCACGTTGATGGCGCCCAAGATTCGCCGCAAGAAGGGCGAGCATAAAGACGTTTTTGAAAACGCTCGTCAATCCGGGTTTGTCCGCGTCCGGGTCAACGGCGATATCCTCATGCTCGAAGAGATGGGCGGCGTAGAACTGGATCGGAAGAAATGGCATTACATAGAGTTGGTTATCGACCGGCTGATTATCAGGCCGGATATGGAAATCAGCCGTGTTGCCGAGTCTGTGGAGACGGCGATCCGTGAGGGCGACGGCGTGGTCGAAGCCCACATTGAGGGCGGCGAAACCCTGGTTTTCTCTGAACAGTTTGCCTGTACCAAATGCAACACCAGCCTGCCGGAAATCGAGCCCAGGACATTCAGTTTCAATAGCCCCCACGGCGCGTGCAGCGATTGCACCGGCCTGGGTTTTAAACTGAGTCTAGACCCCAACCTAATCATCTCCAATAAAGAACTTTCTCTGTCCCAAGGCGCCATTTCGCCTTGGACCAGGGGCGGTCCTTCCAGTAGTTGGTACATCAGCCTGATGGAGTCGGTGGCCCGTGCCAACGGCTTCTCAGCCACCACCCCGGTCAAAGACCTGACCCAGAAGCAGATTGACTTAATTCTCTACGGAAATGACGAAAAGAAGGTCACCGTGCGGCACCGCACTGGCCGCGGCCAAACCTACGAATGGGATACCAACTTTGAGGGCGTCATTCCCAACCTGGAGCGACGCTACAAGCGGACCGAGTCTGACTACATGCGCACCCAGATAGAGCGTTATATGTCGGCCCGTCCGTGTCCATCCTGTGACGGCAAACGCCTGCGGCCAGAAGCATTGGCAGTTCAGGTCTGCGGTCTCAGCATCATGGATGTTTGCGCCAAGAACATTGGCCAGGCAGCGGAATGGATCAGAGACATCGACCCAGACGCTCCCGGCCCCCATACCGAACAGGTGTTGTCCACCAGAGAGAAGACCATTGCTAACCAGGTCTTGAAAGAGATTGAGGGGCGGGTCAACTTCCTGGAGGGTATCGGCCTCGACTACGTAACCATGGACCGCACCGCCCGGACCCTTTCCGGAGGTGAAGCCCAACGCGTCCGCCTGGCCACGCAGATCGGTTCCGGTCTGACCGGCGTGCTTTACGTCTGCGATGAGCCCACGGTGGGCCTGCATCCCCACGACGACCACCGACTGATCAATACCCTGCTGCGCCTGAAAGACTTGGGCAACACGGTATTGGTTGTTGAGCACGACGAAGCCATGATGCGGGCGGCGGATTTCATAGCTGACCTTGGCCCTGGAGCCGGGGAGCATGGTGGACAGGTAGTGGCCACTGGCACCGTTGCCGAGATTGAAGCCAACCCCGATTCCCTGACCGGTGCCTATCTCAGCGGCCGCAAAATCGTGCCCTATCCCGAGAAACGGCGCAAGGGGAACGGACACTCCATAAAGATCAAAGGCGCTAAAGAGAACAATCTCAAGAATATAGACGTGACCTTCCCATTGGGTCGGTTGGTCAGTGTTACCGGAGTTTCCGGTTCCGGCAAGAGCAGCTTGGTCTACGAGATTCTCTATAAGAAGTTGAACCAAGTTATTAACAAGGGGCGTGATTTGCCTGGTTTGCACCGAGATATAGTCGGTGTCGAAGGTGTAGACAAGGTCGTGAACATCGACCAGTCGCCAATCGGACGGACGCCACGGAGCAACCCGGCCACCTACACTGGGGCCTTCACTCCCATCAGAGACCTGTTCGCCAGTTTGCCAGAGGCCAAGGTCCGGGGCTATGCGGCGGGCCGGTTCTCGTTCAACGTCAGGGGCGGGCGTTGTGAAGCCTGCCAGGGCGAAGGCTATAACCAGATAGAGATGCAGTTCCTGCCCGATGTGACGGTTCCCTGCGAGATTTGCCAGGGAGCCCGGTACAACCGGGAAGCGCTGGAAGTAACCCTGCGGGGCAAGAACATCGCTGAAGTGCTGGATATGACTGTGGCCCAGGCGCTGGAGTTTTTCATCAACTTCCCGCGCATCAAGCCCAAGTTAGAGACCATGCGGGACGTGGGCCTGGGCTACATCAAGTTGGGTCAGCCTGCCACCACTCTTTCTGGAGGCGAGGCCCAGCGAGTGAAGCTGGCAACTGAACTATCAAAACGGGCCACCGGCAAGACCATCTATCTGCTGGACGAACCCACCACCGGCCTGTCTTTCTCAGACACCGCCGCACTGCTGGGCGTTTTGCACCGGCTGGTGGACACTGGCAACACGGTGATCTTGATCGAACACAACCTGGACGTGATTAAGAACTCAGACTGGTTGATTGACCTGGGTCCTGGCGCCGGCGACAAGGGCGGCGAGCTCATTGCCACCGGCACACCGGAGCAGATGGCGGATAATCTCAAGTCATTTACAGGGATTTACCTGAAAAAGCTGCTGACATCGTCGGGGCGTAGCGCAAGCTCGTCCAAGGCGAAAGCCAAAACTTCCGCTGCAAAATCAGACAAGACTACCAAACTAGCCAAGGCGACCAAGAAAACCAGCAAGTCCAAAACCAAAGAACCGGCGGTTGCAGCGGCCGGGGATTAAGCCCGACTCAATAGGCGGCACGCTCTGCTAAAATCAGATACTAAATACACCACCTGAAAAACCAACTGGGGAGATGCGATATGGCATTGCACTATGACGGCGAAGTAAAGATCACCAAAGTTGCCGGGATGAGCGCCATGGGGAACAACGGCTACCTCATCACCTGTCCTGAGACCAACGAATGCATCTTGATCGACACTCCAGGGCAGCCTGAAAAACTTCTCGACGCCATCAGCGACGAGAATATCAAGGCTATCATCATCACCCATAACCATGGCGATCACCTGGCCGGATTTGGCGAGATCACCGGCAAGGTAGACGCTCCGGTGGGTATCTCCCCGGCCGACGCCCACGCCCTGCCGCGACCTCCGGAATTGGATCTGACCGACGGCACGGTCATCAAGTTTGGCAACCAAGAATTAACGGTGCTGAACACCCCCGGGCACACCGACGGCGCGTCTTGTTTCCTGGTGGGCAAACACCTGTTCTCCGGTGACACCCTGTTCCCAGGTGGCCCCGGTAAGTCCCGGAGTCCGGAGGCCTTTGTCCAACTGCTGAATAGCATCACGACCAAGCTGTTGGCACTGCCCGATGACACCAACGTCTACCCTGGCCACGGCGACGACACCACCATTGGTGAAGCCCGCCGTCGCTACACCGTTTTTGCTTCCAAGTCGCATGCCGACAACATGTCCGGCGACGTGGACTGGCTCAACTCTTAAACCTCGTACGGTTACAACCTTAAATGATCCCCAAGGAGTACATGTACCAACGTTCTGTGCTGGATAACAAACTGCGTGTTCTGACATCGACCATGGCCCATACCCAGTCGGTCTCCATGGTCATCTGTGTTGGTGCGGGCTCCCGATACGAGTCCGACGAACTGGCCGGCGTCTCGCATTTCATAGAGCATCTGCCGTTCAAGGGCACGGAGAACTGGCCAACCGCTCGTGCCGTCAGCGAGGCCATCGAGGGCGTTGGCGGCATCATGAACGCCAGCACTGACCGGGAAATGACTGTCTTCTGGGTCAAAGTAGCCAAACTCCACTTCAAGATTGCGTTTGCGGTGTTAATGGATATGGTGCTGCATTCTCGCCTCGACCCGGAAGAGGTTGAGAAGGAGCGAGAGGTCATCCAAGAAGAACTTAGGATGACCTACGACCAGCCGTCATACCGGGTGGACTTGCTGATTGACGAAGCCATGTGGCCGGACCAGGCCATGGGTCGTGACGTTGGCGGAACTCTGGAAACAGTGGCTGATATTCAGCAGAAAGATATCCACGACTATATGACGCAGCAATACAACCCGGCCAACACCGTGATTGCGGTGGCAGGTAACGTGACCCACGACGAGATCGTGGACATGCTGGTGGAGACAACTCAAGACTGGAAGCCGCTCAAATCCCTGGACTGGGAGCCGGTCACGAGCTCTTCAGGTTCAGTGGTTAAAATAGAACGCCGACGCAGCGACCAGACCCACTTGTGCCTCGGTGTGCCCGGGCTGTCCATGGCCGACCCGGATCGGTACGCCTTCAACTTAATGAACACCATCTTGGGCGATGGCATGAGCAGCCGGCTGTTTTTGAACCTGCGAGAGGAACAGGGTCTGGCCTACGACGTAAGCAGTTCAACCAGCAGTTACCGTGACACAGGGGCGTTGGTTGTTTATTGTGGAGTGGAACCACAAAAGACCAACGACGCTGTCAAAACCATTGTCAGTGAGTTCCACGGTATGCACGAAGACCCCAGCGAGCAGGAACTCAACAAGGCCAGGGAATACTCCAAAGGGACCCTGTTGCTGCGGATGGAAGACACTCGGGCGGTGGCATCATGGCTTGGAGGGCAGGAACTGTTGCAAAATCAAGTGCGGACCCCAGACGAGATTGTGAGTCTGCTGGACGCGGTGCAACCATCCGATATCGCCAGAGTAGCTAAGTCAGTCTTGAACGACGAACAGATGCGACTGGCAGTGGTCGGCCCTCGCGGCGGCGCCAAAACGCTGGCGGACATGCTCCACTTCTAACCTAGACTCCAATAGCGAACAACAAAAAGGACCTCCCGCTAAAACGGGAGGTCCTTTTGAATTGCTGGTTAAGTCTCTGGAAAACGTGAGTTATTTGCTGGGCTCTGCCTCAACCGAGTTGCTGAGTGTCCCGATATTTGGAATCTCAACGTCCACAGAGTCGCCGGGTTTCAGGGCCACAGTCACGCCGGTACTGCCGGAGAAGAGCAGGTCTCCCGGATGTAGAGTCACCTGTTGGCTGATGTAGCTAACGACCTCAGCGAAGGAGAACAGCATCTCTTCGGTGTAGCCGTGCTGCACTTCTTTACCGTTCAGCCGAACGATCATCTCCAGCTTTTGCGGGTCAACTTCAGTGTCGATCCAAGGGCCAACCGGAGCGAACGTGTCTGAGCCTTTGGCCCGCCAGAATGTCCAATCATCCCCCTGCCAAGCGCGGTCGCTAACGTCGTTTCCGCAGGTGTACCCAAGGATGTACTTGGGCGCATCTTCAGGGGAAACTCGGTGGCAAGTCTTCCCAATTACGGCTACAGCTTCGCCCTCGTAATGGACGTCAGTCGAATCACTGGGTAGCACAATGGGTTCGCCGGTGCCGGTGAGCGAGCCCCTGGCTTTAATCCAGGGATTTGGGTGAGTGGGAACTTCGGGTGCGTCGTCGCCCAACACGCCGGCGGCGTATTCCAAATGGTTGGCAAAGTTCAGGCCAGGACACCAGATCTCAGACGGATCTGTCGGCGGTAGGAGCTTGATGTCCTGCAGCGGGTATTTTGTGTCGGTCAGGCGGAATCGGGTATAGATGCTGCCTCTTATCTCCACCACCTCATCACCCTGGACCACCCCATAAGCGGTCCGTCCATTGCTGCGGAAGCGTGCGATTTTCATGCTGCTCCTAATCATGTTTGTGTAGTTGGTTGTTTAGTTAAAGAGCCGGGATAAACAACCCGAGTCAATCGCGGATTCTACTTGTTATACCCAGGCGAGGCAAGGGATTTTTAGGGTTGTTTGACAATTGCTCACGGACTAAAATACATGCCTGAACGCCGTTTCACGTGTGAGATCGATATGCGTTTCTCACAAGTGTCGATTTCACATAATATCGGACGCCGAAAGGCTGATAAGGAGACCCCTTGAAACTAGGATTTTTTGTCACCAACCAGTATCTCCCCGGCGAATCTATGTCGGAAAAGATAGAGGAGAGTTCAGAGCAGGTCAGGGCGGCAAGGGACGTTGGATTCAGCCTGATTGCCACCGGCCAACATTACTTGGCGGCACCTTATCAGATGAGTACTTCACTGACTCTGCTGGCTCGCCTGGCTGCTGATGCCGGCGATATGCAGGTGGCGGCCACCGTAATCCTGGTGCCACTGCACAACCCGGTTGAACTGGCTGAGAGCATTGCCACATTGGACGCCATCACCAACGGCAAGTTTGTCTTTGGCGTTGGCCTGGGTTACCGGGACGAAGAATACACGGCTTTTGGCGTGCAACGCGGAGAGCGTGTTGGGCGCATGAACGAGGCTATGGACCTGATCAAGCGACTGTGGTCTGAAGACGAGATCGAGTTCAATGGCAAGTACTACACGGTGCCCAAGACCAAGCTCAGCACCAAGCCGGTGCAGAACCCTCATCCGCCCATCTGGGTGGCGGCCAATAACGACGTGGCAATTCGCCGCGCCGCCCGTTGGGGTTATCCCTGGCTGATCAACCCCCACGCAACCGTGCCCATGGTCGCCGACCAATGGACTCGCTACAAAGCAGCCTTGGAAGAGTTTGGAAACCCCGTGCCGGATGAACTGCCAATGATGCGTGAGATGTACGTGGCCGAAGACCGGGAGACCGCCTACATTGAGAGCCAGCCATTCCTTGAGGCCAAGTACAAAGCCTATGCCGATTGGGGGCAGGACAAAGCTTTGCCCGGTGAAGAGAGCTTCAGCGTGCCCTACCAGGACCTGGCCAAGGATCGGTTCCTGCTGGGTTCCCCGGACGATATAGTCGACGAGTTCCGCCGCTATCACGACGAACTCGGCGTGAACCATATGGTCTGTCGTATGCAGTGGCCCGGCATGCCCCAGGAGCAGGTGTTGAAGCAGATAGAATTGTTGGGGCGTGAGGTCATTCCCCGGATCAAGAAATTCTAAGCTACCTCCGTTTTGGGCGTCCCTATTGAAGACTTATATTCAGGCGCGGTTCACCTCTGTGGAGCGCACCTGAATCATGCTAAAATGGCGGCGTTGACAACTTACCTGTCCCTGGCCGTCTCAGGCTGTCGATGATGAAAAAGCAAAAATTGTCCGGACGGTTTGCCGTCCGGTAAAGCGGGTGTAGAGTGTGGTTCCTCCTGGAGATATAGGGGCGTTGCCCCTTTGGATAGGCGTATTGGGGTTGTTGGGCGTCGCCATGGCGGTGTTCAATTACGCTTTTTACCTCAGACTGGTGAAGCTGGTCTTGCAAGGCAAAGAGGCCGCTCGATTTGACCAACCGCTGGTGCGGCTCAAGGGCGCATTATTGATTTCCCTGGGCCAGCAGAAAGTCTTACAGCGAGTGAAGTACGGCGACTATGCCGGTATCGGCCACGCCATCATCTTCTGGGGCTTTCTGACCTTCATGCTCAGCTACGGCATTTTCATATTTGCTGCTTCAGTAAATGCGGGATTCCCCGAATGGCTGCTAACTGAGACTGGCGTCAGGGTCTACAGTGCTTATCTGGACATACTTTCGGCCGTCATGTTGGTCGTGCTGGTCTGGGCGTTTGTCCGCCGCTGGGTCGTTAAGCCCAGCCGTCTCCGTTTTGACCTCACGCGGCATTCCGACGCTCTGATTATCGTGGTACTGATCACCGGGTTAATGGCATCTACGCTGCTGACCCATGCCTTCTGGGTGGCCCAGGGCGGTACCGGACCAGAGGCCGACGTTTACATCGGCAAGGCTCTGGGAGATTTGTTTGTAGATTGGGGAGTGGGCGTCAGCGCTGCCAATACCCTTCAGGGTGTTTTCTGGTGGTCTCACCTGTCCATCATCCTGATATTTACCGTCTATATCCCGTTCACCAAGCACATGCACATGTTCGCGGCCCCTGTGAACGCTTACTTCAGGTCTTTGGAACCCAAGGGAGGACTACCATTGATGGACCTGGAAAACACAGAGAAATTCGGCGCAGGACGCGTCCAGGACTTCTCCTGGAAGCAACTACTTGATGGCTACGCCTGCGCGGTCTGTGGTCGCTGCACCGATGCCTGCCCTGCCAACCTAACGGGCAAGCAACTCTCGCCGATGCACATTGTTGAGGGAATCAAAGACCACATGGTGGCCATCGGTCATCAGGGTGAACGGAACGTAGATCTCGTAGAACCCTCTCCGCTGGTGCCATCGGTTATCTCTGAATCGTCAATCTGGGATTGTCTGAACTGCGGTGCCTGCATGGAAGAATGCCCGGTGACGGTGGAACACGTACCCACCATCATGGACATGCGCCGCCACCTGGTCTTGGAAGAGTCCAAAGCACCGGAGTCGGCCATGAACGCTCTACTCAGCTTGGAGCAACGAGGCCACCCCTGGCGTGGTACCCAATACTCCCGAACTGATTGGGCAGAAGGCCTGGATGTGCCAACCCTGGCCGACAAACCCGACGCTGAAGTCCTGTTTTGGGTTGGGTGTACCCCCGCTTTGGAACAACGGAGTCAGGCCATCGCCCGATCCATGGCCAAGGTGCTCAAGGCCGCCAAGGTGGACTTCGCCATCTTGGGCGACGAGGAGACCTGCACCGGAGACCCGGCGCGTCGCATGGGCAACGAATACCTGTTCCAGATATTGGCCCAACAGAACATCGACACCATGAACGGCTACAACGTGAAGAAGGTGGTGACCACCTGTCCTCATTGCTTCAACACAATGAAGAATGAATACCCTCAGTTGGGAGGCAACTTTGAGGTTCTGCACTACAGCCAGTTTGTGGACCAACTCATCAAGAAGGGCAATATCAAGCCCGTGAAGATGCTGGACGTGACCATGGCCTATCATGACTCTTGTTTCTTAGGCCGTCACAACGGTGTCTATGACGAGCCCCGTGACGTGGCCAAGGCGATTCCTGGCCTCAAGCTGGTCGAGATGGGTTCCCGTTGCCGTGAACGTGGCTTCTGCTGCGGCGCTGGCGGCGGTCACATGTGGATCGAGGAAAGCCAAGGGGAACGGGTAAACCACGTACGAACCGACCAGTTCCTTGAGACTGAAGCCGATATGGTGGGTGTTTCCTGCCCATTCTGCGTCCAGATGATGACTGAAGGAATCCAAGCGAAGGGACTGGACTCCGAGAAGCAAGCCAAAGACGTAATTGAGTTACTCGCGGACAGTCTAGATTTATAATCCGGTCCAAGTGATGTTTAAATGCCAATTACAGAAGTAGAAATAATTAGTTCCTGTGGTGAGTGTGGCACCTTGATTGAGACTGTGACGGTTAAGAAAGACAACATGATGCTCTTCACCGATGAGCAGGCGTGGTGTTCCAAATGCCAAGCAGACCGGCCTCAGGTACGTGACGTGGCTGGCCGCCTGTCGACCATCGAAGCAGAACAGCAGAGCTATCCTAAGGCGGTGGCGGCCGAACCATTTCCCGGCCAAGCCGATGGCCGATAAAGAAACCGTACTGGTCCTGACCAGCAACCTGTTCTTCATGCCCCGCATTGAAGCCGCTGCCGAATCCGGTGGACTGGAAACGGTCAGCGCTTCCACCGCTGAAGCTCTTATGAAGGCCACAGAGGCCCACGATGTGCCGCTGGTGCTGGTTGACCTGGAAATGGATGAAGCGGTCTGGACTGAAGCTCTGGAGAGTCTGGCGGCAACTAAAGACCCCAACACCAGGGTCGTTGCCTACGGCCCCCACGGTGAGCCGGGTATTTTGCGAAAAGCCCGGGATTTGGGCAGTGACGCCGTTTTGATTAAACGTGACTTCTCAGAAGGCCTGCAAGAGTTATTAGCCAGCCGCGGAGCCTCCGCTACCAGCTAGTACCAATCCGCCGCAAATCTCGTCTACGTACTTAGGTTGCAATGCTAACCAAGCTGATGATTGGGCGGGACCGTTGGCTCTTGGTTCGCGTGCTCGTCGGCGTTTCCCTGGCCTATGGAGTAACCTTCTTCGTGCTCTGGTCCCATTTGGAAAAACGGTTTGTCTTCTTTCCATCGACTGAGTTGTTGTACACACCCAATAACGCCGGTCTTGAATACGAAGACGTGCGAATCCAAACTTCAGATGGGCTGACGTTGCACGGGTGGTTCATACCTGGCGACCCTGAAATGGTCCCCAACAACACGTGGCTTTGGTTCCACGGCAATGGCGGGAATAACGGCTACCGGATCGACGAATTGGCAATGGCGCACCACCTCACCGGTGCCAACCTATTTATCTTTGATTACCGAGGCTATGGCGAGAGTGAAGGTAGCCCTTCTGAGCAGGGCACGTATCTGGACTCCAGGGCGGTCATGGAGTACCTATCCGGCCGGGATGATGTGGCACAAGATCAGATAGTTTACTTGGGGCACTCTCTGGGCGCAGCAGTGGCGGTGGAATTGGCGTTGACCCGTCCGCCGATGGCCATGATGCTGGTTTCGCCATTTGCCTCAGTGCGTGACATGGCCAGCATCACGCTACCCTTCCCTCCAGTCGCCTGGCTGGTGCGAAACCATTACGACAGCCTAACTCGCATCCGCCAGTTGAACGTGCCCTTGCTTGTGCTTCATGGCGACCAAGACGAAACCGTCCCGTTGTCCCAGGGGCGCAGGTTGTACGATGCGGCCAACCAGCCAAAGCGCTTTCAGGTTCTAGAGGGCGCGGCGCACAACGATACCTACGAAGTCGGTAGCGAGCAGTACTGGGGAGCGATAGAAGAGTTTCTTGGCGAGCTTCAGCTGAAAGACAAATAGGCCAGACTCAGACTCCATGATCTCAGTCTCGTAATCCAGGAGTTCTAAGTCTCGGCGCGTTTCTTCGATAAACTCGACCACTTTGGAAATCATCTCGTTGGCGTGGGCGGAATCGGTGCTCACACAGCACACCGCCAGGGTCAGCCGCTGCCACAGCTCATGGTCTTCCACTCCTGCCACGGCAACGTTGAAGCTGTTTCGGATACGAGCGGAAAGAGACCGGGAGACCTGACGTTTGTCTTTCAGGCTGGCTGATTCAAGTAGGTGGAGCATTATTCGGCAGACGCCTATATGCACTGAAATCTCCGGTTTGTGCCTGCGACGAATTTTGAATTCTTGATAGGGTTCTTGACGTGCATTGAACCTACATTATAGATTATAGGCAACGGCAGTCCGAATTAACGCCGTGGAACACTTAATTCGAAGTCCGGTTCACCCACAAGCGGTCTGAATTGGCGATTTTGCCAACAGATAGCTGTAGGTGAGGGAACAAAAACGCCATGCCACCTAATTCCGAATCTCGACAGAGCCGCTCGGAAGTACCTGAAGTCGTCATCAGTCGGCTTCCGCAGTACCTGCGGATACTTAACCGGCTGTTGGAAGACGGGATTCAAGTGGTTAGCTCCCAGCAATTGGGAGAAAAACTTCAGGTAACCCCGGCCCAAATTCGCAAAGACCTCAGCTATTTTGGGCGTTTCGGAAAACAGGGCCGCGGCTATAGCGTGCACGACCTCTTGGACCGACTGCGCCAAATATTGGGCATCAACTCCCCCTGGAACGTCGCTGTGGTTGGCGTTGGTCGTTTGGGCCGCGCCATCTTGAGCTATCCAGGGTTTAATCCGGACGGGTTCCATTTGGTAGCTGCGTTCGATCTCAACGACAGAGTCGTTGGCGAGTCCATTGGTGGATTGGAAGTTTGCAGGATGGACGAACTGGACCAGATTGTGGCGCGGGAGAAAATCAGCATCGCTATTGTCGCGGTTCCGGTGGAGTTCACCCAGAACGTGGTTGACCAGTTGGTGGCCTGCGGGGTCAAGGCAATCTTGAATTACGCCCCCATCACCCCACAGGTACGAGAAGGCATCAGGATCCGAAACATCGACCCAGTTCTGTCACTCCAGTCCATGACCTACTACATCAACGACGACTAGCCCCGTTCGTCTGCTGCTGGCCCTACGTTCTGGCCCCATAATTCCTGCTGTCCCGTCATTCCAGCGAAAGCTGGATTCCATGTTTTTTGTCAAAGACAAGTTCATAACGAGGCTCATTTCTGGATTCCTGCGAAAGCAGGTATGACGGGTGGGGCCAGAATGAATATTAAAAACTGCGTAACCAAAGTCTTAGTCAAATGCATATTTCCACTCATCCGGTGATCCTTAGATTAGCTCAGGATCACCGGATGAGGTTTGGCTGAGATTGAGAATATGGTTCGACGGGCTCACCATCAGCGGAGGTGGCAGACTTCTAACGTACGCGGGACTTGGTGGCGTAGTGGATTCCAGCATTCGCTGGAAAGACGTCTGGGCTTCGGAAGTGAGTGGATTGTTGTGCTATAGAAGCCGTTGTGCGTGTGTTCATAAAGGAAGAGGCCCAGACATTGTCTGGGCCTCTTCCTTTAGTTGCTGGGTTGATTAGGAGCCTATTGGTGGTTGGCCGCCGGTTCGAGGCCTGCGACGTCTAACCAGGTTGACCCTGATTTGGGCCCGTTGGAGCGAAGACATCGCCCGTTCCAATTCCATGTCCGAACCACGCTGTGCCAGGCGTTCTTGCGCCCGTTGCATGGCCTGTTCGGCGCGCGCTTCGTCAATCTCGTCGGAGCGCTCACAGGCGTCGGCCAGTACGCTGACGCGGTTGCCAATGACTTCCATGAAGCCACCAGACACGGCCACGTACATATCTTCTTCGCCGCTTTTCTTAACGGTGAGCTCTCCAGGTTTGAGAACAGTCATTAACGGGGCGTGTTTTGGGAGGATGCCCAGTTGACCGTCCAGACCGGGAGCAATCACCATATCTACTTCGCCCGAATAGACGGAGCGTTCAGCAGTGATTATTTCCAGATTCATTGGCATGGTTGTCACTTAACCTTGAGCCTGCATCTCGGCGGCTTTTTCAAGCACTTCATCAATGGTTCCTGCCATGTAGAACGCCTGCTCGGGCAGGGAGTCATGCTGGCCAGAGAGAATCTCAGAGAAGCCTCTTAGTGTCTCGCGTAGGGGAACGTACTTGCCAGGCTGACCGGTGAAGGTCTCAGCTACGAAGAACGGCTGGGTGAGGAACCGCTGAATCTTCCGGGCGCGGAACACGGTCAGCTTGTCTTCTTCAGATAGTTCTTCGATTCCTAGAATGGCGATAATGTCTTGCAGGTCCTTGTAGCGCTGCAGTACCTCTTGTACCCCACGGGCGAGTCTGTAATGCTCTTCGCCAACGATGCCTGGCTCCAGAATCCTGGAGTAGGAGGCTAGCGGGTCAACAGCCGGGTATAGACCCTGGGCAGCCAATGACCGCTCCAAGGACACAACACCGTCTAGGTGACCAAAGGTGGTTACGATACCAGGGTCGGTGTAGTCATCAGCAGGCACGTAAATGGCTTGGAACGAGGTAATCGAACCCGATTTGGTGGATGTAATACGCTCTTGGAGCGCACCCATCTCGGTGCTTAGAGTGGGCTGGTAACCCACAGCGGACGGCATCCGTCCCAGCAGCGCTGACACTTCCATGCCCGCCAGAATGTACCGGTAAATGTTGTCGACGAAGAGCAGTACGTCTTGGTTCTGCTCGTCTCTGAAGAATTCAGCCATGGTCAGGCCTGTGAGACCAATCCGGGCGCGCACGCCGGGTGACTCGTTCATCTGGCCGAACACCAGTACGGTGCTGGCAAGTACGCCGGAGTCTTGCATCTCATGCCAGAGGTCGTTGCCTTCACGTGATCGCTCACCAACGCCGGCGAATACTGAAACGCCTTGGTGGACCGCACCAATGTTGCGGATGAGTTCTTGAATAATTACTGTTTTGCCCACTCCGGCACCGCCGTAAGCGCCAATCTTTCCGCCCTTCATGAAAGGAGTGATTAAATCGAAGACCTTGATTCCTGTCTCCAGGAGGTCAACGGTCTGGTTCTGTTCGTCAAAGGCAGGCGGGTCACGGTGAATCGGCCATACGGTGGCCGCTTCAACGGGGCCCAAGTTATCAAGAGGAGTTCCAGTAACGTCGAACAGGCGACCTAGCGTCTCATTGCCAACCGGCACGCTTACCTTGGCTCCGGTGTCGTTCACTTCAACACCACGGGCCAAACCGTCAGTGGCACCCAAGGCCAAGCAGCGAACCCAGTTGTTGCCGATGTGCTGCTGCACCTCAAGCACCAACTTCTCCCCAACGTTGTCCAACTCTAGAGCGTCGAACAGATTGGGTAATTCGTCCGCGGGAAATTCAATGTCTACAACTGTTCCGATTACTTGGACGACTTTTCCGGTGGCCATTGGCTTCTCCTGATAACTGTTACTGTCAGCGGTGTTGGGGCTGTTAACCTTTAAATAGATGGGTAGATGCTTTTGTAAGCACTAACCCTCCAAGGCCATTGCTCCACCAATCAGATCTAATAGTTCGTTTGTAATGCTTTCTTGGCGTAGTTTGTTCATAACCAGTGTGAGGTCGCCGGACAGTTCTGTGGCGTTTTCGGTGGCGGCGCGCATGGCCACCATCCTAGCTGATTGCTCGCTGGCTATGGACTCTATGATGGCGTGATAGACCTGCATCTCTATGTAGCGAGGAAGCAAGGATTGCAGCACGGCTAGATTGCCGGGCTCGTAGATGTAACCCACGCTCTCAGCAGAGGTTAGCTTCGCAGGTTCGATGGGTAGTAGTTTCTCTATAACGGGTTCTTGGGCCATTGTTGAGACGTACTTCGTGAAGGCCAGGTAGACTTCGTCAGTTTGGCCTTCACAATACGAGTCGATGATCATATGCGAGATGGCGTGGGTGTCCACCAGAAGCGGCGTCTCACCAAGGTCGGTGAAGGTTGCCTTGAGGTCTTGGTTGGTACGGGCCATGAAATCGCGACCCTTTCGGCCTACCGTGACCGCCTGGACTGGTACATCACGTACCAATATGAAGTTGCCAACTGCGCGATACAGGTTGGCGTTCAGACCACCACATAGACCCCGGTCAGGGCTGATCATCAACACAGTGGCGTTTTGCACCGTGCGGACGGCCAGCAGTGGTTGGGCTCCTGCTTCGTCATCCATTGGTTGGGCGGCCAGGTTGGCGATGAGTGATTGAATCTTGACCGAGTAAGGTCTGCCTTCAAGCACTGCGTTCTGGGCCCGCCGCATCTTGGACGCGGCAACCAGTGACATTGCATTGGTCACTTTGGCCGTGTTATCCACGCTGCGGATTCGTCGTCGTATGTCTCTAACGCTGGGCATCTATTTATCTTTTATCCAATGCTGGAAATTCTGGTTATGAAATCAGGTTAGCCGGTGAATGTCGGCTTGAACTCGTTGATTGCTTTGGTCAGGTTCGCCGACAATTCGTCGGAAATATCCTTGGTTTCATTGATGGCAGTGATGATGTC
>DUCU01000016.1:0-5756 GCA_012959605.1 Dehalococcoidia bacterium | reverse complement strand
ATGCGAGCCGGTGACGTAGCGTAGAAGTTGTTCCTCGAACGCTCCCACCTTCTCAATCTCGATGTCTTCCATCAGGTTTTCGTTGACTGCGAACAGCACTACCACTTCTTCAGCCAAGGATAGTGGCACGTATTGACCCTGCTTGAGAACCTCCGTGGCCAACTGACCACGGGCCAACTGGGCCCTGGTAGCGGCGTCCAAGTCGGCGGTGCCGAACTGGGCAAAGGAGGCAAGTTCCCGATATTGGGCTAAGGCTAACCTTAGCTGGCCGGCAACCTTTCGAATAGCTCTTGTCTGGGCGGCGCCGCCCACACGGGAGACCGAAAGTCCCACGTTAACCGCTGGCCGGATACCAGAGTTGAACAATTCAGGCTCCAGGTAAATTTGGCCGTCGGTAATTGAAATCACGTTGGTTGGGATGTACGCAGACACGTCACCCGCTTGGGTCTCAATGACTGGTAGCGCTGTGATGGAGCCACCACCAAGGGAGGCGTCCAGCCTGGCAGACCGCTCTAGTAGGCGGCTGTGTAGGTAAAAAATGTCTCCGGGGTAGGCTTCACGACCAGCCGGGCGCCGTAGCAAAAGCGACATCTGGCGGTAGGCCCAAGCGTGCTTGGTCAGATCGTCATAGACGATGAGAACGTCTTTACCCTGGTCCATGAACTCTTCAGCCATGGCGGAACCAGCGTAAGGGGCGATGTATTGGAGCGGAGCCGAGTCTGAGGCTCCGGCAGTTACAACAATGGTGTGTTCCATGGCTCCGGCTGCTTCAAGGGAACCCACAACCTGAGCAACCTTACCCTGCTTCTGGCCGATGGCCACATAGATGCAGACCAAGTCTCCGCCCTTCTGATTGATGATGGTATCTATAGCGATGGCGGTTTTGCCGGTGGAACGGTCGCCAATGATCAGTTCCCGCTGGCCTCGGCCGATGGGAATCATAGCGTCGACGGCTTTGATGCCTGTCTGGACGGGCTGGTCAACAGACTGGCGAGACACCACGTTGGGTGCCACCTTTTCAACGGAGCGGGTTCCGGTGGTTGCCACTGGGCCCTTTCCATCTAGCGGTCGGCCCAAGGGGTCAACCACACGACCAATCAGCGCATCACCAACCGGGACCTCAATGATTCTGCCGGTGGAGCGTACGCGGTCGCCTTCTTTCACAGCGTTGGGGTCGCCCAAAATGGCTGCACCAACGAGGTCTGATTCCAGGTTTAAGGCTAGACCAAGAACGTCGTTTCCAAAATCCAGTAGTTCGTTGGATCGAACGCCCTGTAGACCTTGAATGCTCGCAACACCGTCGCCCACTTGGACCACTGTGCCTACATCCACTAGAGATAAATCGCCGCCAAATTCTTCAATCTGGCGCTTAATCAGCGAGACTATGTCCTGTCCTCTGGTTGCCATCAGAGGTTCTCCTTACGGTAACGATTGGGTCAGAAGCAGCAGCGCTGCCAAAGACTCTTATCTAACCTTTCCTGAGTGTCTTCAGTCCCTATTAAAGGAGTGGAGACCTTTTATCATTTCAATTTAAGCCGGGATTGCTACCACGTTTGTTAACCCGAAGCGACAATCTCTGTATGCAAAGTGTTTCGCAGCGCCTCTAATCTAGCCTTGGTGCTGCCGTCCAATAGTTTGTCACCAATTTGAATCACCAGGCCACCAAGGATAGACTCATCAACCTTGGTGGTTAGTACAACCTCACGGCGAACCAATTCCTTAACGAAGTTGGTGATGCGATCAGACTCTGCGCTTTCCAGTGGAACCGCAGTGGTGATCTCAACCCGTTGTCGGCCCAGATGGGTGTCTAACAACTCTGTGTAACCGAAATAAACACCGGGGATGGAATCCACTGAGTTTTTGGTTACCAATAAATCCACTAAATTACGCACCAGAGGGTTCACACCAGCCAAGACTGTTGCGGTGGCCGCCAGTTTGTTTGCAGAAGACATGTCTGGGTGTTTCAAGAGAGCAGAGAACTCGGCGTCGTTAAACGCCTCGGCTACCACTGCCAAGTCTTCACTCCAGGGTTCAACCTGGTTGTTTTCCAATGCCAGGTCAAAGATGGCCTGGGCGTAACGTTTTCCTGAGATTTGTCGGGCCATTGGTTCTTTAGCCCCTTCTCAGGCTTTCGCCTTCTTCTAATACCTGGGCAATCAGGCTCTCGTGGGCCGTGCGGTCCAGAGAACTGCGGATAACCCGTTCCGCCGCGGTGATGGCCAGGTCGCCAAAGCTGGCGCGGACTTCTTGGAGGGCGGTATCCCGCTCCCGTTGAATGTCTGCTTTCGCCCGTTCCACGAAGGCCTCAGCCTCCTGGCGTGCTTTGTCCATTTCCTCGGTGCGAAACCGTTCCGTCGCTTCCCGCGTCTGGTCCATGATGCGCTGACCTTCACGCCGGGCCTCGGTTATCTGTTCTTGGATGGCGTCTTGAGAAGACGCAGCGTCTTCCCGTGCCTTTTCGGCAGCCTCCAAGCTTTCCCGGATACGGTCTGCCCGTTGATCCATCAGCTTCAGTATCGGCTTGTAAGCAAACAGATAAAGAAGGATGAGCACCAGCAGGAAGTTGACCAGGTATATCGCGAGGCTTGGGAAATGGATTCCCAATGTCTCTAACATATCAACCTACTTTGTTTTCTTGAATGTCTTGAGTGGGTCCGATTAAGAACCCACGCAAGACACCCATTAGTGACTGAGTCTGGACTAAATTGGGTTTGACCCAACCTAGAAAATGAAACCGATCATGATCGCGGCGACCAGGGCGTAAATACCCAAAGCTTCAGCGAAGGCGATGCCCAAAATCATGTTGGTTTGAATGTTGCTAGTAGCCTCGGGGTTCCGGCCAATCGCGCTCATGGCGGCGGCGCCCAGAAGACCGATACCGATGCCGGGGCCAATCAGACCTAGTCCGATGGCGATTCCGGCGCCCAGCAGCCTTGCGGCTTCAGTTTCAATCTGGGCCAGAGGAATGTTTGCCAAAGCAAGTAGAGCGTCCATCGTCGTTCCTTATCTCCTTAGTTCCGTGCGTTTTGCGTTTCTGCGTTGATTACTTGTGCTCAGTTTTGATTAGAGGCGTAGATCGCGAAGATCCCGCCCAATGCGGCCGCCGCAATTCCAACGACGGACAGTACCATTAACAAGATCAAAACATCCATTGCGCCACCTCTAAGTTAAGTCCTATATGTTTGCCCGCGCTCCGTAATTTTTAACGGCTGCTCGGGCGCCGAACCGGGGTGTTGATGCCCCGGTGATTATAACTGTCGTTCAATTAATCTGGAAACTTTCTAATCCGTGAACACACCCGCGCCGGGCGGTTAGTGGGCCTCTCCCTCTGCATGGTGGGAGGTGATGGCAATTGCTGCGAACACCAGGGTTAGACCAGAGAAGATCAAGGCTTGGATGAAACCAACCAAGAGTTCTAGGCCATATACGCCCACCGTGGCAAGGAATGGCACCAAGAATGCCGATACTAAGACCAGAATTTCTCCGGCGGTCATGTTACCGAACAGCCTGAAGGTGAAGCTGATTAGCCGCACTAGTTCGCTGAAGGCTTCCAACGGTCCGACGAAGAAGAAGTCCAGCATGTACTGGAAGGCGTCTAGAATCTGGAACGTGAAGAGGGCGACAAAACCCGCCTTCAAGCTGCCTATTCTGATGAATTTCGAAAGATAGCCTAGCCCAAGCATTTTGAAGCCAAGCCATTCTACAAAGAAGAATGAAACCAAAGCCAGGGCCAAGGGCATGTTGATATCTGTGCCGGCTGGCCTGAGCAGATGTATCTGTATGATGTCTCCGTCCTTGAACCCCAGAGACGGATAGATGGGCAACAATGCAATCCAGGCATTGATGAGTACAAACAAGAAGATGGTGGCAATTACCGGGAATATCATCCGGCTGTGTCCTCTGCCGACAGTTCCGGCCACAAAGCTCAATAGGCCTTCAACTGCAATCTCTACAAAATTCTGGAACCGACCCGGGATCATCGCGGATTTGCGGGCTCCCAAGATGAACAACAGTACCAAAACGATGCTGGCTATCCAGGAAGAGAGGATGGAGTTGGTGATTATGACGTTGTTGCCCTGGTAGGGACCTTCGCCAACTAATTCTTCAATGAGATGGTGCTGGGTTTCAGTTATGAGGTGCTCGCCGTGACCCAGCTCTGCATCCTCGCCGGTTATCTGGCTGAGGAGACTGGTGAGGCGGACTTCTTCATCCTCGGACAGGTGGCCGTGTTCTGCTTTTTCTAGATATCCTTCGATCTCTTCAGCAAAGAGGAAGTCACGGTAATGGGTGCGGTCCGCGGTAGGAAATGCGACCTGGGCGGGGAGGTGGACGGCAGGTTTGGGTATGAAGGGCCCTTCAGCAGTCAGACCAGAATCTTTATCTTCTTCTGACTGGGTAAGACCGGCGCCGATAGCACCGGTGATAAGTCCTGCTATGGCTAACGCCACAACAATCAGGATGCCAAAGGCGACGAATTTTCCTGTGCCGGAACCCACTATGGATTCCCTCCATTATCTTTCGAATTTTTGCCCGGTAAACTACTGCTTTCCGGTGTATTTTTTCCGGTTAAAGGTTCGGGTTTAATCAGCGGCTGAATCATCTTAATCAGACCGTAGAACGCCGATGTTGTCCCGAGCGCTAGCCCCAGGAGAGTGAAGAGAAGTTTGGTGCCAAGCCATTGATCCATGAAGACGCCGCCAACCACACCAACGACGATGCAGGCAGCTACGTACCATCCGAGCCCAGTTAGGCGTAACGCCAGGAGTCTCCGATTCATGTTTCCGCCAGAGCGTTGTGAATAATATCACTAAGGATTTTGAAAGTCAATTGAGACTAGGTTTACGGAAAATACTAATTGATTATACAAAAAAATCCTTCCCTTTTTTAAAGGGAAGGATTTTTTTGTTTATTTGCGGATTTGAGGGTGTTAACGAGTGCCGGATTCTTTGCCAAAATCCTCTAAGTCCAGAGAATCTATGAAGTCTGTGAAGGCGGACATACTCTTTAGCTCTTCAGGCTTAACTTCCACTGGTGTTTCTGTGGTGGAGGAACCATCGCCGATGGTCTCTTGGCCCAGAGGCTTTCCGGTTTCTTTGTCCAAATAAATCCCTGCCTTGTCCATCACCTCTTCATTGGCGTAGATGGGCACCTTGGCCCGTACGGCCAGAGCCACGGCATCACTGGGGCGGCAGTCAATCTCTTTAGACTCGCCGTTGGCTTGGATTGTTATCTTGGCAAAGAAAGTGTCGTTTTGGAGGTCACTTACCAGGATGTGGTCAATAGCGCCACCCAGAGAATCGATGATAGTACCCAGCAAATCATGGGTTAGCGGCCGAGGCACGCTCAAGTCCTGAAGTTTGACCGCAATGGCGTCGGCTTCTGCCGGTCCAATCCAAATGGGTAGATACCGGTCGGATTGTTTCTCTTTGAGAATCACGACACGTTGGTAATTCATTGGACTGACCCGGATACTATCTACGGTCATCTCGAGCATTTAGTTGCTGGCCTCCGAAATTCGTCCGTTGCTCTGGCAAAATTGTAGTCCTACCGGAATTTCCGTGTCAACCCGAATCACGCGTGTTTTGTGACTAGCCAAGCGTCTGATTTGACCAGTCTTACTACGGCGTGGACGGTGATAGCGCATCTTCAACGGAGACTCGTCCAGCCTGTCCGGGCTGCCTTCGCGGCAGGACATCGCGGTCACCGGGTCGGTCAACCAAAAGGTGGAAGGCATGTTTGACGTTTGCCGGTCGGCC
>DUCU01000015.1 GCA_012959605.1 Dehalococcoidia bacterium | reverse complement strand
GCAAATATCGAGATAAACAAATCATCGGGAATGCCAAGTAAGTAGTAAATGGAACCAGCAAAGAAGTCCACGTTCACGCAGATGCCCTTGGACACGTAGGGCTTCATGGTCTCTTCTTCCAGGTGTTGTAGAATCTGGAACCATTCCGGGTGGCCGCTCTTCTCGCCAAGGACCTTGGAGCGGTCACGTAGGTGACGTGCCCTGGGGTCTTCCGCTCGGTACACGCGGTGGCCAAATCCCATGATGCGGTTGCCGTTATCCAGCAGGTTGCTGGCGTATTCGGCGGCGTTTTCCGGGTTGCCGATTTCCAAGGACATCTTCATGACCTCTTCAGCGGCTCCACCATGGGCCGGACCCTTGAGGGTGCCGACGCCGGTGACGACGCAGGAGTGGAGGTCTGAGATGGTGGAAGCGGTCACCCTGGCAGCGAAGGCCGACGCGTTGGGGCCGTGCTCCGCGTGGAGGATGAAGTCCACGTCCAGCAGGTCAGTGGTCTCCTGGTCGGGGAGTTCGTCAAAGAGCATGTAGAGAAAGTTGCCGGCGTGGTTAAGGTCCGGGTTTGGCGCTACCGGTTCCAGTCCCTTACGCAGGCGGTGGTGGGCGGCGGTGATCGTTGGCCCCATGGCCGTCAGGCGGATGCCCTTCCTGATGGTGGCTTCCACCGAGTTGTCCGTTACTTCCGGGTCAAAAGCGCTAAGGGCTGAGATACCGGTCCGCAGCGCGTCCATTGGGTGGCTGTTTTTAACCAGGTCCAGCACTTGAATAACTTCATTGGGGATGATCCGATTCGCACGCAACTCGGCGTCGAAATCGGCTAATTGTTTCTTGTTGGGAAGCGCACCGTAGAGAAGCAGATAGACCACTTCTTCAAAGGTCGACTTCTCGGCTAGGTCGTGGATGTTGTAGCCACGATAAAGCAGCTTACCTACTTCGCCGTCGATGAAGCTGGACTTAGTCGTGTCAAAATAGACATCCTTGAGTCCTTTGATAATCTCTGGGGGCATGGGTCCACCTTCCTTCAGGGTATGTGGCCGAGTCCAACTTCGCGGTTTCTGCTAGTGAGATCGCAGGAGTTACCGGGGAAATTACGTTGGAAATTGGGCGCAGAATTACATAAACATCCAACTGTAATTCGTGCCTGATTCTAGCATTGCTCTATTGGGGTGTCAACCTGAAACAAGCTTGGCGGAGGTGCTCTGGCGCTGCCGACTTTATTGTTATTTTACGCTGCTAAACGAGAGAAAATGGGGCTAAAATTTAGCGCCCTACAGTGGTTGGGCTAGGTTGGATGCCGAAACACCTATGACGGCGGCCTAGTTGTGGTTACAATATATGGGCGGTTCTTCAGAGTCTGCTCTGGAGGCCGTTGTTTATTGTTTGTTCTTCAGACAGCCCGCTTAACGACAGCAAGCATTTAAACGGAGAGATGGCTGAGCGGACGAAAGCGACGGTCTTGAAAACCGTTGTGGCGGCAACGTCACCGTGGGTTCGAATCCCACTCTCTCCGCCAAGTTTGTTATAAAAAAGGCCCTCAATATATATTGAGGGCCTTTTTGTTTTTCAGGCTTGCCCACAAAAGGATGGAGTTATATGCCACCTAGAAGAATTCGCGACCGAAAAGAAGAAGAGTCTTGGAAGCTAAAACATGGCGGCGGAAGAGGTGACGTATGGCGATACTAAAGATGAAATTCCGATTTTGGATAATTGTGGTGATAATCGCATTGTCGATCGCGGCCTGCGGAGGAAGTACTGGATCTTCCACCGACATAGATGCAACGATTGCCGCAGCATTTCAAGCGACAACCCAAGCAAACCCGGTTTCAACCGAGTTCCCAACCCAATCTCCGGCATCGACTCCGACGAAAAAACCACAACCCACACAATCTCAAGAATCTACCCCAACGAACATCCCCAGGCCTACAAATGCCCCGACACCCTCTCCAATGTCCATCCCTGTGCCTGCCATTATTCCGTCCGAAGAACTTGCTGTCAGAGCGAAACAATGGGCAAACACCTTGTTGACCTTAACCTAACAAATTCGAGCGTTGCGCAAGATATTTTCGGGTTTCTAATTGAATGCAGTATCGGCTGCTAGCTCATTACCCGGCGGAAGAATGTCAGGGCGTTGCCGCCGGTAATTTTGAGAATGTCGGCGTCGGAATAGCCACGGGTGATTAGCCCTCGGATGATGTTCTTGCCTTCAGCTGGGGAGTCGACGCCTCTGACAAAGCCTGAGGTTCGCACATCGATGCTCGAATCAGTGCCGATGGCCACGTGGTCTATGCCCAGCAGCTTGACCATATAGTCGTAGTGGTCCAGCAGCAGGTCTAGGCTCAGTTCAGACCCCCAGCTGCTAATCACAGATGGCTGCACGGTAACCCCGATGATGCCGCCTTTTTTCGCGCAGGCCAGCAGCTCTTCGTCTCTTCTGAGCCGCCCTGCAGCGTACTCGCCGCCGCCCTGCTTCAGGCCTAGTGTGTAGGATCCGTCATGGCTGAAGGCGACCGGAGCTTTGGAGAACTCAATGGCGTCCATCGCGGTCCGGAAGGATGCGTGGGACAGGTCAACCACCATGCCAAGTTCGTTCATCCTCTGTATGACTTCGATTCCGAACAAGCTCAGCCCGCCGTCGTTGCGCTCCAGGTGGCCGTCTCCGATATAGCTCTTGCGGCGGTAGGTCATCCCTGCCAGTCTGATGCCGGCGTTATAGAGGACATCCACATGCTGCAATTCGTTACCGATGGCCAGGTGCTCCACCGTTGGCAAGATACCCACCTTGCCTTGCTGCTTGGCCGCTTCAATCTCATCGGAGTTGCTGACTTTGACGACCTCGTCGTTACGACCAACATCAGACAGCATCAGGCCAATCTCATCGAGAAGGTCTTCAAACCTGATGAATGACATGTCCTCGGCGTTCAGCATGCCCCGGTAGACGTTGGCCGTTCCTACTGCGGTGAAACCCCCGTGGCGTATCGCCTCGTAGCCCCACTCGTAGTCGCCGCTACGCAGGTACTCCATGTACCGACTGGGGTCTTCCGGCTTCACCATTGGGTGCTGATGGAGGTCAATCATTGTCACGTCCTCCACCAGACCTTGAAATCGCTTCTCCTGTCCAGCATCGAGAGTGACGGCATTTGACCGGCCTTCGACAACCTGCTTCGCCAATGGAATCGAGTTCCCCGCCATCCTAGCTACTCCTCAAGTGTGAAAATTGTGGCCAAAATCCAAACAACTAATTACTTTTGGATGCCATGATAACTTATGATTGGCCACTAGAATGGTCTGGAAGAACGCTGTTCCGGGAACGGCCACGCGCGTTGACTCGGCCAGAGTCGCATCCTACAGTGCTAGGGATTCAAGAAGACCGGTTCTTATATTGATTGTCTTGAACGGGACAAATTCCTAATTCGACCGATCTCATAGTTTAAGAGGCAAGAATGTCGGAAGCTCAAACGAATCCAACCGAAGAAGAACTCAGTCAAATACGGGACTCAGGGCCGTTCATATTAGGCGGATTGAGCGTCGGCCACTCGGTATTCCACTGGTTTGCCCAGAGTTTCTTTGTGATGTTGCCGGAGGTGGTGGCCACATTTGGCCTGAGTGGCCTTCAAGTTGGTGCCATCTCGACTACGCGTGAAGTCGTGTCAGGGTTGATTGCCCTGCCGGGCGGAGTGGTAACCGACTTGGTCCGCCAACACTGGGGGGCGGTGCTGGCCACGTGTATGGGGCTATTTGGCCTGGGTTGGCTGATTATGGGGATAGCGCCGGGCTATTTTGTGTTGCTGATCGGTATGGCCGTTGTGGCTGTTGCCGCTTCCATGTGGCACCTGCCCGCCGCCGCAGCCCTATCTCGACGGTTCGCCGACCATAGAGGCACCGCACTGTCCATCCACGGTGTGGGCGGCAACGTGGGGGATGTCGTTGGTCCGGCACTTACCGGAGTGCTGCTCTTGGCGCTCAGTTGGCAGGGTATTCTCAGCATTTACGCGGCGATTCCTCTGCTGTTGACCGTCCTGGTGTTTTGGGCGTTTCGGGACATCGGCAAGAGCGGTTCTCAGGAAAGACAGACTTCTGGGTTCAGCGAGCAGATAGCAAACACTCGGCAATCGTTCGCAGAACACCCAAGGTTGTGGGGAATAATGGCCGTGGCTGGTCTCCGTGGCATGGCCAACGTGGCGTTTCTTCCCTTCCTGGCCTTGTATCTGGGACTTGATGAGGAACTGGGCCTGGGAAACGCCGCTTTAGGACTGCACATCGCATTGTTGGTGGGCGTGGGCGTGGTGGCTACACCAGCTATTGGGTACATCTCAGACCGCTTTGGGAGAAAGTTGGTGTTGATCCCTGGGATGTTGGGCCTCTGTATCCTGACGGCGTTGTTGGTTCCTTTTGGGGATGGAGTTGGGCTGGTAATCATCCTGGCCTTGATGGGCATATTCTTCTTTAGCGACCAACCCATCCTGACCGCAGCGGCCCTTGATGTGGTGGGGCAGAGAGTGGCTGCCAGTACCCTAGGCGTGTTCTCATTCTCCAGGTTTGTGATGGCCGCTTCATCTCCACTAATAGCAGGCAAACTATTCGACTCAGTTGGGATTGAATCGACTTTCTTTTACATATCGGGCATCTACTTGGTAGCGTCAGTGGTTTTGACGATGGTTCCTCTCGCAACACAAAAACCTTCTGCAACGGATGACGATTAGGACAGCAGTAACACTGAGACTCAATTTATCAAAGGCGTCAAAAAGCCCTCTGACGAAAAGTCAGAGGGCTTTTGCTTGCTATTAAACCGGCTGAGCCGTTGCTAGAGTGCGTCCACGATGTCGTTTAGGGTGGCGCTAGGGCGCATGGCCTTGGACGATAGCTCATCGCTGGGATGATAATACCCACCGATGTCCACCGGCTGCCCTTGGGCGTCGTTCAATTCTTGGACGATCTTCTCTTCGTTGGCTGTCATCTGTTCGGCGACTCCGGTAAACCGAGCCTGGAACTCGGCATCCTGGGTCTGCTTAGCCAGCGCTTCTGCCCAGTACATGGCCAGGTAGAAATGGCTGCCACGGGTGTCCAATTCTTTGACGCGGCGCGACGGCGCACGGTTTTGCTCCATGTGCTTTCCAATCGCCTGGTCCAGTGTGTCGGCCAAGATCTGAGCCTTGTCGTTGCTGAACATTCGGCTGAGATGCTCAAACGAAGCAACCAAAGCGCAGAACTCACCCAGAGAATCCCACCGCAGATGACCCTCTTCCAAGAACTGTTCGACGTGCCTGGGGGCTGATCCGCCGGCTCCGGTTTCAAACATTCCACCACCCTTAAGTAGTGGCACGACAGAGAGCATCTTGGCGCTGGTGCCCAGTTCCAAAATGGGGAACAGGTCGGTTAGATAGTCCCGTAGAATGTTACCGGTCACGGATATGGTGTCTTCACCTGCGCGGCTCCGTTTCATGGAGAACTTGATCGCGTCCACGGTAGTCATCGTGTGGATGTCCAACCCCGATGTGTCATGGTTGGGCAGATATTTGTCTACTTTCTTGATCAGTTCAGAGTCGTGACCTCGGAGCGGGTCCAGCCAAAATATGGCTGGTGCGCCGGTGATTCTGGCCCGGTTGACCCCTAGTTTCACCCAGTCCTGAATCGCCTCGTCTTTGGTCTGGCACATCCGGAAGATATCGCCTTGCTCAACCAGCTGTTCCATCAGAACTGTGCCTGATTGGTCTACAACCCTGATTGTTCCGTTGCCGGGAGCCCGGAAGGTCTTGTCGTGAGAGCCGTACTCTTCGGCTTTTTGGGCCATCAGACCAACGTTGGCAACGCTGCCGATAGTGGCTGGATCAAACGCTCCATTTTCTTTGCAGTCGTCAATGACCGCCTGGTACAGAGTGGAATAAGACCGGTCAGGAATCATTGCCACTGTGTCATGTAGTTCATTATCTGGGCCCCAGGTCTGGCCGCCGTCGCGAATCATCACGGGCATTGTGGCGTCAATAATCACGTCACTGGGTACGTGAAGGTTCGTGATACCCCGGTTGGAGTTGACCATGAACAACTCTGGGCGGTCGTTATACACGGCCTGGATATCGGCCTCAATCTCTTCCCGCTTCTCGTCGGTTAGAGATTGAATCTTGGTGTAGATCTCGGCGAGTCCGTTGTCCGGGTTCACCATCAGCTCATCCATTTCAGCGGCGTGTTTGGTGAAGACATCCTGGTAGTAAACCGACACACAATGGCCAAATATGATCGGATCAGACACGCGCATCATGGTCGACTTCACATGTAATGAAAGCAGTATGCCGTCGGCTTTGGCCTTTTCCATCTCTTCGGCGTAGAACTCGCGGAGTTCCCTTACGTTCATCGCGGAACAGTCGACGATTTCATCGGCGGTGAGTGGGATGCCTTCTTTGAGGACTGTAGTTCGTCCGTCGCGGGCGACGTATTCGATGGTGGCCGACCCGTTGGCGACAATAGTCACAGCCTTTTCACTACCGTAGAAATCGCCTCCGGTCATGTGGGCGACGCGGGACTTGGACGCTTCAGGCCAGTCCTTCATCATTCGGTGTGGGTTGCGTTTGCCGTGCTCTTTTACTGCTGTGGCTGACCGGCGGTCGGAGTTTCCTTCCCGCAGTACCGGGTTTACTGCGCTTCCCAGAACCTTGGAGAAACGGTCTTGGAGTTGTTGTTGGCTGTCGTTAGCCGGATCATCGGGGTAATCGGGGATGTCATACCCCTTGTCCTGCAATTCATTAATCGCGCCTTTCAGCTGTGGAATAGAGGCGCTGATGTTGGGTAGCTTGATGATATTCGCCTTTGGGTCGTCACACAGCACGCTGGACATCTGTAGATAATCAGGAATCTTTTGATCATCTGTGAGCTTATCCGGGAAGTTGGCAATGATGCGGCCAGTCAACGAAATATCCCAGGCTTCCAGTTTAATACCGGAACCCTTGGTAAAAGCCTGAAGAATCGGCAGCAGGGAGTGAGAGGCCAGGGCGGGGGCCTCATCAATTTTAGTGTAGATAATTTGAGACGCTTCTGGCATGTTCTTCCTCATCAATAAACAAGTTTCATGGGCCGTTGTGAGTTGCTAGGAGTTGTTCAGCTATTGTCCCGACCATATGAATCAGTACCGATTATAGGTTAGCTAAATTGACCTGCATAGTCCTTTGCCCAAGCCTGGCATTTAGCCCCTGCATCTACCGCGGATGGTTGAGAGGCATTTGATACAGAAATTCAAAGAGGTCAGGACCTTTGGGTTATCGTTACCGGCCATTGAAGTTTTGGCCGTTTAGGTTTTTGAATGGAGCGGCGTGCTCCAAAGATTTTGGGATAGCTAGCGCGCCTTATTCAGATTCAGCGCGCTCTCAAATACGAAATCAAGTTGACTCTGCTCCCAGGGCTTGGCCAGCCTATACTTCACGCCCAACCCCACTGCTTTCATAGTTACGTTTGACGTGTTGACTGCTGTAACCAAAACAACGGCGCCGTCGTTGGACTTGCGAACATCGCAGCCTTTGTCTTCCATCTGTTACACCAACAGATTTCTGATGTCTTCTTCGTCTTCGACAACCAGTGCGTAGATTATTAACCTGCCTCCATATCGAATATTCGCTTGTATTCAGGTTAATAATTGGCCCGTTATCTTCAACACCTCAGTTTTAATATGGATAGTTTGTGGCCCGACGATATGTCGAAATTCAATCCGCCGGTTGAGAGTCCTGGAGCCGTAGAGTATGTGGGGTTAGAGTTCAGAGGTAGGAGCAGAGGCAATGAGAGTCACCTTGGCAGCTCTGTCTAAGG
>DUCU01000014.1 GCA_012959605.1 Dehalococcoidia bacterium | reverse complement strand
CCAGTGCGGGTGAAGTTCTATTTAAGACGTTTTAGAATACCGTTCAGTAGATTATTTGCTCTTCCACCATCTGGGCTACCACGCCCTGCGATAACCCCAGCAATCCGCCGTAGATGTAGTCGTTATGTTCACCTAGAACTGGCGCCTCGGTCAGTATTGGAGCCTGTGTGCCCTCAAAACGCCAGGGCAGTCCGGGCAGGTCTCTTTCTTCGCCGTCTCTAGTTTTGACCCGGTTGAAATAACCGGCCTCGCTCAATTGCGGCTCTTGAAAAACTCGCAGTATGTCCTGAGACGGCCCGGCGGGCACACCGGCTTGCTGCAGCAACCGCATGGCTTCAATATCTTCGTGCTGCATCGTCCATTCGGTGATGGCGGTGCCTAGTTCATCTTGGAATTGCCTGCGTCCTTCCGCAGTGGCGTACTTTGAGTTGGACGTCAGGTCCGACCGCCCAATCAGTCCACAGAGCGCGGCCCATTCTGAACCGTTGGTGACAGCTATGGCCACCCAGCGGTCGGAACCGAAGCAGTGATACACGCCGTGGGGTGCGTACCAATCGTCCCGGTTACCCATTGGATCTTTCACTCGGTCATTCATCTGGTAGTCCAGGACTGCTTCGGGCAGGCAGGCGCTGAGGGCCTCAGCCATGGAGAAGTCCACATATTGACCCTCTCCGGTCAGCACGCGATTGTTCAGCGAAGCTACGGTAACCATGGCCAGCTCCATGCCTACCCACGGATCGGCCCACAGCCCGCCGGTGACGGGCTCTCGGTTTGGGTGGCCAGATATCGAGTTCCACCCGGTGTAATGCTGTAAGAGGCTGCCATAAGCTACGTAGTCGGTATGCGGGCCAAAATGCCCGGTTCCCGAGGACGCGACCATGATGATGTCTGGCCTCGCCGCCCGGACAACGTCATAGCCAAGACCCAGTCGCTCAATGACACCGGCGGCAAAATTCTCGATAACCACGTCTGAAATGGCAAGCAGTAGTTTGACCAACTCCAGCCCTTCTGGTTTTGATAAGTTCAACGATGCGTAGAGCTTGGACTGGTTATACGCCTGGAATGCCGGTCCTCGTGTTGATGGGTCGGGTCTTCGGGCGCTACCCACTTTGATGACCTCAGCGCCCATGGACGCCAAGAAACGGGTAGCGGTAGGGCCGGCGATGATCCAGCTGAGGTCTAAGACCCTGATTCCTTGTAGGGGGAGTTGGTTCATCGGTTCAGACCTCCAGTATCTCTTGGTTGTGTTGACCCAAAAGTGGTGCGGGTCTGGCCGTCAGCGGCAGATCCGAGTTGGAGAGCTTGTAGGCAGCTCCAGGGTATTTCAAGGTTCCGGCTTCCGGATGGTCCATCTCGACGAAGAACTCACGGTGGGCCAGGTGTTCATCACTCATCAGGTCCAAGACCGTATTGACGGGGAAGCACGGAACACGTTGTTCCTGGCCCAGCCGTGCAATCTCATGTTTGGAGTAATTGATGCTCCAGTCACTCAGCAACTTCCAAAGCGACGGTGAGTTTTTCTGTCTGGCATCACGTGTCGAATAGCGGTCATCCGTAGACCAGGTTGGGTTTCCCATTACGACCAGCCACCGCTCCCATTGCGCGTCTTCTCTGGGCGATATGGCCACGTAGCCGTCATTGCAGGGTAGGATGCCCCCAATGGCGCCCACCATGCCGCCAATGGCTGCTTCTTCTACCATGGCCAGGTCTCGCGGCGGAGCAGGTCTGCCCCAGGCCGAATTCGCCAGCCCGCTGATTAGCTGGGTAACCATTGCCTCAAATGATGAAACATTAATCTGGCTCCCTTGGCCTTTCATTTGCTTGCCGTAGAGCGCCATCATCGTGGCAGTGGCGGCGGCCAGCCCGCCGACAAACTCCGCTTGATGCCCGCCCGCTCTGATGGGCGGGTCTTTGTCCGGGTCTTTGACCGCCCCCAGCAAGCCGTGGGCGTGACCGCTCATGTGGTAAAGAATCAGGTCGGTGGCTTTGAAGTCTTTGTACGGACCCCGTCTGCCAAAAGGCGTGATTGAGGTCAAAATGAGCCCAGGATTTATCTGTTGCAAAGACTCGTAGCCGAGTCCAAGCTCTTCCAACGATATTGGCGGTGGGTTCTCAATGACTATATCGGCGGTCGCGGCTAGTTTGCGGAACGATTCTGCGCCTTCCGGAGAGCTGAGGTCGAGGGTGACGCCGTATTTGTTGGCGTTCAGAGCTAGGAACAGGCCGCTTTTCTCCGTATGGGGTAGGTCGCTAGGGAATGGGCCCATGCGCCGGGCTGAATCGCCTGCCGGTGGTTCTACCTTGATAACCTCTGCGCCCATCTGAGCCAGTATCTTGGCGCAATACGGACCGGAGATACCCTGACCCACATCTAGGACTCTAACGCCGGGTAATAAGCCTTTTGGTGTCATGGACTGGTCTGGCTAGTAGGTTGGAGGTTGGTCATCACTAGGGGATATTAGCGATGGCCCATAAAATTGTCCACTGAGACTTGAGGCCAGACGCAAAAACGCCTCAAACTCGATGTGAGTTTGAGGCGTATAAATCACGTTTCTTGTGGAGCAGCCATGGCTGTGTCGTTAGGTATTAGAAGGACAATTTCTCAAGTGTCAGATTGTTGCCTAGACTCTCCTGTAACAGGTCCAGTATCTCAATATCCCATTCTGAGACGAAGGTTATGGCAACACCGTGACGACCCATACGGGCGGTCCGGCCGATGCGGTGGACATACTCTTCCAGGTTTTGGGGGATATCGTAGTTCACCACGTGGGATATCTCTGGAATATCCAGACCACGGGCGGCCACGTTTGTCGCCACCAGGACTTTGACATCACCAGCATGAAAAGACTTCATCGCAGCGTTACGTTCGCCTTGAACCAGGCCGCCGTGGATTCCCATCACCGAAATCCCCTGGCGTTGCAGGGCTTGGGTCAGGTTATCAACCCCTGCTTTGGTCTTTCTGAACAGGAGGACTTTCCCTTCGTTGGCGTGGTTTTTCAGCAACGCTACACAAGCGCGAACCCGGTCTTGTTCTAAGACTTCGTAGTACACCTGGCGCACGTCCGGGGCGGTCTCAATTTCGTTGCCGATGCGGATCCAAGTGGGCGATTTCATGTGCCGACCAACTATCCCGCGGATGGCCGGAGGTAACGTGGCGGAAAATAGGGCGGTCTGCCGGTCCCTGGGCGTGTTACCAAGGATCCTTTCAATGTCGGGCAAGAACCCTATGTCCAGCATCTCGTCGGCCTCGTCCAACACCAGAGTTCGGACCTCTCCCAGCCGCAGGGTACCTCTGCCGATATGATCTAGAATCCGGCCAGGAGTGCCGACAACTATCTGGGCATTGCGATCCAGCGCAGTGATCTGCCGCGCGATTGGTTGACCACCGTAGCAAGCGACCACTCCCACTTTACGGAACTGACCCAGGCGGGCTACTTCATCACGAACCTGCATCGCAAGCTCACGGGTGGGAACCAAAACCAGCCCCTGAATGATGTTCTGGGTTGTGTCTACACGTTCCACCAACGGGATGCCGAAGGCGGCGGTTTTTCCAGTGCCGGTATGGGCTTGTCCAACGATATCTGCACCACCTAGGAGAGGGCCAATGCAGTCCACCTGGATGGGTGTGGGCTCTTCATAGCCAATGGTCTTTAGGGCCAGAGCAACATCGTGGCTAACTTCCTGGGAACCGAACCAGTATACGTCGGCCTTCTCAATGGTTACCTTTGCGACGCTTTCGGTATCTTTATGAGCCGACCGGCTGCGGCCTGCATTCTCTGAACGAGGTTTTTTGTTCCGTTCGATAACCTCGGTGATTTTGTCCGCGTTGCGGTCAGCCTTTTCGGCCGGAACGACCTTATTACGGCCTGCATTGTCTGCACGGCCATTGCGGTCGTTGGTGCTGCGGCCCGTGTTCCCTGCGTTCTCAGTTCGGCTGCTAGCATCAGGACTCTGGTTTTCAAATCGCCCATCAGGCTTGCGGTTGGAATTGCCATTGGCGCCATTGCCACGGCGACCTGAATTACCGGAGCGACTGTTGTCTGTGCGGCCGTTTCCGTTGCGACCACCGTTATTGGGTGCACCAGACTCTCTGCGGTCGGGCCTACTTGGGCGGGCATCAGCGTTTCTTGATGGCTCGTTGGAGCGGGAAACGGTCTCAGCGCTTTCATCAATCTGAGTGCTTTCCTTGAAAGGAACAAGAGTAGTGGTAGTCGCTCTAGGGGAAGATGAGCCGGAGTTTTGGCCTTTACACCAAGGAAGGCGTTGCCACCACCGTTGCTGGCGGTCAGAATCTGGGGTTTCCTGCGATGTCGGAGGGGCGGGGCTTCGTTTTTTAAAAATTATGCTTTTCCACTGCGCTGCCGGCTCTCAATCCCGAAACCGGCCTAATTTGGTTGCCTCGCAACCACTCTCAAATACCTGCGGTTATTGTGGTCATCTGGAGATGATTCTCTGCTGAAGATTTCCAATTTTCAGAAATCTATACTAACTAACCGCAACTAATTTTCATTTATTGCGCGTCCTATATAGGAATCTTACTGGTATGCCACGCAGTGAGCAAGTTAAACGCCCAACGAACCTTGACGATAACCAAGACAATATCCGGGTTTACGCCCAATTCAGTCGTCAAGTTGGACAAATAGTCATTTTGTGCGAAGACCCTCATGTTCCAAACGCGGCAGAACCTCATCCCGAAAGTACGGGAACTGCTCCAGATAGTTCTGTAACCCTATGGCCAGGGCAGAGACTCCAGATTCAGACAGGCGCTTCATGGTGGCCACCACATAATCTGGGTCACCGATTATAGGCAGAGCGCCGTTCCCCCCGGCGGCCCGAATGCGCAACTCTTGAAGTCGCTCCTCGGTGGTATCAGGTTTTACTACCCCCCGGCCTACAATCATGTTTTCCACGGCATCGAGATCGGCGTGCTCCACGGCATAGTAATGAAAATAATCTTCCGCCTCCTGCTTGGTCGGGCGGCAGACCACTGATACGTTGGAGAACACACCGATTTTTCGACCGTAACCGGCGGCCATTTTTCTGAGCGCGGACGTATTTTCCGGCACACCATCGAAGCCGTCCCGTAGGTTGGTGAACATCATATCGGCGTTCCGAGCTGCATATTCACGCCCGCGGTCTGAATTTCCAGCGCAGACGATTAATGGCCGGCCGCCTCCATAGGGTTTGGGATAGATGTTGGTCTTTTTTACTTTGTAGAATTTGCCGTCGTAGTCAAAGGGCTCGGGGCAGCTCCACGCCTGGGTGACAATATCGATCCATTCTTGTCCTTGGTCATAGCGATCGTCATGCAGGGCCAAGTCCACGCCCAGCATGTCAAATTCGTCGTTGTTCCAGCCGCAGATTATGTTAATACCAAAGCGGCCTTCGCCAATAAGATCAGCCGTCACCATCTGTTTGGCTGCGACCACCGGATTGAACAGCGAGACGTGAACGGTGCCAAAGGCCATGATGTTCTGGGTACTGGCCAAGATGCCCGTTGCCCAGGTCAGAGTCTCAAAGTTGGAACCGTTATGGTCGGTTACGCCACCGTAGCCCTTCCAGCGGCCAAGCGGCAGCATGAACTCCATTCCAGCGTCGTCAGCCATGCGCGCCAGCTCTTGATTGTTCTCCCAAGTGGCATCCCAGCGTTCTGGAACGGTGGTAACTGCCAGACCGCCGGAGCAGTTGGAGCCAAACAACCCCAGATTTAGTTTGTTGCGTTCCAGTTGGTCTCTGGCGTGCGTCGCATTCTCATTCATTAAATATACCCATCAGAAAAACACCCATATGCCGGACTCCCGCTAAACATCAAGAGAAGGGGCATCCATCAAAATCGCAATCTATGCCAGGCCATTTTAGCTCTAATTACCCCGTCTCGGTTTACTTCACCAAAGCTCGTGGTAAAGTCTCTGCAGATTTGAATATTGGAATTGGGATTGGGATTGATCATGCAGTTTGGAATGTTTGGCAGCGCCCAGGCACAACGGGGTGGACCCAATGTGGATAGCGGCGCTGGGTTTAGAGAGTTCGTGGACCGCAACGTTGAGGCCGAGTCCCTTGGCTACCACAGCACTTTCTTGGTGGAGCACCACTTCACTGGATTTGGGCAGGTATCTGCAACACTCAACCTACTGACCTGGATTGGCGCGAGGACGACTACTTTGCGTCTGGGGACGGCGGTTATCGTGCTGCCGTGGCACAACCCAGTCTTGTTGGCGGAACAGATTGCCACCCTGGACCTGTTGTCCGGTGGCCGAGTTGACGCTGGGATTGGCAAGGGATATCGCCTCAATGAATTTGAAGGGTTCGCGATGCCAACAGACGAGGCAGACTCCCGTTTTGAAGAGTGCTTAGAGGTTATGCTGAAAGCTTGGACCTTGGACTCACTTTGGTCACACAAAGGCCAGTACTGGCAATACGACAGTGTGATTGTAGAACCATCAAGCATTCAAAAACCTCACCCGCAACTGTGGATGGGCGCCGGCAGTCCCAGGTCCATCAAGCAGGTAGCAAAACTTGGATTCAACATGCTTTTGGGACAGTTCGACTCATTTGAGACCATTGCTGAGGAAGTAGATCTGTTCAAATCGGAAGTCGAATCCCTGGGCCGGACTTTTGACCCGATGAGCGTGGCGGTGGCCCGTTCCGTGAACATCGTGGATAGCTCAGAAGAATACGACCAAGCAATAGACAACCGAGTCTCAGCCAGACGAAGGACCCAGGAGTTAGCCCAGCAATCCGGTTTCCAAGACACTCGCGAGGCTGCCGAAGTCGGCGTTATTTACGGCGCATCCGAGTATGTGAGCGACCAGATTCAAGCCCTGCAGACTATCGGAGTTGAATACGTGCTGCTGAATTGTCCAGCGGGTATATCAACCCTACGTAGGTTCGCCAAAGACGTGATGCCGGAATTTCAGGGAAATGCGCAGCCGTCCCAATAGCCAACTTTACTAATCGAATCTCGGTTCCCATGTGATAAAAAGAAAGGCCCCTCAAATGAGGGGCCTTTGATTATCCGTATTCATTGGGCAAAAGAGAGCGCTTTCACCAATTTGTGAAAGCGCTCCGCTATCTTAGCATGCCGGAATCAGTTTTGTCAACTGTTTATGCCTATATTCGGCAAATAAGCTTGGTTAGCAGTGCGCTCATTCCACATGCTCCTGTTCGATTGTTCCCAAGAATGTATTCCTTTCCTACCGCTGCGTATATTTCATATAATGGGCCATCACCAATCTACGGAGGTAACCCGACTTAACCATGAGAACAAATACCACCAAGGCCAAACTAGCGGAAGGCAAAGTGGTCTATGGCGCTATCGTCAGTCGATACGCCCCTGACATTGTCGAGATTTTCGGGGCAATTAATTACGACTTTGTGATGATCGATTGCGAACACGGCCCGATGAACCTGGACCAGGTGGAGCATATGGTCCGTGCTGCCGAAGTATTTGGCATCACGCCCATTGCCCGTATCCCAGACCACGACGACGCCACTATCCTGCGTTTCTTAGACCGCGGAGTACAGGGACTCATCATCCCCCACGTCAACAACAAAGAAGAAGCTGAATCAGTGACCCAGGCGGCCAGATATTACCCAGAGGGTCGTCGTGGTGTGGCCGGCAGCGGGCGTGCCCATGATTACGGTACCGCCGGAACTAGGGAAGAGTCATCAAGCTGGATCAACTCCCAAGTATTGGTGGTCCCAATGATTGAAGAAACCCAGGCCGTGGATAACCTGGACGCGATACTCAAGGTCCCCGGCGTGGATGTACTACACGTGGCGGCCGGTGACTTGGGTCAGAGCATGGGCAATCCCGGGTCAGCCAAGGTTCGCGAGTTGATGGCCCAGGTGATTCCTAAAATCAGGACTGGCAGCATCAACGTTGGCGCTGGTGGTAACTCCCCTGGTGACGCAGCCGGTGTGGCCGAGTTCATCAAGCTTGGAGCAAACTTCATCACAGTTTCGTCTCAGGGCCTGTTGAAGTTGGCAGGAGAAGATTTCCGCAAACGGGTAGAAGCCGAACTTTAGGTTTTGTATCTGTAGAAGGCCCAGCCGTTCCCAACTTTGGGATGGCTGGGCCTTTTTACGTGCATCACAAACTTAGCGAGGAATCCCTGGATCAAGTGCGCAAATATTGCTCCTGAAGCTGAATGAACTCATCGGTGCGATTCACCTGCCGGACCAGTTCTGCACTAGCTTCTCTGGGCGCAAGGTCTGCCACCGAACCACCGTCCTTCAGATGCTTGAAGGAATCGTAGATGGCCTGAATCGCCATGCCAAATGCCGGGTTGCCGGTCATCACGATGCTCACACCGTTGGCGGCCAGAAAATCCATGTCATTCATCATGTTGTCGGGCGGGCTCAACACCGTGAGCGGCAACGGCGTTGCTTTGTGGACTGCTTCCAATTGCTCCCTAGTCTTCAAGCCAGCCAGCCTGATAGCCTCAACCCCGGTCTGAGAGTAGGACTTGATGCGTTCCAGGGCCTCATCCAAGGGGAATTGGGCTAGGGCCGTGGTTCGGGCCACAATGACGGTCATCGGGTCGGTACGGGCTGCCACCGCAGCCTCCAGTTTGCCCACCTGCTCGGCCTGGGAGAACAACCCCAGATCCTGTTGATTAAATTTGGTTGGCGGGATGGCATCTTCGATCTCGATCGCCGCCACGCCCGCAGCCTCCAGTTCTTTTACAGAGCGGACCACGTTGACTGCATTACCAAAGCCATCTTCTCCGTCATGCATCAGACTTACCTCGGCAATCCTGGTGATGCGCCGACAGACGTCCACCAGGTCAGACATGTTGACCAGAACAATGTCTGGCATTGCCAGGTTGGCTACTTTGTGCACGGAGCCAGACAAGAAACAGACCTCATAGTCCAACATGTGGGCTATGCGAGCTGATAGTGGATCGAAGATGTTGGCGGCCAGGGTGCAGTCTGGCGTGGATAGCACGGTGCGGAACCGTTCACGGGCAAGAGACATGGTATTTCTCCCGGTTGATTATTCTGTCTTATAATTCGCGGCTGAAAGTCGCGGGTATTATGACATGTTGGCGCACAGCCAAGCAGAGCAATGGCAGGTAAATACCCAGGGAAAATAAAACGCCCCGGCTTGTCAGCCAGAGCGTTTCGTTTAGCTCATTGAGAGTGAGGGATAATGCCCCTTACTTTCCATCTTTGGCCCACAATGCTTCCAGGACGTTGCCAGGAGACATTGGCAGCACTTCCATCCGGACGCCAGCAGCGTTGTGGATGGCGTTGGCCATAGCTGCAAGCGGAGGAATGATACAAACCTCACCCACCCCTCTGGCACCAAAGGGATGGCCCGGATTAGCAACTTCCACGATGACCGTGTCGATCATCGGCAGGTCCAAGCTGGTGGGCATTCGGTAGTCCAAAAATGATGAGTTATCCATCTCGCCGGAAGCGTTATAAACATACTCTTCATTCAGAGCCCAGCCGATACCCTGGGCGACTCCACCCTGCAATTGTCCTTCCACATAGCTGGGGTGAATGGCCTTACCCACATCCTGTAGAGCGGTGTAGCGGAGAACGTCCACTTTGCCGGTGTCCGGATCCACTTCCACGTCAACTATATGGACGGCAAAGGCATTGCCAACACCCGCAGGGTTAACGTTGCCTCGGCCAACAATGGGTCCGCCGGTGCCGTTTAACCTGGCAGCAATTTGCTTGAAAGTCAGTTTCAGCTCGGGATCTGATTTGTGGGAGGCCACACCCTTGGTGAACTCCACGTCATCAGTGGTCACCTCCCAGATCCGCGCGGCGCGCTCGATCATCTGTTGTTTGATGTCATGGGCTGCTTCGTAAGAAGCCCAACCAGACTTGAATGTCGCTCCGCTACCGGCGGTCAGTGAAGTATAGCCAACAGAGTCGGTATCGCCAACCGTGGGATGCACATCCTCAGCGGGTATGCCAAGTACCTCAGCCATCTGCATAGCCACGGATGCTCGCCCGCCGCCGATGTCTGCAGATCCTTCAACCAAGCTCACGGTACCGTCACCATTAACGCTACCTGTAGCGCATGCTGGGCCGGTGCCGTTGAACCAGAACCCGGCAGCAACGCCGCGACCACGGTTGGGACCTTCCAACTTAGATTTATAGTGATCTGTACCCATGGCTGCAGCCAAAGTCTCCATATAGCCCACTTTCTGCAAGACTGGTCCAGGGATTCGGCGGCTGCCCTCTTTGACTCCGTTCTTGACCCGGAAATCCAGCGGGTCTACCCCCAGTTTCTGGCAAATCTCGTCAATCACAGACTCCACGGCGAAGGATGCCGCAGGTACGCCCGGAGCGCGGTAAGCGGCGGCCTTGGGCTTATTGACGACCACGTCGTACCCTTCAATCCTCCCATCAGCAATCTCGTAGGGAGTCAACACGCATTGGCAGGCCTGGACGATGGGTGAACCGGGAAAACCACCAGCTTCGTAAATCATGGTGACGTCCGCAGCAGTGATCATGCCGTCATTGTTTACTCCGATTTTCACCCTCATGGCGCTTCCAGAGGTTGGGCCGGTGGCCATGAACACTTCTGAACGGCCCATGGAAATCTTGACCGGTCGGCGAGCTTTCATAGAGAGAGCGGCAGCTACAGGCTCCAGATAGATAACCGTCTTGCCGCCAAAGCCTCCGCCAATCTCCATGGGGACAACCTTGATTTGGGAGACTGGGATGCCCAAGACCAAGCTTGTAAGGTCTCGTATCTGGAAGTGGCCTTGGCTGCTACCCCAAACCGTCAGCTTGCCGTCTTCTCCCCACATTGCGGTTGCGGTGTGAGGCTCTATATAGCCCTGATGCACGGTGGCGGTGCGGTATTCCCGCTCCACAATGATGTCAGCTTTTTTGAACCCAGCTTCAATATCTCCCAGTTCAAACACGAAATGGTTGGAGACGTTGGTGGCCTTTTCTGTGTCGTCTTCGTCTCGGAGTCCGCCGGGGCGGATGTTGGCGTTCGTCGAGTTGGCAAGCCTTTCGTGCAGAATCGGAGCGTCGGGTTTCATGGCTTCCAACACGTCGGTTACTGCGGGCAGAACCTCATAGTCCACCTCAATCAGGGCAGCGGCTTCGTCTGCCACTTGGCTGTTAATGGCCGCCACCGCAGCTACGGCATGCCCTTTATACAGGGCCTTCTCCGCAGCCATGATGTTATTGCTAATCCACTTGGGGTTGGCCATGGCGCCTTCGCCTAGGTCGGTGATTTTCCCGCTTGGCTGGGCAAAATCAGCAGATGTCACCACCGCCAACACACCGGGTAAGTCCATTGCCTTGCTGGTGTCGATGGATTTGATCTTGGCGTGAGCGTGAGGACTGCGGAGAATCTTGCCCGTAAGCATTCTCGGCAGAGTGATGTCCGCGCTGTACCGCGCCCGTCCGGTTACCTTGTCGTTGCCATCGTGGCGGATGGGTCTGGTACCGACCACGTCGAATTCTTCGTTGGAAATGACCACATTGGAAGCCATAGATTTCTCCTATTGAACTAGCCTAGGTCTTAGAATGACGGAATTTTAACATACGCCGAGCCTGAAATGGCCGCTGGATTAGAGTAGCCAGACACGGCATGGAGGCGTCCCAAAGGCTAGCGATTGCCAGCCAGATACGAGTCGGTAGCTCGCTTTAACCCGGCCCTGCGGTTGGCCTGGAGCGCTTCCTTCTTGCTGGCAGACCGCTGCTGGGAGTCGATGATCCCGGTGAGGCTCCCTTGGTAGCGGGGCATGACGTAGCGGGCAAACAACTCGTAGCTACGGTGTAATTCGGCGCGCGGAGCCCAGTCTTCTGCCCGCAGTAGCAGCCCACCAAAGCCACCGCTGGCCTCCTGTAGTCGTTCGATACCGGCAATGACGTCGTCCGGTGTGCCCACGATCCACTGGTTGTGCTCCACCATGTAGTCCACGATCTCGTTGGCCGGAACGTCAGGGATGGGGTTGCCGTTGGTGCCGCCGGTGTATTCAGTGACCACCCTGCCGGCGCCAACTCGGATATCTTCAAATGCCTGTTCCCTGGTCTCGGCCACGTGGCAGCCAACGGACAGACGCCAGTCTTCACGGCGAACAGCTTTGCCGTGCTTTTCAGCAGTCTCCTCAGCGATAGCCCACTGGTCCTTCAAGCTGGTGCTCCGCACTGAGTCTCTGGGCACGCTCAGGGAGATCACCGATGCTCCGTGCTTCCCAGCCAAGAGCACTCCGGACGGCGATTGGACCGAGGCTACCGCCACCGGCAGTGATGGCTTTTGGTAGGGCCTTAGCTGCAAGGTAGCATCTTTTAGCTTGAACCAATCGGTCTCGCAGGTTACGGGCTCGCTGCCGTCTAGCAGCTGCATGATCACTCCCAGCGACTCATCCATCATCTCTCGCTGTCGCTCCGGGTCGATGCAGAACATGTTCGCATCTGACGCCAAAGCCCCGGGGCCAACACCCAGCATCACGCGGCCCCTAGTCAGGTGGTCCAGCAACACCATGCGGTTGGCCACCATGTAGGGATGGTGGTAGGGCAGGCTGACCACGCCGGTGCCAAACCGAATGTGGCGGGTGCGGCCAGCAGCAGTGGCTATGAACACTTCAGGAGATGCGATGGTCTCCCAGCCTCCGCTGTGGTGCTCGCCGACCCAGGCTTCATCGAACCCTAGATCATCCATCCACTCGATCAGTTCTAGGTCTCGTTCCAGGGCCAATGTGGGGTTCTCACCAACGCGGTGAAAGGGGGCCATAAAGGTCCCAAAAGTCATGTTATCGGTCAATGCAGTCAATTTTCTTTCCTCCGTTCCACTTGGGTCGCCGCGCATAGCTGGGTAATCGCCGGCCCGGCCTGCCCGTTTCCTATTCGTTCGATGGCAAATCAGAACTGATAATAGATGAAACACTGTCACGGTGCGAGAGCCTGACGGTGTTTCATTTAAGAGCGTACGTCGTGTACCGATTGGTCCAACCAGGGTTAGTAACGCTGGTTGGGAGACCATTTGTAAATCTTCATTAGAGAGCCGCCCATCAGTGTGGAACGCTCCGAATCAGAAAGTTGGTCAGTTACTCGGAACGCCTCAACTCCCTGCTCGTAGTTCAATAACTCGACAGCCCGGGTCCAGTCTGTGCCCCACATGCAGCGGTCAAAGCCAAACGCTTGGAAGACCTTGCCCAGAGGCTCCCAGATGTCGGCGTAGGGGAACGGCTCATGGGAAAGAGTACCAGCACCGGAGATCTTGATTGACACGTTGTCACATGATGCCAGAGCCAGCACGTTATCCAGGTCAGCGAACGGGTTTTCCGGAACGGGCGGCAAGAATGGCTGAACTATCCCTAAATGGTCAATCACTATCTGAGCGTTTGGGTTGCGGCGGGCCAGTTCAAGCAAAAGAGGGAGCTTTCCCGAGGCCATGACATTAACTGGTATTCCGGCCTTTGCTCCGGCAGCAAGAATCTGGTTAAGACCCGCATCGTCAGCTTGGTATTCCTGAGCTGTGAGCATGATCCTTGCTCCCACCACTCCCTTTGTCGCCGCCCAGGCAGCAAAATCATCCGCCACAGTTTCTGACTGCGCATTAATCGGCCTAATCACGCCGAAGTGATTTGGGTGTTGGGCGTATACATCGAGTACATAGCTGGCGTCATATTGATACAAGCTGAACGGCGAGATCAGCAGAGCCCCGTCGACGCCAACCGCGTCCATTGCAGCAACCATGTCGTCACCGGTGACTTCATCTGGACCCTGCAAGAAACCGGCCCAAGGACGACTGGGTGTGTTCTTCCCGTAGGCGTGTACTTGTACATCGATCGTAGGTGTCTGCGCTGCCATACTGCTACCTCTCAAATATTGCTGGATTCTGCCCAGGGGATTGTCTGGTAGCAGTGTATGAGTGCCATTTACCCCAGTCAACAAGGCAGCCAAAAGCCATGGCCTACGAGGCTTTGGTGGACAGCCTAGAGGAGCTCAAGTCAAAATAATCGGCAATCTCACCGGATAGTAAGTGGGTATATCTCAGAACCCACAGCAAGTACCCAAGAGCGCCTCGGCAGTATTGTCGAGGCGCTTTTTATGTGCTCACCACGATTCCACCCATTAAGGTCAAAGGCTGCTGGGAAATGGTCATATTGCACCTGTTGCCCAGCCGTGTGATCACCGATGGTGGCCAGGTTTTCTCGGTTGTGAGCCACGCTCATCTCACGGAGCGACGTCAACTTTGGCCGGAGAGCATAGACCCAGGTTGTCCAAAGAATCATCGTTTAGCAGGACGTCATAGCGAAGGTAGCTGAGCGCCGGGTCGGGTGCGAGAAGGTCCGACTCCAAGTTGCCAACTTCTTGGTCAATCTGCCACGGGGTTTTAGTCCGTGACAAGTACTGGAGCATGAACCGGTTCTGCCAATTGGCTCCCGGCATCAAACTCGGATGCGGCTAGATTGGAGAACAGCCCATCCAGCTGCTGCCCAACCCAATCCCCAGCTTTGTCTCCCAACACGCGGTGGCCCGTGACCCCGACGCGCATTGGCAATGACACCAACTTAGTCTCGATCAGAGATTGCACAAATTCTGCCAGGGAAGATTGTTTGGGTTCAGGTAAACCCATCTGCTATCACGCCTCTGAATACAGGAGTCACGTAGGAAGGAATTTTGCCCTACCCCCGTTTGATCAGTCTGATTCGTCTTAATCCAATTCGATCTCTGCTATACCAATGCCGCTTTCACCGGCCACCGAGTACAGCAGATAAATCTGGTCACCCTCGGTGTATATCGCCGGGTCACGCAGCTGGTTCACATGCCCGTAGGCCACGCTTCTTACTGACGCCACCAAGGGAGCATCGGCGCCTTCCCAATCGCGCTCCGGGCTTAAAACGTCCACGGCCTCGGTCTCGTGCCATTCCTGCCAATCCTCTGAGAGATCGATGGTGCTCATCAAAATGCGCTCTGGTATATCACCCACCTGAGACCAGAACACGTTCAGCGAATCTCCCCTCAACAACAAGGCGGCGTGGCGCATATTCCGGTTGAATAGCAGTGGGCCAAGCTCAAGGGGAGGCCGGCTGTCTGTGAACCGGTAAATCTGCCCGGGCATGACCAGGGCGTAGGTCTGGCCGCCGTGTTCAAATGCCCTTAGGTAACTCCGGCTGAGAATCTCCGGACGCGCAGAGAAATTTATTCCATCAGTAGAAGTCGCGACGCGAGTTACCTGTTTTCCCAGACCCTCAAGACCATGGAAGTACATCACGATTGATTGGTTGTCGGTATCAACGTGCACATCCGGTGAAGCAATATGGGGCGTGGTCAATTCTGTTACCAGGTCGTGAGATAACTCTTCATCACCCCGCTGTTGTTGGCGGAGTCTCTTGAGTTCCTCAACCGCTTCTTCCGGGGCATCCGGTGGCTCGGTCAAGAATAAAGAGTCGACAAGTTGTAAGCTGCCAGTGGGATGGACTTGCCACGGTCCTCGTAATTCGTCACCGTAGGCCAGACGAATGTAGTCTCCTTTGTGATCGGCAAAGTACAAATAGTACTTACCCATCGGGTCTTTGATCCAATCCGGGACTCGGATCAGCGATGGTCCTTGGATGTTCTCACCGATGATTGGGTGCAAATCTTGGCTGATGATCGGGGCATCTACGAGACGGGTAACGCGCATTGCATCGTCTCCAATAATTTACTGCTATATCGGGCATGAATCTTAGCATCAAACCAGTGATTTCTGTGCCAAAATCTGGCCTTACGCGGCAACACTTAGAACACTGAACTTGATTCGATAAACTCGTTTGCCCATATCCAAACACCAGTTATACTGACGCGTCAGCTTACGAAAATTAACACGATAGGCTAGGCTTGTTCCGTGCCTACTACCCCAGGTGAAGGAGAACGATATGCATTGCGGAGTGATGGTAACTGGATATAACCAAGGCGACTGGGAACGTCTGATAGCAGAAGATTACAGCCGGCCACCGACAATCTCGGACGCCGAGAACATGGATAACACCCTTTACATGGGGGAACTGGTAGAGCCACTAGGTTTCGATTCCATCTGGGCGACAGAACATTATGGCTCTGCCTACTCGATGCAGCCCAACCCACTCCAATACCTGGCGTACTGGGCGGGTCGAACCAGCCGAATAGACGTGGGCACCGCAGTGATCGTTGCGCCTTGGTGGAACCCGGTGCGACTAGCTCACGAGATATCCATGCTAGACATCTTATTGAAGGGCCGCCGCCTACACCTGGGCATCGGCCGAGGCATTTCCCCACACGAATATGCTTCCCTTGGCTACCCAATGGAACAGTCGCACAAGTACTTTTACGATGTTATCAATGCCATCAGGGCCTCCGACGGCGCAGAGCGTTTCGAGTTCAAGGGCGATATCTACGATATCCCACCAACTTCTATCCGACCGCAAGCACGACACAAGGGAGACCTGACCAAGGACATCAAGGTAGCATTCAGCACTGAGGCCTCAGCAAAACTGGCCGCAGAAAACGGTCTAGGGCAGATGTTTGTCGCAGGTGACGATGTTGATGAGATGGTCGCCAAGGTGCAGCGGTTCAACCGAATCCGCAAGAACCTAGGCCTACCGCCAGACCAGCCCACCACCTTGCTGTGGATGTACTGCGCCGAGACTGCCGAGGAAGCCGAAGAAGGATGGGAATACTTCAAAAACCAAGGCATCGCAGCCCAGCATCACTACTTTGATTGGAACAACCCCGGCTACGAAGGCATAGCTGGCTACGAAGAATACCTGTCGCGACAGACTGCGGACATAAGCCCGGCAGAGGCTAGGCTCGCCGCCCGTCGCGCGACCCAACCCATCGGCACACCGGAGCAAATCATCGAGAAGATCAAGTCGATGCAGGAGACCATCTCCATGGAGAAGGTCGTAATTCACATGATGTACGGCGGAATGCCAAGGGAAAAGGCTGAAAAAAGCCTGCGACTCTTCGCCGAGAAGGTCTTACCCGAAGTACAGGCAATGGCTACGCCGATCAATCCCAGGTCTTTGGCTTAACCGGAACCGATTTTTCTGACGAAGTCCCTCACGGTTCCGGACAACAGGTCCGGAATCTCTACCTTCATGTTGTGGCCAACGCCATCAAAGGTCTCCAGGCTGGCGTTCGGTATCTGATCGGCCATCAGATGCTGAGCGTCCAGGGGAGTGATCTCATCCTGATTCGATGCCAAGATCAATGTCGGTGCAGAGATTTTAGGCAGCAGTGGGGTGAGGTCTTCTCCCAAGAGACAATCCTGCAGGGCTAAGACCACTTCAGCCGTGGTTTTCTCACCTGAGGATGCGTACCAATCTATTAATTCTTGTTTCGAATTGGGACCAAACCGTTTCTCAGAATCTGCTCCCAGCCATGATTTGGTCCCTTCTTCTTCAAGTATCCGTCGCCACACACTGGCATCCATACTCGCGCCCATCCCAGCCAGTCTGGGAGTGGATGCCACTAGACTCAGGCTGTGGAGTCGGTCTGGAAAATCGATGGCAAATCGCAGGCTGACGATGCCTCCCGCAGATGCGCCTACCAGGTGGATTTTCTCAATATCCAGGCTGTCCATGACCGCCGCGATGTCTGCTGCCAAACCCGGCAGAGTGAATTTACCGCCGGAGGGGGCATCAGTACCAGCGTGACCGCCCATGTCGAATCGGAGCACCCGGTTCTGGCGGGCCAGCGTTGGCACCCAAGCCCGCCACCGGTGGAGGTTTCCGCCCGCGGCATGGTGCAACAAGACAACGCTTTTCTCCTGCCAAGGGTCGGTAAAGTCCTCCCAATGATAGTGGAACTTGCTGCCATTTAATTGCAGGTACGGCATTCTGGTTAAACCTCAGTTGCTTGGATCTCGTGGTTGGAATTGGCGACCTACCCTTGCTTAAGGGTCAGTTGAATCAGCTTGTCGGCCCGGTCCTGCTGGTCCAAGTCGCGGCAGGTGGCAATAATCTCTTCAAACTGAGCTTCCGGAATCGGAAGACCTGGGATAACGTCTCTAATCCGCCCCGCCTCTTCTTCAAAGTCCCACATGAATTCGCGCCCGGTGGACTGCTTGGTATAACTCTTTCCATCCTTGGTGAAGACGGTTATCCGAGGCCCAAAGAGCGTCATATTATGCGACGGTATGACCTCCACTCGGTGCATTAGGTCCAACACCTCAGGCGGATCGCCATCGCCGTCGGCAACGCCCATCTGTTGGCTCCGCAACACCGGGAAACCGCGCATTGCCACGCCGTAGGCGGTGTAGTACTTGGTGCCTCCGGTCTGCGCCTCACCATCTTCGCGTCGACTAGGGAAAGCCGGGCTGGGATACTGGGTTTCCATCCAGTTGACGACAGCTTCGACGCGCTCGACGTCCTCATATTTGATGTCATTTTCGATACAAAGCTGGGCTGAAACATCAACGTGGGCGATGTTGTAACCGGCGGTGGAATAGATTCGGTAGAGGGTCTCCAGGAACATCCAGTCCTTACCCAGCCCAGTGGTGATCTTGTCCAGGCTGGTCTGTGTGTCACCGACGAAGCTATAGGTGAGCTTTCCCTGGTTGTTGCCGGTGTAGGCGTGGTAAAAACCGGCCTCGCCCTCGAGCGTAGTCTCACCTCCCACCTGTCCCATCTGTGCCAGCGCTACCGCAAGCATCGCGTTCCGCACTGCCGCGCCTTCCCGCAGGGCCCGGCCACCGCCGCGGGGACCTTCCAGGTTACCTGCTGCCAGATGGACGCATAGGGCAATGGTGTTGTTAACTTCTTCTTCAGTGAGGTTCAGAATCTTTGCGGCAGCCATGGCCGGTCCAAAGATGCCAAACACCGGGCCGGCGTGAAAGCCGCGAGACATCACCGTCGGGATGAAGTCTGACGCCAGCCGTTCCATAACCTCGTAGCCAACAGCCACACCGGTGAGGAATTCCTTTCCTGATACGCCGGCGGTTTCAGCAGCCACAAACGCTCCGGGTAGGATGCTGGTGCCCGGGTGGGTGAGCATGCGGAATGAATCCAGCTTACCGCCGGACATGGCCATCTCCGCATTGGCAAAGGCCGCACCGCCTTTAGTTACGGTGGTGCCGTCCACCATGACGGTTGCGCCACGGTTCACACCAGATTCGTCTGCGGTGATGAGTTGCACGGCGCTCTGTCCGCTCCGTGATTGAGACCCCAAAAGTACGGATGCGAGACTGTGCAGGGTTACGCCCTTGGCACGATCCACCACGGCGGGTGGGAGGTCGTCATAGCTGAGCCCCACTACCCACTGCGCAAGTTGTCGGCTGAGAGATACCATTTTCTTCTCCGATGCTTGGTTGATGTTTTACTAGTCGTCGCCCAATTCACGACGCAGGTAGTCTACGCCATCACCGCCCTGAAACCTACCGTCAAAGACAGTATGTTTGGCACAAGCCACATATTTCTGTGTCCTATGGTCTGGTTATCAATCACGAAAAAGCCCCGACAATATTTGTCGGGGCTTTGGCAATCTACCTGAGAGGAAGCCCACCGCGATTATTCCCAATCTGCCTCAGTTTTATAGACCCAATTGTGTTCATCGGCAGAGGAAAGATCTATGTAATGGAACTCGATTTGGGCACCAAATGTGTAGCACCAACTGTCGCTCCACCAGCGTGACTCTCAGCTCCTCCAGGTCTTGCGCTCGCACCATCCAGACCCAACAGCGAACCAAAACTCCCCAGAGAAGGCGGTACAGGAGCGGATGTTATCGTCGTTGCCATCATCAGGACAAACCCGCATACCCGTGCTCCTTCCCCCTCCGGCAAGCGTTCGACTTCGACGCTGGGTTTGCCACGCACGCTCATGATGCAGGCCACTTCGCCGGAGGCTGAACCGCTCAGGTAGCCACCGAATACATCCGTTTCACCAGTGAAATACCAGACTCTCAATTCACCGCCAATGTCCACTTCCAAAGCGCAGCCTGATTCGATGATTGAGAAGTCTCCGGAAACCGCCAGATAAGCGCCTTTCGCAAGCGTTGTTGCCAAAGGAAACACCAAGTTCTCACTCATTTAATATTGAATTAGACTAGGGTTCTGTCTTAACATCTAACGAATAATCAGGAGGGAAAATGCCAAAGATAATCCCGGCTCCCGATGACTTGAGCAAACCTTTTTGGGACGCCGTCAATGAGAAGCGACTGTCGGTGCAAAATTGCACCGCTTGCGACAGGCTCCAATACCCACCGCGACAGACCTGCTTTGCCTGCGGTTCCGCAGAGAAGTTGGAATGGAAGGATGTGGAAGGCAAAGGTCACATATCTACGTATATCGTGATCGAGGACGGCAGGCTGAACCGGCGTATGCCTGATCAGCCCTACAATTTAGCGCTAATAACCCTGGACGAGGATACGAGCGTTAATTTTTACTCCAACCTTCCTGGTGTTCCGCCTTACGAAGTCCCGGTGGGGGCTGCTGTCCAGGTAATTTTTGAAGAGGTTGGTCCGGACCAACTAATCCACGAATGGCAGGTAGTGGATTAATCCACCGGTCCGTCCCCGCAGTCCGTCTCAAACGAGTAATGTTATACGAATAGGTGAATGATGGCGACGCAACCATATAAATGGCGAAGAGATACAGACGGGCTGGGAGTCTGGGAGCACCGCGGCAAGGTAGCGGTGGCCGGATTCGGTCATTCCCCCGTTAACCGGCGCTGGGACGAGACATCCATGGATCAAACCCTTGGCGCATACTCCATGCTCGCCTGTAAGTTGGCCATGGAGGACGCAGGAGTTACCCCGGACCAGATCGATGGGGTCATCTGCTGCGATAGCCATATCGCTGGCAGCAGTGGAGGCACCGCGTCCAACTGGGCGCCGCGGCCCTACTTCGACCCGCCTTACGACTCTGAATGGGGTCTCACGCTGGTAAATGGCGACTGGCTGGTCAAACAATTGGAGTTGCCCAACGTCAAATACGCTCCGTCCAATGTCCCCACCATTGGGGAAATGCTGGGCCTTGCCGCCCAGTCCATAGCCGATGGGAAATGCACCACCTGTTTGGTGATTTACCCAACCGGAAACATGGAAGGCCGGTATCGCCGCGGAGGCGAGAACGCACAAGACCATGCTGATGGGGCCCGGCAATGGACCTTCCCCTGGGGGAACCACGGAGGCAACGATTTCATCAACATCTTCCCGCACAATCAATATTGCCTAAAATACGGTGGGACCCACGACGACGTTGCCCCTTTTGTGATTAACCAACACCGAAACGGACTTTTGACACCGTGGGGCTACAACGCTTCCAGTGGGATGGTTCAACTTACAGAGGAAGATTACGTGAATTCCAGGTATATCCTGAATCCGCTCCGGATATTTGATTGCGACAGGCCAGTCAACGCCTCGGCTGCCTACCTCGTCACCACGGCGGAGCGTGCCCGGGACATGAAGCAACCCCCGGTCTACGTCCTCAACCATTCTCAGCATAATTTCACACAGCGAACCACCCAACCGGATTTGGACGAAATAGAAGAATGGACGGATCGCGCCGCCAAGAGAATGTATGAGGGTGCCGGACTCGGCCCCGCAGATGTGGATATATTTAACCCTTATGACGGTTACTCCATAATGTCCCAGTTTTTTCTGGAGGCCTTCCATTGGCACGGCGTAAAGAGAGGAGACTCTTTCGCCTTTTACGCGGACGACATTAGAGTTGAGGGTCCGCATCCTTTCAGCTCCAGCGGCGGCAACCTGGGGAACGGACGTACCCGCACCGCCATGTACACCGACAGCATTGAGCAGCTTCGCGGAACGGCCGGCCCACGGCAGGTAACAGTTCGCGCCGAAACTGCCCTAGCGGCCTTCACAACGCCCAGTAGTGGTGGCTGGATGATGTTCGGCAAGCACCCCAGCTAAATATCTTCACCAACTATCCCTTTCCAATCAGAAGTGGCATTTTCCGTTTCGTGCCGTTGAACATGGACAGGGTACGAGCTTATGAGAGCCGATATGCCACAAAATCAAATCCTTGAGGGTGTTCGCGTACTCACCCTGGAACAGGTTCACGCGCTGCCTTGGGGAACCTCTTTCCTGGCTGACCTGGGTGCTCAGGTCATTCGTGTGGAGAGCTCGGCCCACCTCCAGGACCGCAAGGCAGGGCCGTTCCCCGACGGGCGGCCCAGCCAGGAATGGTGGAACGAAGGCGGCAATCTGGCCTACTTTGGCACCCGCAACAAGCAGAGCCTCTGCATGGATGTGGCCACGCCTCAGGGCAAAGAGGCTTTTCTCAAGCTAGCCAAAAATTGCGACATCGTCACCGATAACTTTCGGCCTGGCACTATGGAGCGGTTCGGCTTTGATCATGAAAGCCTGGCCAAGCTAAATCCTAGGATCATCACCTTGAGCTCTTCGGCCTATGGGTATACCGGACCGTGGCGAAGGGCCGGCTCTCGAGCCCGTACGGTGGATGCCACCTGCGGCATGTCTTATCTCACCGGTTACGAAGATGGTCCGTCCTACCGGGCCAGCAATAACTACATGGATCACTCAGTAGGCAACAACGTGGCCTATGCCCTGCTCCTGGCGCTGTACCAACGCAACAAGACTGGTGAAGGAATGCGCATAGACCTCACCATGCAGGAAACGGGCGTGTCGGCCATCGGCCCGGCGATTCTCGAAACCCAGCGCGGAATTACTCGCTCTCGTCTTGGCTGCGGTCATCTGTGGAAGTCGCCCCACAATGTCTTCCCTTGCCGCGGTTCTGACCGTTGGATAGCCATCGCAGTGTCCACCGATGAAGAGTGGCAGAGGCTGCAAAAGGCCATGGATGAGCCACTCTGGGCCGCCGATTCTCGCTTCGAAACCGCGCAAGGCCGCTGGAACCACCGCCACCACCTGGGCGACCTTTTGTCAGAATGGACCCAAACCCAAGACGATCAAGAGTTGATGAACCACCTCCAAAGTAACGGCGTTGCCGCGGGCGCGGTGTTGACCGCTGAGGACTTAGTGGCGAATCCTCATCTAGGGGAGCGGGGTTACATAGAGGAGTTCGAAAACGTCAACGCACCCCAGGCCGGCCCGCGGAAATATGCCGGTCGTCCTTTCCGCATGGAAGGCGTTTCCTTTGCCATCCGTCATGTGGCGGCACTGGGTGAGCACAATGTGGAAACGCTGCGGGATGTTGCCGGATTGTCCGATGATGAGATTACTACCCTGGCCAATGAAGGAATAATCTCCACTCAGCCACTACCAACCGAAACCCCACCCTAAGGCGTGGCTGCCCCGGTTTCAAGGCTTGGGCCAGGCCATTGTGACGGGCCGGAAGCCGAATACGGCAGTACGGCACTGCTCCATCATTTTTTGAGGTTTCGACGAAATTGGACATCTTATCGGATATAAAGGTATTGGAATTGGCCCACAGCCTGTCGGGGGCTTTCTGCGCCAAATTGCTGGCCGACCAGGGCGCCAATACCGTCAAGGTTGAACCGCCTGGATGGGGCGATCCAGCACGCCGGGAACCGCCTTTCATCAATGGCATTCCCGACCCCGATAGCTCCACTATTTTCTTGGCTTTCAACACCAACAAGCGGGGGATTACTTTAGACATAGAACAACCCCAGGGCCGTAAGTTACTGCTGCGACTGGTGGCAGATACGGACGTCCTGATTGAAAGCTACCCACCGGGGCATCTGGAGAGCCTGGACTTGGGATACCAGGTCTTGAGAGAAACGAATGCCAAATTAGTCGTCTCCTCTATTACATATTTCGGCCAGACTGGCCCTTACCGGGACTACCAGGGCGGTGACCTGGTGGTCCAAGCGCTGGGAGGCTTCCTCAACGCAGTGACCGGTTCAGCAGACCGCCCTCCCATGGGTACAACCCTGGAGCAGATGGAAATCACCGCCGCCCGGAACGGAGCCATCGCCATAATGGCTGCGCTACTGCAGCGCCGCCAATCCGGAGAGGGGCAGCAAATAGACCTGTCCACCATGGAAGCCGCCGTTAGCACTCCCTCAGGCTTGATCCAGCCCTACAGCTTCACAGGCCGGAGCCCCAAACGAGGGGGAAGCGACGGGAATGTAATGGACGGGATGCATCTTCCCACCAAGGACGGCGAAGTGACGTTGACCACCGCCGGGACCGGAGGGCGACCGATGGAGGCCTGGTCCGAGTTTCTAGAGGAACCGAGGTTGCTGGATCCAAAATTCGCTACCCGGCCGAGCCGCCTGGAGAACTGGGAAGAACTCCACATCCTGGTGGCCCCGAAGCTGGCCCTTTGGAATAACCTGGACTTAATGCATGAGACCATGGCCCGGGGATTGGTCATCGGGTTGGTCCAGAATCCCCAGCAAGTAGTGGACTCACCCCATCTGGCCGAGCGAGGCTATTTCGTGGAGATCGACCATCCGGAAGCAGGAAGTCTAAAATATCCGAGTCCCGGTTTTCTGATGGACGAGGAGAACCCTATGGAAGGCAGCAAGGCGGCCCCAACGCTAGGCGAGCACAATTCAGAGATACTCGGCGGCGAGTTGGGTCTTTCGGCTGAAGAATTGGGTCAGCTTCGCGCCTCTCAAATCATCTAGATTTTTTGCTTTAATAGCCACAATTAACCCCGTATTTTTAATGACCTGAGTTCGGGATTATCGCTAGATTGTATAGTCCCTTAAGCTTTTGTTCAGAGGAGACCGACAATGTACATGGTGAGAAACGTCTGGAAATGTGCTCGAGGAAAGGTGCCTGAGTGCATGGAGGTTGTTAAGTCGGTTAGGGCTTCCTGGGCCAGGGATGGAAATACAACAGGCAAGATCTATACGGATTTTACGGACCGGATGGACACCATCGCATTTGAGATCGAAGTGGAAAGCCTCGACGAGTATTTTAATAATCAGCGTTCCAATTACGAAGTGCTATCCCCCGAGACTATAGAGTCTGTCAGACAATTTAATATCAACACAGTAGAAGGAGAGCGCCAGATTTGGGAGGTCGTTCCATAGAGCGATAAAGTGACCGGAATGTCGTATCCTCAGGCGAATCTGAGCAAACTTTCTCATTTAGGAGAACAATCATGATTTGGTGTCGTTTTGAACTGGAAGGAGAAACCAACTACGGTATCGTTGAGGGAGACCGCGTCATACAGGTTTCTGGAAGTCCGCTTAAAGAGTATGCCGTCACTAACAACACCCACTCACTGGAATATGTAAAGTTATTGGCGCCAATCAAACCAGGCATGTTGTACTCCGCGGGCCCCAATTATCGAGGACACGTAGAGGGCATGGCCGCCCGGCGGGGTTCACCGCCGAGCTATCCGGATCGGCCTTCTCCCAACTATCGGTCGGTCCACGCTATTATCGGTACCGAGGAGAATATCGTGGTACCGAATGCGAGCGCTGGCGCTGTCCAACCTGAGGGGCAGTTGGCAGTGGTCATTGGCAAGAAGGCCAAGAATGTACCTGTGGATGAGGCTTTGGACTATGTGTTTGGATACACCATCGGTAATGACATTAGCGAACGTCCTTGGCAGCAGGCCGACCGCACCATGTTTCGTGGGAAAAATTGCGACACGTGGAAGCCGATGGGACCGTGGATCGTTACTGATCTGTCCCCCAAAGGATTCCGTATCATCGTGCGGCACAACGGAATAGTCTGGGAGGATTTTTCTTCCTCCGACCAGATTTGGGACACAGCAACCTGGATTCACGAGCTCAGCAAATATGCCACTTTGTATCCTGGCGATGTGTTGTGGATGGGAACCCAAGGAGCCGACGGCGACATGTTACCCGGAGACACCATAGAGGTTGAGATCAGTGACATTGGCACCCTCAGAAATTACGTGGTTGCCGAAGAATAGGGGCAACAGGCGATCTCTTTCACAACCGAGCCTGAGGTGGTTTCCTGGAATGGGGTGCTCTGAAACAAGAAAGCCCCCTCTAACAAGGGGGCTTTTCTTATCTTTGTTGTTGGGCAAAAGGTGCCTTCGATTGGCCGTCCTTATTCCTCTACGTACAATTTAGATTTTCCTTGATTACCTGGGCAAAGGCAGACATGAGGGCCGCCTGCTCTTCGCTGATATTGCCTTTGGCCAGTTGTTCTTGAACGTGTTCAAGGACCGAGTCCTGCTTGCCGCAAACGGCCCCATCGTTCTTGGGGTTTTTGTCTTCCAATAGCTTTGTGGCAAATTTATAGGGTCGTGATGCCGAACACTATTCACACCTAAAATCCTGGGAACAACTCACGATTGACCGGCACTAGATATAATCCTTCAAAGTCCGGACCAACCTGTGCGTGGTCTATGTGGATAACGTCAATATATAGTCGACCATGTCGATCGATCCACTGCCCACTTTGTGACAACTATTTAAAAGTGTCCCATTATCGCTGAACGCCTACAGTGGTTGGGGGCACGGCATCCTTCATTACAATTGTTGCGGTAAATCACACCGACTGTAGCATCACAATCAGCGGTGGAACCGAAATGTCTTTCAAGGGGTGGTCATACGGAATTGGGCTCGGAGCGGGTTCATCACTTGGAGGCGGGGTGTTTGTGTTACCTGGCAGTCTCAAAGGGGGTTGTTCTTTTGCCGTAGGTTCCGCTGCCGACGTCGGTGGAGTGATCACCATTGACTGGTGGAGAGGGAACGGACTGACTGGCACGTTCACGGGCGCGGCGATCGGCGCTTCGATTTCGATCACTGGTGGCTCAGGTACTTGGAAGTAAGGTTGTGGGTTCTAGCACGGCCTGCAATCGTTAATCTAGTCCTTGAAAATTTTAATAACTAAGATTAAGACTGCTGGTTTGGTGGCGCTTACTTTCCCCAAAAGCTAGACAGCTGGATAACAGAGAATCCGGCTCGTCAAATAACCGAAGGGGACGGGTAGGATGTGAAGAAGACAGGGGGAAGAACAGCCCAGCGTTCAAAGCCAAAGTAGCCCTGGTAGTCCTTAAAGGCGCGCCAGGGCTATTTGGTGCCGACCAGGAATCCTAGTCGGGTAGTATGCTTAAATTAACGCCAGCCACAAAATCAACGAATGGGCTCAAAGAACAGATAATCACTGGTAACTGTGACGCCTCTTACGTTCCGTAATTTGCGTCACAGGATGCGGTGGACTGGTTAGATATGGTGCTAGACAATACTAAATCTCCCCTAATTACGTATTCCTAAAGTCGACAAAACTTACGCACCGAATTTACGTCCTACTGATTATTCATTTATACGGGCATCGGATGAAGTATCGCGTTGGTCTTATACGAGACCAATACGGCCATAATTTTTGGTTGATTGATGGCAAATATTTCAAGCATCTCCCGATGTACTGAACACATGAACTAAAAACGCATTCTCCACACCCTTTATACTGGGGTTTTCTGACCCGGTTTGGATTTACAAGTATGAATTAGGCACAAAAAGGCGCCCTGTTCATATCGAAAACGGGGCGTCAAATTACGTCCTCAATGTGGGCCCGAGGATTACCTATTGAACAAAAAACCGAAGAACCGCTATCCAATCTAATTGCCTAGGCGACCGTGATCAATCTTGAGATCGTCCCCAGCGGCGCTTTTTAGATTGTTCCAATTTGCCGGTGGTGTTCGTTACGACTTGAAACGAGCTAGGTTCATTCCCACACTCGGTCGAAAGTTTGACTAGTGCGATGAATTCGCAGCTTCCCCTTGCAACCTCCTGTCGGGCACCAAGCAAATGGTTGGGGATATCTCCCTGATTGGAGGTCATGAATCACGTTGTTCGGCACGTACTTACCACAGTAAGGGCAAGGACCTGCTATCGGGTCTTTGTCATGGCCCTCATTTGGACGCTGTACTCTGCTTGTGGACATATTCTGTTTCCTCCATCCGCGTTAAAAATATGAGAAATGCTATCTACAGCCAAGATACGGTTCCTCTGCATTTTGGATGGCCTGACAGCGTTAAGACCGACAGTTAAACTCGGCGGAATGGAACGGCACCGGGTTGTACCGGGCTTTCCCGTTGGGATCATGTGCTTCGCCATTGTCCGTCTATTATCGACCAGGCCATAGCTCTCGATAGATGGCTTCTACCTGCTTTGTCTCAGCTTCCGTTAACGCGCTGAACTCACCTTCGCGAGCCCGCTTGGATAGACGACCGTCGTTTTGTTGCAAGAAATGGAAGAGTAGATCCGATGTGCGGTTCGGCATATCGACGATGACCGCAATCTGCGATTGGAACCGGTCGTAGCTCTGCAGGAAGTCGGTTTCATTCGGGAGGTCTTCTTCGACAGTCTGACGAACGCAGGCATAAAGGAACTCCACGTGTGGCGTTGCGTCGAAGAACCTATAAAAGTCGCCCGTGTCATTCAGCACCTGGATATTCGAGACGGCGGTCGGCTCCCAGGCAATCACTGGCAGCAGCCGCGAAGAGTAGTCTTCCAACACCGGGCGGTAATCATCAATCCGGTCCAGTATCGCCGCCGAGACGGGAAAGACGACGCCGGGCGGGTTGAAGCCACGTTTCGCGAGCATGTGGTGAATTAGATAGCGGTGAAGCCGACCGTTCCCGTCCTCGAATGGGTGAGTGTAGATAAAGCCGAACGCCAAGACCGCTGCTGCAACCACAGGGTCGAGCTTCTGGGCATAATCACGGTCGAAGGCGACCATTCCTTCGATTAAGGACGTCAGGTCCTCTGGTCTGGCACTGATGTGCTCTGGTAGAGGCAGACGCGAATCGCGATCATGCTCCCCCACGAAGCCGCCCTCTTTCCTAAGCCCAAGGCTAACGAACCGCGAGTCCTCAATGACGATGCGTTGCAACCGAAGCAGTTCTTCCAGGTCTAGGGGCTGTCGGCCAGCCTCGCCGATGGCACGGCCCCATCGCTGTATTCGGCCCTGAGGTGCCTGCTCCCCTTCAATTGAGTAGCTTGCCCGGGAGTCTTTCAGCAGCAGGAACGCGGCCGTCCGTGCAATTAGGTCACCGGGCACGCCGGCGACAATCTCACGGGCACGTTGTTGCAGGTCCATCTCGATGAACCGCTCAAGGTTTTTGGTTCGAAACACCAACGGACAGAAGTTTGGCGTTCCCGGCAGGTTATTTCTGACCAAGTGACGCCGAGAGCTGGTGGGGGGAACATCACACTGCAGATTAGGGTCAACCGCTAGGACGTAGCGGCCCCCAATAGCGTCTGGGACATCAAGTCTGGTTTCGGTCAGCCATTCGTACAGGAACCAAATTCGGCGAGCATAGCTTCCGGTCGGTTTTGCGAGTACCAGTTCTTTGATGTCGGTCGGATCCGTCGTGAGGAAGAGCCGCTTGAGGACGGCGAGGTCGAGGCCTTCATATTTGAGAGCGAACGTGAGGTGCCCTTCGAGCGTCGCTTGCGGCGCATGGCGGGGGGTTAGGATGCGCCAAGCTTCTGTTTCAACAATCCGGTGGCGCTCCCCTGTTGCGAAGAGGGTCCTCGGCAGGGGTACGGACAGGCCATAGCAGTCGATGAGTGCACTGTATCCTGATGGGGTGGCCAACTCGGGGAGGCGCTGTTCCTGAAAAACGGTCACTGGTCCTGAAAAACGTTTTGGCATTGAAACCTTCATGAAAAATGGCCGTGCGCCCTGAAATTTGGTTGGGTTAGCTATTTACTATGAAAAATCATTGTAGCGTATGAAATTTGATTGTACAATGGCATTTAATATGAAAAATGATTAAGTTTAAGGTCTGGCTCTGAAAATCCAAAGTGGCAATTACGTAGAGACCGAGGAGCAGATGCAAATTCACCGATGATGCCAGCATTGGCCCGATAGACCAGCCCCGTGGGCGGCGGCTACCTTGGCAGAGCAGAGGAAATTACTGGATGGCCGTGCTTGATGCGGCCTACGCGGTGATCATATTCCCCCGTCAATAACTCTGACGGGATGCCGGTTGGAAATGCGTAACAGGCGAGGCCCCAGGGATGCGCCCGCCGTAGAAATGACAGGGTATGCACTGGTATGACTCGCCGTGGACCTGATTGTGTACCGTTCCCATATTACGATCCTTGTTTTTTGTTAGGTGCTAGGTGGCCCCTTTCTATTCCTGTGTGTTAAATATGGGGTGTTAGATAGTTGCGTAGAATATCGGGAGCTGACCCACAGGAATCCGTATGAATCCACCAGTAGTTCTAGCAGTACTCATTGGAACCCTCGTACTTGCTTGTTCTAGCGCTGCCCTCGCCCCTGCCGAGCCTACTCCCAATATCGATGCTACCGTTGAAGCGAGGATAGCTAGCATACCCACCCCCGCACCTCAGATAGTAATTCAAGAAACCATTACAGAGATTGAGGTACCAGTTGAAGTAATGGTTGTTGTTGAGAAGCTTGTAGCGATGGAAGCACCTGTTGGAGAAACATTTACCGATGATGATGGTAATTTTGGTTTAAGATTCTCTTCACATTCTGGATATGAAAAACATGTAAATTATATGGACCAGAACGAGCACAATTATAGTTATATTTCTGATAAAGACTTTGCTAGAAGAGGCAGTTTTTATCAAAGATTTGAATTAAGAGATGGGGACTGTTTTTGGGATGAAGGTTGGAACGATTGCGATAATAACCGTGAGAGAATTGAACTTTCATCTAGACCCCGGCAAAAACCAGAAGACATTCAATGCTTTGCTTATAGCATCATGTTAGACAAGGCTTTCATTGATATACATCCTACCAATACAACTTTAGGTCAGGTTCATCAAATAGGCGGGCCGTCAGGAACAATGGAGAAATTACCTTCTTTTCCACCAATAATCCAGATCGGCGCTAAAAAAGGTAGATTACATTTCGAATGGCATGAACTATCAGGTTCAGCATCTAATGTAATTGACATTGGAAAGGATTATGACCTAATCAGCTTGGATGAAATGAAGGATAAGTGGACTGATATCTCATTTTGTTTGAATTACAAAGATAAACGAATGGATGTGTGGATTAATGGAATAAAAAAACATGAAATACTAAAATCACCAATCAGTTTCATACCTGAATCTACATATTTTAAATATGGAATCTATAGAAGTTTTATTAGTGCGTACAAACAAGAAAAGATGTTTGGAAACGATGATGCATTACCAACACAAATTGTCTTTTACGATGAAGTAAGAAGAGGTAATTCTATCGAAGAGGTCGATTTTAATATTAATCCAAAACTAATACCTGTAGATTAATTTATTTCACCACATACCGAAGGGTCACCGTTCCACGATGGCGGTGGGCCCTTTCACGTTAGGTTAACGTTTAAGAATGCAGTTTAAACGCCAAACAGCAATACCGGCCCCTATTAATCCGAATATACCGACAATACCGGAATTAGAATTTCCGATCATGATTTCGACTACCGATCCTAGGACTCCTCCGCCAACGATTCCAAGAAAACCCACAATCAAATATTTTCCAGAATTAGTCATATCACTGGCCCCTTTCTATACTGCAATGCCTAACAAGTCATTGATGAGCTTGGCGGACGTCGTAACCGAACCGAATCCATACTCAATAGTAGCCAAAGTCCCTTTGTGACGGTCAATGTCCATCGCGGCTACAGCGTCCTTCGGCACTAAGATTTTGAAGTCCCGAAAATATGCGTCACGGATGGTAGATTCAACGCATATCTCGGTGGTAACCCCGCAAATGATTAGGGTATCGACGCCCAGACCTCTTAAAATGACCTCCAAGCTGGTATTGTAAAAGGAGCTATATCGGGTTTTGTCCAAAACATAATCTTCCAGCCGTTGGTCCATCCTAGGGTCTAATTCGGAGTCCCAAGTGCCCATTACCAATGAGTTGATCTCTTTAAATTTGGACCGTCGGATCGAGCGAAGGCCGGCGTCCTTGTAGTCAGCCCGCAGCACATATCTAGTGAAGATGATGGGTACATCAGCGCTGCGGCACGCAATTATCAGATTGCTCACTGGCAATACTGTTTTTTTCAATTCGGTAATGTCCATGCCGCCCTTGTTCATAGAGCCTTCGTCGTTGAGGAAGGCGTTCTGCATATCAACGACGATCATGGCCATCTTGGACCCTGATAGTGATTCATTATCGCTGGGCATCCGACACCTCGCTAGCTAATCTGATCACCGGCTGGCTGATATTTTATCAAAGCCCCGATTACCCAGATGCATGAACCAACAATCGGGATGACTGGCCAACAAGCAACTAGGCCTTATGCCTGAAGCTAACCTGTATGTAGCCTACGGGGAATCTGGGAAGGCCTGCCAGACCCGTCACGGTGGGTTTCCAGAATCCGTGTGCTTTTCTAACTGCCTTTATAATCCCGCGGAGTACTTGATATGGCATCGCCGACCATGCCGGAAGTAACTCGAGGAGGATAGCCTGAGTTTGGCTCAAGAGCAGAAATTGGTCTCCAGCTTAACTGTCTTTAGAATGCTAACACCGTTGTATCTGGGTGTCGTCCTTGGACCTCTAAGTTTGGCAGGGACCATCAACATCCTACCGACGCTGAGTAAAGACTTTGAGGTATCCCTCTCATTTGCCGGGTTGGCTGTAACGGTCTTCGTACTCGCCTTGGTCCTTGTCCAATTTTCTTCTGGGGTGATAGCCGAATTCCTCGGACCCAGCCGGACCCTCGTCATCGGGCTCATGGTGTTTTCGGTTTCCTGTCTAATGGCCGCCGTCGCCACGTCCTACCCAGTTTTTCTGGTGGTACGGGCAGTTCAAGGGTTCGGCGTGGGACTCACCACGCCAGTGTCCATGGGAATCGCTGCGGAGAAGGCGCCGATGGGAAAAACGTCAACTGCCCTCGGCGGCATTCAGGCCGCGTTCACGCTAGGGTTGGCGCTAGGCGCCATCGTTGGAGGTCTGTTTGCGGAACATCTGGATTGGCGAGGATTTTATTTGCTCCTGGCTATTTCGGCCTTAATCGCTGCCGTTATTGTGCTCGTATCTTACTGGGGCCAAGCACGGTGGACTAGAACAGCAAACCCACTGTTGGCTATGAAGCAGGCTGTGGCGATCCCAGCTGTGCGAGTGGTTTCCCTGGCTGGATTACTAACAATTTTCGCGATGTTTGGTGCGTTGATCTTCGTTGCGGTCTGGCTACAACAAAGCAACTTGGCGGGCCCGGCGAAATCGGGACTACTAATCTCGATCCCGGGTCTGGTTGGAATCTTCTGTGCGCCAGCAGCCGGACTACTTGGCGATAAGGTCGGGGATTTCTGGGTGGTAATTGGAGGCATCATTGTGTTTGTGGCCGGTGGGATCGGCCTTCTTGCATTACCGGATACGATTGGCGTCTATCCCATTCTTTTGCTGCTGATTGGGATTGGAGTCGCCTGCATGATGACCAACGTTGGAGCAATGGCACTCTCTATTCGACCAGACCTGCGTCACGCCATCTCAGGCGTCTTTAACGGGTCACGCTTCTTCGGCGGTATCCTCGCTCCGTTGGTCCTAACGCCTGTCTATGAAGCAGTTTCTATCAAAGGAGTACTTCTGGTGATTATCCTAGTTTCAATCGCGGTGGGAGTCGTTTTGAGGGTGGGCGGGCTAAGCAGCAGCGAACCTGAAAATCGGGTCTAGGAAAGACGGCGGTACACGCCTATGCCACGGTGGTGGTGCAACTGCTTCAAGGGAGACCCAACAAAGAGGCGGATCCGAGTAGATAGGCTCTCGCCGTTCGGCCCTGGTCACCACAAACAAAAACAATGAGGCGCACTGGGGAAACCCCGGTGCGCCTCATTTATGAGCTTGCTAGTCGGACTGTCTAGTTAGTTGGTCTTCTGAATGGCGAACCCTTGCTCAGAGTCGTCAGGTACGATCTCTAGACCGACCACAGGTCCCACCTTCTTATTGAAGATCTCGGTCACGGTCGGGTGGTCGGGGCCACCAACGCGCTTGACCCAAGCGGGGACCACGAACTGCTTTGCAGCAACGTTGAAGCTGTGTTCGTTCAACTCATCGGAGAACTGAACATGCTCCAAACCCGCCACAACGTTCCGTGCGATTCCCATCTTGTTCTGGATGGCTGCTATACGAAGCGCCTCTAGTTCCAGTTTGGCGCCCTCTTCAATCATGATCGCTTTGAGGTCAGCAGGCAACTTCTCCCAAACGGTTTTATTGATGACGTTCGTTGTAGAGTTGAAGCTGTACAAGCCACCGTTCATGTAGTCGGTTACTTCATACCATCGCTGGGCGAAGCCAGGGCTGGCTCCCGTCACACCCGCATCCAAGATACCGCGCTCAAGAGCGCTGTAAACCTCAGCGAAGGCGACGAACTGAGCGTCTGCGCCCATCCCCTCGATCCAGTCTGAAAGTGCGGCGCTGTGGCTACGTGTCTTCAGGCCTTTGAAGTCATCAAGAGTCCTGAGCGCCTTGCCGCTGAAGAACATCTGGTCGTCGCCAGGTATCCAGTTATGGCTCCAGACTGTGGCGCCTGTTGCATCGTCGATTATCTGTTTGATGTCCGGGAAAATCGCAGTCTGCACATTGTAATGGACTTCATGGGATGGCCAGAGTCCCCAGAGGTATTGAACCTCAACCGCGGGGTACTCACCACCGACGTATCCACCGTAAATCTCTACTGCGCCCAAGGTTCCATCACGCACCAGAGACATTGTGTCTGTGCCTGCGAGGCCTAGTTCTGGGAAGGAAGAAACAGAGAACTTTATCTGACCATTCGTCCTCTCGGTGAGGTTCGGGATCAGATAGGCCTCCATCAGCTTGCACCACAGTAGCGTCCTGTTAATGCAGGCGTGTTGTATCTCAAAACTTTCGCCTGAAGATACTAGCTCCGTCGGATTTAGGAGCCTCGCCGTGCCAGGAAGGCTTTGGTAGTACTCAGACTCGTAAATCCAAGAATGCTCTTGGAGAGCATCTAGTGGTACCTCTCCATCGAATCCACCTAAGTCATCGGCAGGCGCTAGTCCAACCAATTGGCTCAAATCCCCTACGTAGATCGCGCCAGGTCCACCGGCATGGGCGGCGGCGTAATCCTCCAGAGTTTGGGACGAAGACGGCATTGCCGTAGGCTCTGTAGCCGTGGTGGATGCAGCCTTCGGTACTGCTGTTGGATCTGAACCCCCACATGCTACCAAGACCACTGACAGCAATGCCACTATCAATGACATTAATCCAGCTTTTCGCATTTTCCTCTCCCTCGTAATCGTAATTCTGGTCACGGCAAAGCTATAGTTGGCTCACCTTTAATAGACCTAGGGGATGATAATATACCTGTTACATGCAAAGATATAATGCTTTTGACGATAAAGTTTGTGCCATATTATTTGTTTTTCGAATTGAGGTGTAGATTTCAGGTATCTCAGTTGCACAATTTCGGTAGATCGCGGTCCCGTGCCCCAATCATTTGCTGAAAATATTTGATAATTCGATTCATGAAACGTTTCTAAGGCGCCATTGCTTATCCAGTCCTAGCTTGCAATAGCACTACCGCGCCAAGGATCACGGTTCCCATGATCAATGCCCCGCCGATACAAACAAGTTCATAAAAAGCCAACAATGCATACAACGGTAACGCCGAAGCTCCCTTTTCGGCCTGCAGTTCACGCAGGCTTCTGATGTCTCGCTTATCTAAAACGACGACGCCATGGATCTCATTAAATTTGAATAGCGCACGCCCGTAACCGAGAACCGCTCCTGCTGATGCGAAGAGCGGCCCGCCCACAAAGACGGCGTATTTGACCCATTCGAAATTCTCCACCCAGAAATATCTCCTGCTCCAGCGAAACCGAGGCTGTTGTAGGTATCCGATCTTATACCCGGCGGGGCTTGCATGAAAAATTCAATCAGATGCCAGTTGCATATTTATGTGAACTTTCCCATCTGTTCCCGTGTCATTTCAGAGAGGAGTATAGAATCGACCGATACCGGAAGCGAAGCGATGCAAACATCGGTTAACAGTCGATTGGGTTGACAGGGTATTTCGTTTGGAATAAAGTCCGCCGGACGCTGCAATAGAAGCAAACACTGGGTAATATCTGAATACTACGAGTCCCGAGATATTGCTGTAACAGCAAACTTACGGGCCTCTTACTTCGGTTCGGCAGATCCCTGGTCTCTGGCGGACCAATCGCAAACACGCTGTAAGCCTAATGCGAATCCACCCGGTTCATACTCTTCCGTAACGAGTTCTGGTTTTATCATATATACGCAAAATAAACTCAACTCTAGTCTGGCACGGAATGTGCCAACCATATCTCCATACCACCCTGGATATACGAATCTGCTATTGCCCATAAGGCGGTCGCGTTGGCGATAGTAGTCGCGTTCTCTCTCATGACGGTGTTCTTCCTAGCGGGCTTGTATGTAGCGGGCGCGATAGGATCGTTATCGCTGATCATGATGAAGTTCTTCTCAGATGCGCCCTTGTGGAATATCATGGCTAACCGGGCCTGGGAGACCTACACCCGGTTCTTATTGGTAGCGATACCCCTTTTTGTGCTAATGGGCGAATTGATCCTGCGAAGCGGAGTCGCAGACCGGATGTATAAGGCGTTGGACAGATGGGTCGGGCCGATTCCAGGGGGCCTGCTCCACACGAACATCGCCTCATGCGCGATCTTTGCTGCTTGCTCCGGGTCCAGCATCGCCACGGCCGCCACCATCAGTAGGGTAGCGTTGCCCGCATTCCGAGCCAGAGGCTACAACGAGAGATTGGTGGTGGGTTCTCTGGCGGCGGGCGGAACTCTAGGCATACTGATTCCACCCAGTGTCTTGCTGGTCCTTTATGGATTGTCCACCGGAACTTCTATAGGCCGTTTATTTCTGGCCGGTTTCTTCCCTGGAGCTTTAATGGCTGGGACGTTCATGCTGATGATTGCGATTGCCGCGATAATTTGGCCTGGTATCGCTCCGAGATCCTCTTCCGATAGTTACATGACCCTAAAGGGATGGAGAGACCGGATACTTGGGACCTTAGCGGTTCTTCCGGTCGCCGCCCTGATATTTCTCGTGCTTGGAAGCATCTATGGAGGCTGGGCTACGCCCACTGAAGCTGCGGCGGCCGGCGTTAGTGGCGCCTTCGTCATTGCCGTGATCAACCAGACGTATGAGATTTGGCTTAACTTGGGAGCATTGGCTGGCCGCAAGGCTAGGTTGTTTGTGTTGCTGCCTGGCCGGTTGCGGGAATCTGCCGAGAGGGCAGCGGAGCAAGCACAGGAATATGACAAAGTACTGATTAAGCAGATTGCTCTATCGAATTTTCGGATGCTCACCGAAGCCTTCATGGGGACGATCAAGACTACCGGCATGATCATGTTCATTCTCATGGCGGCTGCCACCTTGCAATTTGCCTTCGCGTACCTCCATATTTCGGAGGACATGGCCCGGTGGGTCGTTAGCCTCGATCTCTCATCGGTTCAGTTGATATTGATCGTAGTTGTTTTCTACCTGGTGCTTGGCACATTCATGGAGAGTTACTCGATGATGTTGACCACCTTGCCTTTGATCGTACCCACTCTCACGGCGAGCGGGATCGACCTTCTGTGGTTTGGCATAATCATGATTATATTGCTTGAGGCTGCCCAGATTAGCCCACCGCAAGGATTGAGTTTATTTGCGCTCCACGGGGCACAGATGGAAACCAAAGAGCTTTTAGAAGACGGCACCGAGAAACCAAAAACCATTAACGACGTCTACATCGGCGTCTTACCTTTCATGGGATGTATGGCCATAGTGATTGGGATCCTTATGGTCTTCCCCGAGATTGCACTATGGTTACCCGATCAGGTTAAAGGAGCCAGATTGTGAAATATCAATGATCGAGGAATGACCAGACTAAGTTTTAGGTACCTGAACCGCGATTTGAATTGACGTGTTAGACTATCGCGGGCCATAGGTACAGAATAGGAAATCCGAGAAGCAATCCGCCAACTATTTGGAGTATATCCATGGCTGCTAATGCCCAGGTAGATTACGTCGGAAAATCGACGATAGCGTCCAAAACATTGTTTGGTTACCGCGCGGTGACTCGTCTCATGGATCGGGTATATTACATCATGGGTTGGGTCTGCGGTATTGAATTACTGCTGCTTGGGTTCTTTATCACCTATCAGGTAGTGGCCCGTAAATTGGATTGGGTGATGGCACCCGCCACCGATGTGATGAGCGGATACGTGCTGGCCATGGCCGCGACTTGGGCTTTCTCGTATTCTTTAAGGTCGGGTGCCCATGTACGCATAGACGTGTTGCTGCCGTATATGAACTTCCGTATCCGGGCGTGTGCCGACTTCTTGGCTCTCTTTGCAGTGGCGTTCTTCGCCTACGTCACTACAATTAAAATGTGGGCGAACGTAATAGACAACTATGAGCGCGGCGTTGTGACGAATGACTACCCGCTAACCCCGCTCTTCATTCCCAAGATAGTGGTCGCGTTGGGCTTCACCTTCTTGGTGATTACGGCGGGACAGATGATGCTTTCTTTGGTTACCGAAGCCTGGCTCCCCAAGTTGCACCGGGCCATGGGCGGTGACGAAATAGGCTCGCAGGCCGTCTTCACTGAAGAAGAGGCTGCAGGCACGGTTTAACTCTACCCACGAATAGCATTAAGCACACGGCCTGTCTGACGGGATAGGCCGTGTGCTTCCATAACCGGGAAACGAGAGGTTAGCGAAAGTGGCAATTGGCGTAGCATTTGGTCTGATGGGGGCATTCTTCATGGCGGGACTTTACGTCGCTGCCGCTCTAGGATGTCTCTCCCTGATAATAATGTACTTCTTCTCCGATGCTCCCTTGTGGAACATCATGGCGAATAAGGCATGGGAATCTAACACCAGCTTCATCCTTGTGGCCGTCCCGCTGTTCGTTCTAATGGGCGAGCTCATGAACCGCAGCGGAATGGGCGAAAAGATGTACCAGGTGATATCCAAGTGGATCTTCTTCCTTCCTGGAGGACTGATTCACACGAATATCGTTTCATGCGCCATCTTCGCGGCGTGCTCCGGGTCCAGCGTTGCAACATCGGCAACAATTAGCCGCGTATCCCTTCCGTCATTCCGGCAGCGGGGTTACTCCGAGCGGATGGTGATTGGGTCCTTGGCGGCTGGCGGGACGCTTGGAATCTTGATTCCGCCCAGTATCAGCCTAATCATCTACGGGGTGCTGGTGGAAGAATCCATCGGCCGGTTATATTTAGCCGGGTTCGTGCCCGGAATCATGTTAGCTGTCGTCTTCATGGTGATGATTGCCATACTAGCCCTTGTCTGGAAAGATATGGCGCCCCGGGAACAGGGTGCGAGCTTTAAAACTCTTGAAGGTTGGGTCGATAGGATAACCAGCCTGGTTGGCCTACTGCCGATGGTCATCCTCATATTCATCGTACTGGGTAGCATCTACATGGGTATCGCGACTCCCAGCGAAGCAGCGGCGTTCGGCGTCTCTGGCTCGTTCGTCCTGGCAGTCCTAATGAACTCACAGAAGGTAACCGCACCGCTTCTTAGCAAGCTCCTACGAATGACCGGCCTGATCAACGTGGTTCCGGGAAGTTTTAAAGCGGAGATGCTGTCTCAAGGGGGAGCAGACAGGGCCGCGTGGGTAGCGACGCTGAAACTGAATGGCGAGATCGTACAAACTGCGATAATCTCTACGATACGAACGACAGGAATGATTTTCCTGATAATTCTTGCCGCATTTACGCTGAGCTTTGCCTTCGCCAGATTGGGAATCTCCCAAGATATTGCCGACATGATAACCAGTTGGGACCTCTCTCCCACCGTGCTGGTTCTGGTGCTCATCGTGTTCTACCTGATCCTGGGCACATTCATGGAAAGCTTCGCGATGATGGTCACAACAGTGCCCATTCTTCTGCCTACATTGGAGCAGGCCGGGGTTGATCTGGTCTGGTTCGGCATCATCATGGTGATCTTGGTAGAAGCGGCGCTTATCAGCCCTCCGGAGGGTATCAACCTTTACGTCTTGCACGGAGTTCGTCAGGACGTCGACCGTGAACAAGCTGAACTTGCCAACGAGATTGCCAAAGAAAGCACTATTGCTGACGTGTGGATCGGGGTGTTGCCGTTCATGGCCTGCATGGGCATCGTTGTAATTCTAGTGATGCTCTTCCCGCAGATAGCGCTTTGGCTGCCGGATCTAGTCAAAGGCGGCCGCTAAACACCAGCGCGCATTTGTCAAATCAGCGCTAAACGACGAAGCCCCAGCAAATTGGCTGGGGCTTCGTCGTTTGCGGATAAAACATCGAAGAACATTTATAGCAGATCGAGGGTAGATATTCGCGAAACCGCTTGCGGGCCGCATTAACCATAGGGTTCGCTTCGAAACTGACGGACTTCTTTCTCGGCTGACCGCCGGACTCAAAGAAGTAAGGTAACTACCTGACCGTACCAGTTCATAGACCTTGCTTCACCCGATCCCCAGAAGACCCACTATCTCAACGATGGAATAGACCAGCTTGCTTTCCCTGTTCATTTTATGTAAATCTATCCAAGCGCATTGAAATGTAAGTAGTTACATCTAATGCGGAAATGGACCGGTCATTCTAGCTATGAAAGGAGACTAACTGGGATGCAGTGTGACAGGGTAAAACGACCAAAGTCGAACTCAAAAACCGATAGGAATGACCCCGTACCAGTTCGACTCTGACCTTCGGCAGCAAAAATTATGTCGGAAAACAAAGTTGCGTTTACAACGATATCGGAAGGCATCCTTACAATCTGTACCTACACGGAGTTCGCACCGTTTTCGTACGAAAATGGAAGAGACATTGTAGGTACCGATATTAGCCTACTTAGGGAGTTTGCAGCGAAAACCGACCTAAGGGTCGAGTTCATCAAGAGAGAGTTTCCTGGCCTATGGGAAACTCCCAGCAATGGGGATTGCGATGTGGCTGCTGCGGGAATGATGGAGTACGAGGATCGGCGCCTTGGGAGAAACGCTGTATGGAGTGACCCTTATATGCTTGTAAGGAGATCTTTGTTGATACGTAAGTCTGATTTGGAAATTCTTGGAGATCCCGAAGATTTCGAGGGTAAAAAAATAGCTGTAACTCCTTCTTCGAGTGCCCATATAGATGGCGATCTCAGGTACAAACCACTCGGGGCTACGATAATCCCACTCGTACCTTCGCAGGATGAAATCGTGTCACAGCTACTGTCAGGGAAGATAGACGCCTTTGGGGAAGGTGATGTGAGTAATGAATATCTCGCTGGGAAATATCTTGATAAACATGGGGAAAGATTATTAGCGTTAACAGACGTTCATTCGATGGAAAACCCAGAGCTAATAAGGTTTGCAGTTCGATCAGCGGATGAAAGGCTTCCAGCCGCCATAAACGAGTTTCTTGGGAAGATTCAAAGATTTTAACAGCAAACTGTACGCATTACTTGGACTCGGAATATTCTCTCCAATTGGCCACAATCGTCGTTTATGAGAAACAGGGCCTGTGGAATAGGGTGAACGAAGGCGAACCGTTATTTGATCCTGCCCCAATACTGTCCAACTAATGGGGCCCGCTTTCTTTCGATGATTGGTCGGATGCCATTGGCTTGCAACTAGTTCATCTACAACGGCCAATGAATTCGTAACCGACAGTGCTGCACCGGAACACGTGGGACAACCGGATCCCACACGAGTCCGATGGTCAACTGCGGTTTGCACCCATGATCAGAATTAAGACTGGAGCAGATCAATGCTTATTTACATATCTAGCTATTTAATGTATACAGTCCCCAGAGCTTTCTAAGCTCTCATAATAAATAGATTTCTATACGGTGAGGAAAAAAAATGCGGAACGGCGTATTAGTGTTCTTGTTGCTAGCAATGTTTGGTGTGATTCTCTCAGCCTGTGGCGGTTCGGAATCTGAAGACTCTGCGGCGGCGAAACCCGCAGCAGAGAAACCCGCGGCGGCGAAACCCGCGGCGGCTTCGTTAACGTTGGAAGAAGCGGCAGCCCAGCGTGCTGGCGGGTCGGGCTCTTTCTACGTAGGAGACCTGAGCCAATTGGTTGGCCCTGCTCCTGGCCCTACACTGGGTGACGCGAATGACATGATCAACCTGGCAGGGTTAGAGCGGGAGCGGTACCTATTTGACTCCCCCTACTATGAGGCTTTGGTTGAAAAATCGAACTTCACCAACCCGACTGAACTCGTCTACGACGGGAAGCCCATAGATATCCAGGTCACCTGCATCAACCGCACTTTAGCGACCTGCAAGTTAGTGGAAGAAGTACTTGTCAAAAATACCATTGAGCGAACGCAGGGAAAGCTTAATCTAGTCATTACGTCCTTCCCAGAATTGGGATTAGCCGGTCCCGACTCGCTGGCATTGGTCCGCGACGGTACCATAGATTTTACCGAGATTACTTCTGGTTACGTAGCCGGGGATCTGCCCCAGCTAGAGATTACCTTCCTGTACGGTTTATACCCCAACCACGAGATTGAATATAAGGCTAACGCGGCCGTTCAAGGACACCTTGAAGATCTTATTCAAGAGAACACTGGCGGCGGACAGGTCATAAGCCGCATGTGGGTTTCCGGTGGTGACAATTTCTTCTTCTGCCGGGACAAGATCAATACCGCAGCTGATTTCAAGGGTAAAAAGGTGCGAAGCCATGGCGCCGCCCTGTCTGACTGGATCGAGGCATTCGGTGCCAATGCCCAGTTCGTAGCCTTCGCCGAGGTCTATTCGGCCTTAGAGCGCGGCATCCTGGACTGTGGTGTCACGGTGGCCTTTGCAGCCATGGGACAGCGATGGTACGAGGTTACCGACTACATGGTCGGCCCTCTTTCCAGCCAGCTGATCAATACTATGGTCATGAACGCAAAAATCTTCTCAGATCTACCCGACGACCTTCGTCAGATCCTGGTTGAAGAAGGAGCCAGGCATGAGCTTGAAGCCATGAGGGTCACTCCAGCATGGAACGAGGTCTGGACGCAACGCAACATCGACGCAGGCCTGGAATTCATACCGTTCACTGATGAAATGAAGGAGATACAGGCTAACGTAGCGGTGCCGATCAATGTGATACCGAACTGGATCAATAGGGTAGGCGGCCCAGACACCGAGATCGTGCGTGTATTCAACGAGAAGATCGCACCGATCGTTGGACTCAAGATAAACGACGATGGTACAACCAGCCCAGTACCGGTGACTCAGTAACCTGGGATGCGAATCCTTAGGGATTGAAGTTTCCCTAGTGGTATATTTTGGCCTAAAGTTCCCGGAGAACAACATCCTGTAACCTTAGGTGAGGAACATCGGATTCATACAGAAAGACCCGCCGGGCTCCCGGCGGGTCTTTCTTATCCGTGGTAGCTGGGGATGCGATATTACCTATTGACATGGCCCTTAAAGTAGCTGACTCGCTGCGCTCTCAACCATTGTCACTTTGAGCCACATAAAACTTGCCTAGAAAGTACTATTTCTTTGAACGCTCCCATCGAAGTTTCGCCAGTATTTGCGAGAGGTCCCTTTTACGTTCGGACCACTGACGGATGGCTGTACGCCATAGATCGAGGCTAAAACATCTATTTTTACTGGTCTCATCTAGGGAGTTGTTACTGGAGTGCTCATCGACTTTAGGTGAGCCTTCCTGAATGTGATGCTTCCCAACATTCTTTCTGTCTCGGTGGCGATTTTCGCGGCTACTCTTTCTACTGTAGGCGTTCATAGATAATGGGACGCTTTTAAGGGCAGAAAACATGAGGGTGGTGGTGGGTTTGGACTCCTGGTGCAAGCTGTAGATCTACGGCATCGAGAAAGGAGCCAGCGACGGCCCATCTGAAAACGAAGCTGGTCTATCTGCCCAGGCAGAACCTCGTCATGGGCTCTCAGTGCGATAATTACTGCCCCGATGGGGGAAAATCGTGAGTTGTTTAGCCGCTCATCAACCTCATTGTCAGCAAAACTATCTATCAATACTGGCAACACGATAGTGCCAATCTTGGACTCATCGCTTTTGCGTATAGCTCTACCCACTGCTTGAACGATATCTATGTTCGACTTGCGTGGGTCTATAAACCCGACACAGTCTATCGCTCTAACGTCTACTCCTTCTCCTAGGCACCGGGCGTTACTTAGGAGAGAGTTGAACTCATAACATGGCCTAACGGTCGTTGATGCACTCAAGGATCTCTCTATCGTCTTGGCCCGCTTGGCCAACACCCTTGATAAGATCAGCCCGCATTAGTTGGTGCCGTGAAGAGCGGTTCAATTAATGGGAATTCAGCATTAGCCAGACGGTATCTGGTGATAGAGCCGGAGGCCCCAGACATTAGTAAGCACCATCAACAACTAACTAATATAGCTCGCACCCGACTCAAAACCGGTGGGTGTGACCCCGTGTCAGCTCGATTCTGACATTCAATACCACTCATTCGAGGCACG
>DUCU01000013.1 GCA_012959605.1 Dehalococcoidia bacterium | reverse complement strand
CGCCCCCTAACAGAGTACATCGGTGAGATGGACTTGGAGTACACTTCTATCGACGACCGGTCTTAATCCGACACCACGTGGTGAGCAACTTGCAAAAGGGGCCGAATTCGGCCCCTTTTGCTTTTTCTGATTATTTAACATGAATGCGGAATATGAAATCAGAAGGCGCATAGATGAACGCGGCAAGATAACCTTTGCCGAGTTCATGGACGTTGCCCTGTATTGGCCTCAGGGCGGCTATTACACGGGCAGAGAGCCCGTTGGTGCCCAAGGAGGTGACTTCTACACCAGCCCGGCAGTGCATCCGGCCTTTGGGGCGCTGCTGGCGGTGCAGTTATTTCAGATGTGGCAACACATGGGCCAGCCATCCACTTTCCCAGTATGCGAACTCGGCGCGGGGAACGGTCTACTCTCCCGAGACATAACCTCCTATGCCGCTGAACTACCGTCAGGGTTCTCCGCTGCATTGCGCTACGTCTGCCTGGAGCAACGGAGTGTTGATTCACTGGAGTCCGGAATATCAGGCACAAGCAGAGTCCTGGCTGATGGTCTACCTTTCAAGAACTTGCAGGGGTGCATCATATCCAACGAATACCTGGACGCGTTTCCTGTGCACCAGGTGGTTCTGGCCGGTGATGTCTTAAAAGAGGTCTATGTTGGTCTGGATGGCCAGCACCTGGTGGAACTGACCGGCGAACTCTCGCATCCAGGTCTGGCCAAGCGATTGGATGACCTCCAATTGCAACTGGAGCCGTGGCAGACCGTTGAACTGAACCTGGAACTGGGGTCATGGTCTCGTAACGTAACTGCCGCATTGGACCGAGGATTTGTGCTCACCATTGACTACGGTCGCCCCGCCCCAGACCTCTATGACCCGGAGCAACGCCATCGCGGGACGCTGGTCACCTACCACCAACACGTGCAGACCGACTCTCCCCTGACCCTCATCGGCCAGCAAGACATCACCGCCCAGGTGGACTTCACCTCGGTTACCCGAGCGGGTGAGACAGCTGGATTGGATACTTTAGGTATGGTCACCCAGCGTGAATTCCTGGGCAATCTGCATCTGGATAAGCTCCAACAATATCTAAGAAACCACAGCCTGACGCCGCAGCAGATGCAAGCCAACCGCGCTGGGATCACGGACTTGGTACGGCTCGAAGGTCTCGGAGATTTCAAAGTCCTCATCCAGAGCAAAAACGGGGGAAGCCCCAATTTATGGGGGCTGACTAGCTCACCTGAAGCTGCTGATCTGGTCGAGAGGTTGCCTGTCCCGCTGTTGACCGACAGCCATCTGTCCTTACCCGACGGGAGAAATATTGGAGGCGAGACTGAATTTGAGGTATTTTGGCCGTTTCCAGACATCGCGTCTGAAACTCCGCCAGACAGCTAAACCTTTTCTCAGCGCCAAATGGCTAACTCAAACGGAAGTTTCAGACCAAGGGCAGCGTATTAGCCGTCTCGCTAATTCCGATCCAAGGGTGGGATATTGGCCATCTATATCTACGCTCTGGACTGACAAACACTAGGCCAAAGCGACGTCGCTATTCCTCGGAGTCTTCTCCGGTAGACTCGCCAACAGGCTCGCCGCTTCCCTGCTCTTCAACTGGACTCTGGTCCTCCACTGGCACACGCCTGTAAGGCTTGGGGTCGCAGCGGACAGCGGTGGTCAAGAATCCACTGTGAGCAATCATCCGGTGGTCCGGACGAACGCTCCGCTCGGTTATGTGCCAGGTGCGTAACAGTGTCTCCATAGACTGGATCATCTGGAAACGGCCATCTTCTTCCATGGCCAGCACTAGCTTCTGCACCTGAATGATGGTGGGCACAAAACTGAGCATTATCCCACCCATCACCAAGGCGTCGCCAATACCCGCCAGAGCCTGCCACGGCTCCGGGACATCCAAGACCACCCGGTCGATATTCCTTTCAGAAATCCCTTCGTAGATGCTGGCAATCTTCACCTCTAGGTTCGAGGTGTCCGAGTTTATGCGCTCGATGTTGCGCAAAGCCTTGGGCAGCACTGCTTCGTCAATCTCATAGTTGATGACCTTGCCGGTGTTGCCGACTGCACGCAGCAGTGCGGAGGTCAGCGCGCCAGACCCTAGGCCGCCCTCTATAACTGTAGCGCCGGGGAATATGTCTGCGAAGTTGATGATGTTACCCAGGTCTTTGGGGTAGATGATCTGGGGGCCACGGGGCATCTGCCGAACAAAGTCGCCCAACGAGGGGTGTATCCCCAATAGAATGTGGCCTTTGTCGGTCCGAAACCATCCACCGATGTTATGCCCAATCAACTGGTCGTGGAAAAGCTGACCCAGATGGCAGTGGTAAGTTTCCCCTTCAACCAGGGTAATCATGTAGCGGCGGTCTTTACGGTCGATGAGTAGCGCCAGGTCGCCCACCTGGAATTGGTTTTTGTCGGTCTGAACTGGATTCTGATTCAAATTTGAGGTCTGCCTTGGTTGGAAATCGGTTTGTAGTGACGGATATTGTACGCCTTTCGCAGCCACCAATGGACCGTCTCCAGACTCATCCAATCCTGAATACGGTCTGCCTTATACCGGTTCGGCATCTTGGGCTACAGTATTAGCCAACACAGGATTCTCAAAACGTTTTTAAAGAAATATCAAATGATGGAATTAGATCAATTCACCCTAGATGAAGCAAACGCCCTGGTGCCCTGGTTGCAGGAAAAACTTAAAGTACTGGACCGGAATCGCGAAAAGTATGTCGCCCTTCAAGAGCGGTTCCATGAGATTAGCCACGACCCAAGCAGAGACGGCTCAACAGATGACCCGGACTTGATACCGACAACAGCTAACGTCAAGGAGTTGGCCGCCCAGATTGAGGACGGTGTTCAAGAGATTCTGGACCGGGGAATCATCGTCAGAGATGTAAGCGCAGGCCTTGTGGATTTCCCTTCCCAACGAGACGGTCGAGAGGTCTTTCTCTGCTGGATCGGCGGAGAAGAAAAGATCGAATTCTGGCACGAGACCGACCGTGGGTTCGATTACCGAGAACCCATTTAGGTTCCAAGTAAAGGTTAATGGTTATTGAGCAAACAGAAGGCGTCCCAATTGATGGGACGCCTTCTGTTTAATTGGACTGGATGACTGGTCCGGACTTCTTGGTTAAACTGCGCCCTTTATGACGCCTCCGGTGAATGGTCGATGTAGACGGTGATTACTTCACTGAAGAAGTCCACTGCTGCAGTACCCTGTTCCCGCTGTCCCACACCAGAGGAGTTCAGCCCGCCAAAGGGCAGATGAACCTCACCGCCAAGGGTTGAGGCATTCACGTGGACCATGCCGGTCTCCACGGTGTTGATGTACTCGTAAGCCTTGGTGATGTCCTTGGTGTAGACCGAAGACGAGAGACCAAACTCCACTGAGTTGGCAATCCCGATTGCCTCTTTCAGGTCTTTGGCCTTGAACACAGTCAGCACCGGGCCAAAAATCTCCTCTTGAGCAATCCGCATATCGGGCGTCACACCGGTGAAGACGGCGGGCTCAACGTAATAGCCCTCATCGAACTCGCCGCCGGTCATGTTGCGACCGCCAAAGGCTAGCTCGGCACCTTCTTCAGTGCCGATGCCAATGTATTCCAGCACTTTGTCTTTCTGGTTTTGGCTGGCCAGAGGCGCAATGTCCATTGAAGCGTCCAAGCCGTCGCCAATGATTAGCTTGCTGGTCCGTTCAATAAGCTCCGTCATAAACCGGTCGTAAACGTCTTCTTCCACGATCACGCGGCTGGTGGCAGTGCATCGTTGGCCGGTGGAACCAAAGGCTCCCTGAACAATCCCGTTCATAGCCTTGTCCATGTCGGCGTCTGACAGCACGATCACGGCATTCTTGCCGCCCATCTCAGCCTGTACTTTCTTCAGGCGTTTGGCGCTCTCGCTGTACAGTTCGGTGCCAATCTCCGTGGAGCCGGTGAACGATATTCCCTTAACGTCAGGGCTTTCCACGAGAGCGGTGCCCACCTGGCCACCGGGTCCGGTGACCAGGTTAAGCACGCCAGCGGGCAGGCCGGCTTCTTCAAATATTTCCATCAGCTTCACCGCGCTAAGTGGTGTGGCTGAGGCTGGCTTAAAGACCAGCGCGTTTCCGCAGATGAGGGCTGGTGCGATCTTCCAAGCAGGAATGGCCAGCGGGAAGTTCCAGGGTGTGATGATTCCTACGACGCCCAGCGGACGGCGAACAGTGTAGGCCACAGTATCAGGCAACTCTGATGGTGTGGTGTAGCCAAACATGCGGCGACCTTCGCCTGCCGCGTATTCCATGATCGCCATAGCCCGTTTGACCTCCCCTCGAGCGTCGGCGATTGGTTTACCTTCCTCGATTGTGATGGTCTCAGCCAACTCCTCTGCACGGCGTCCTAATATCTCAAGGGCCTTGTAGATGATATTAGCGCGGGCCGGGGCCGGGGTGTTGGTCCAGGTCACCAGTCCCTCTTTGGCGGCGGCGACTGCAGTGAGAGTGTCTTCTACGCCTGAGGTCTGAAACTCACCCACCACCTGGTCTGTGTGGGCAGGATTGTGTACCGGGTAGGTCTTGCCAGTTACCGACTCAACCCATTTTCCGCCGATGTAGTTCTTATGCGCCGCCATGGTCTAATCCTCCGATAGAAGGTGTAATAGTTAAAATGTGAAGAAGTCTAATTGGGTACTCTGGTAGTTGTTGTAGGAATTAGCCTTCGCTTGAATATTCTAGTCCAACGCCGATCACTTCAATCTGCATTGACCTGACGTCAGGCGCATCATCGTCAAAACGAACACCCAGAGTCACGTTAATCCCTTTATGGATGTGGGGGTTGCCAGGCACGTCAAACCGGTGGTCTAGGTGGTCGCCCCGCAGGTTCAGATCCATGTGTTCTGCGATGCGAGACTCACCATCATAGATTATTACTTCATGGACTACTGCATGGTCCCTCGTCCTGAAACTGATCATGGTGCCCTCAATCCTCATTCTGACGTCGTCAACATACGCCAGCGTGGGCAGGGGGAAATGCAGCCAGGTGTTTTGCCCTCTGGCGCCCTCTATCCGCATAAATGGCCCTGTGGCACGAACCGAGGTCAGCCGATTGGGATATTCCACCTGCATATTTACGCCGTGCATCCACATGGTGCGCTGCGGCATGGGTCAGCCCCCTTAGTCTTAAGCATTGGTATCAGCTATCAGAATTTTGGATTTCATAAAATCGGACGCTGGAGAGGCATGCGTCACCTGTCCGATCCAAGCTGGCTGAGATTATAGCCGTATTCGCTCTGCCGGTACAGCGACAATTTACGCAGCTTTGGACCATCCAGATACCGACAGGATTTGTTCCTGGTTGGCGCTTTAACCCAGGCATGGGGGATTTGCTTAATTAACTGGCGACCATCATCTCGTCGGTATTGATCAGCGGCGATAGCAACAGGGGCGCTGCATCAGTAACCAGCACCATGTCTTGCAGGTGCCAATGGCCGATATGGGGCTCCAGCGCGACAACCATTCCCTTCTCTAAGATGTGCTTGCCTGACGGCACCATGTAGGGCTCTTGTTGGTGCCACCAAGCGCCAACGCCGTGGCCGGCGATGTTGACTTTGCCCTTGAACCCCGCGTCGTTGAAGGCATTGTTGGAGAAGTGGTAGATGTCTGACGCCTTGGCCCCGGGGCGGCACATATCAATGGTGGCACGATAGATGTCTCGGTGAGTCTTGTAGGTATCCAGCAGTTCTTTTGTTGGTTCACCGATGACCACGGTGCGCGATTGGTGACCAGGGTATCCGTTCAAATACGACACATAGTCATTTCTGATGATGTCACCAGATTGAAAGGCCATGTCGCCCTCACCGCCGTAGGCAATGTCATTGCGGCTGGTGTTGAGGATGCCGTGGACCCAGTTGGCCCCGCGCCGGATGCAGCCCTCGACTATCCGAGCATGCACATCACGCTCGGTATCGCCCGGTCGCACAGTAGGGAAAACCTCCAGATAGACCTCATCAAGTAAGTCTGCCCCTTTTTTGAGCAGTTCCACTTCCTCCGGGGTCTTAATCCAGCGCACCCGGTCCATCAAATCGGTGCAGTCCGTCAGGTTGGCATTGGGCAAATGAGAGGCAATCTCCTCCCACTGCAGCATGCTGAGATAGTCTTTTTCCAATCCGATGGTCTCGTTTTGCAGGCCCATCTCCACGAGAATCTCGGCGGTTTTGGCGTAGGCTGACTCTGCATATCCATCATAGAGCCGAACGTCTTCAATCCATCCGTCGCGGCGGGCCAACGGCGCGGCAGTCTCGTTTACCACCAGCACGGGGTTTCTCTGCCGAGGCCAGATGACCAACACGCCTCTTGGAGAGTCAGGAAAATCCAAGTGCCGGGCCAGGGTCCCCGGATAGGCAAACCCAGCCAAATACGTAAAATTCTTCCCCGAACGGGCAACTACTGCTGAACAGCCGTTTTCGTCCATCAACTGGTTCAAGCGCTCGATATTGGCCACGTTCGCGTTTTGGTTGTTTGCCATTGGGGGCCTCCCGATTCTGGGTGCGCTGGTCTAAATCAGATGCAGTCTAGCTTTAATTTGGCAGCCTGGCTACGGACTGGTCGGTGTGGAGTTTTCAGATGGTTGGGCTTCTTCACGGCTGGATGAATAAACAAATGGGCAGCCTTCAGCAACAACGAACATATTCATTTCCAACCGCCATCTGCCGTCTTCTTTTACTATTTGAAAAGGGCTGTTCGCCACGTAATTATCTCTCAAACCCTAATCCCTAGTCCGTGGTTCGCCCCGCAATGCCATGCTGACAAACGCTTTATCTGAGTTCCCAGCCGTCACAAGCACCTCTGCAACACCCATCTCCGGGTAGGTAAATGCATTGGTGCTAATCTCAAAGAAGGTTTCCATCTGATCCACCGTACATTGGTCCCTGATGCTGGATGCCAGGAGTCGATGCACTGCAGCTGCATCGTGTTCTTCAGTAGCCTTGAACCAATCTTGGAAGAAATCCACGGCCAGATAAACATTGTCCCCGTCACTGACGGTGTCGGAGGTTGCCTGGTATTTGGTGACGACTCTGGATAGACGGTCTTGGGTATCCGCTGGTGAGTCGTGAGCGCCTTCTGTGTATGGCATGGACCTCGTTTTTGCTGTCAGAGTTTGAGTGTCTCAGGTCTCATAAGTGAAGGTGAACCCATTCTCACAACCTGAAATCCGGCCAGGCAACAGCGCTTTGTCACCGGTGGGTCGGGGTATTACGAGCAATAAAAAAGGCCCCTCGCATGAGGGGCCTTTTAAAGATTGCTATTGGAGCGGAAGACGAGATTCGAACTCGCGACTTCCTCCTTGGCAAGGAGGTGCAGCGAGCGCAGCACCCTTAATCTGTATCTCACCCATCCCCGTGCTTGTTCGTAGATGACCGTACCCGTTCATAGGGAAGCGGGACAAAATATGGGGCAAATCAAATGGCCTCCACCATGTGTGGGGGCCATTTCTATTTCAAGGAGGTTCAATATACCAATCGACAAGACAATCAATCAGCCTGACGGCGCCGATAGCCTAGGGCCGAAACCGCCAACCAATCCTGTGGAGTTCGCCAGATGGATACAACGTCCCAGGGTGAATCCCAAAAAGCCGAAGGTGCAGCCAGATGACTCGGCCTTACTGCCAGAACCGCTGGAGAAGCCAGAGGTGAATCGTTCCATCGGGACGGATAAGCCCAAACGCTCAAAACTAAAGAATCCCAATAATACCCGACAAGCCCCTGGTACCTTCGGCGAGTAAACGGCCCTAAATCGGCTCCTGTGGCCAAGGGAAGTGGCCTCATCACGTTCCTTCAGTGGTTCCACGACAATGACTCGGCAATCGAGCTGAACAAGATGAGTCCAAC
>DUCU01000012.1:142076-169286 GCA_012959605.1 Dehalococcoidia bacterium | reverse complement strand
GGCGCATACCGTCTTAACGGGAATGAGGGCTGTTACCAGGGCTCTGGACCGCACATACCTCGCAATGGGGTACCTCTGCGGGACCATGTTCCTATTACTTGCGCTCTTTATCACCTATCAGGTGATTGCTAGGAAATTTGACATCATTATGGCTCCGGGCATGGACCTAATGAGTGGTTACACACTGGCGATGGCCACTACCTGGGCGTTCTCCTACGCCCTCCGCACCGGTTCCCACGTTCGAATCGACGTGCTATTGCCATTCATGTCGCCAAGGGTTAGGTGGGTTGCCGACCAACTCGCTCTTGGATCGATTGTCTTTTTCATCGGCGTCACATCATGGAAGACCTGGGTCATGGTACTTAAATCGCACGAGATACATGCCTTGACCAACACCTACCCACTAGTGCCCCTCTGGATTCCGCAGACCGTGGTTGCCATCGGATTTAGCATGCTTACGATCACGGCCATTCACATGATGATCAACATGGTTGCAGAAACTCTCCTGCCGGTGATTCACCGGATGCAGGGTGGCACCGAAAGCTATCGCGCTATTTCCCGCGAAAGCCGAATTCTGGAAGAAGAGGCAGCATCTGCGGTCTAGCAGTTATTGATGCTTCCGCTTGTTTCGGTTCGCCGAAAAAGCGGTAAGTTGGCGGCATCCTGGTGAAAGTCACAGCGCTGCCGACCGCTTCGCCGACTCAACCCCCGGACAGTTAGGAGGATCAGCAAAATGGCCATAACCACAGCATTTATTATGATGGGCGGCTTTTTCATGGTCGGCCTTTACGTGGCTGGAGCACTAGGTGTTTTGTCTTTGGTGATGATGCACTTCTTCTCTGAAAGTCCTTTATGGAACATCATGGGAAACAAGGCCTGGGAGACCAATACCAACTTCATCCTGATTGCGGTTCCTCTCTTTCTCCTGATGGGAGAATTGATGCTGAGGAGCGGCATGGGTGAAAGGATGTACACCGCAGTATCGCGGTGGATATCCTTCCTTCCCGGTGGACTGATTCACACCAATATCGCATCCTGCGCCATCTTTGCCGCCTGTTCTGGATCCAGCGTGGCAACGTCGGCAACGATCAGCCGGGTGTCCCTGCCAACCTTCCGCTCCCGTGGCTATAACGAACGGTTGGTGATTGGCTCTCTTGCCGCCGGTGGAACGCTGGGAATCCTGATTCCTCCCAGCATCGGCCTAATCGTGTACGGAGTGCTTGTTGAAGAGTCCATCGGCCGCCTGTACCTGGCCGGCTTTGTTCCGGGAATAATGCTAGCCGTGATGATGATCGTCATGATCATCGGAGCGTCAATATTATTCCCGTCCATCGCACCAAAAGAACCATCTGCGAGTTGGCGGGATAAGTTCATCGGCCTTTTCTCAATGATTCCGGTCTTGCTCATCATTGCAGTGGTTCTCGGCTCAATCTACCAAGGTTGGGCAACGCCAACAGAAGCGGCAGCATTTGGCGTGACCGGGGCTTTGGTCTTGGCATTGATTAACAACTCTGGCCCGGCAATCGCAGGATGGTTCTTGCACCTACTGCCCTCCTCCGGGTCGCAAACGGGTTTTATAGGACAGTTACAAGAGCGCTACCCGGCCACTGATGGACTGATGCGTGAGTCCATTACCTCCAACTTCGACATGATCAAAGACTCGATTTTGTCCACCGTCAGGACGTCGTCAATGATTATGCTAATCGTTGTCTCCGCGTTCACCCTTAGCTTTGCTTTCGCCCGACTGGGGATTTCCCACGACATCTCCCAGTGGATCATTGGGGCGGATTTGACCTCCACCCAACTGGTAATCGTGTTAGTAATCTTCTACCTGCTGCTGGGAACCTTCATGGAGAGTTTCGCCATGCTGGTAACCACGGTGCCGATTTTGGCCCCAGCCTTAACTGCAACCGGCGTCGACCTGGTTTGGTTCGGCATCATCATGGTGATTCTGGTGGAAGCCGCCTTAATCAGCCCTCCCGAGGGTATCAACCTCTACGTGCTCCACGGTGTGCGCAGAGACGTGCAGGCGGAGATGGCCGAGGCATCAGGTGCGGCGGAGGAAGTTGGCACCATTACGGATGTGTACATTGGCGTACTGCCGTTCATGGGCGTGATGGCTGCGGCGATTGTCTTGTTGATTATCTTCCCAGACATAGCGTTGTGGCTCCCAAACCTGGTTAAGGGTGCCCGTTAGCCTATAACCTTTAGTTCCTTGACCTGGAGTCACAACCAATAACCGCAAGAAAAAGGGGCACGCCGATGGCGTGCCCTTTTTAAACTAGTTTTACCGCCAACCTACATCACAGACCGGACCACTCCACCATCCACCAAGATGGTTGCCCCGGTGGTGTAACTATTCTTCTCTGATGCCAGGAACGTGACCAGGTCACCAAGCTCTTCCGGGCGTCCGAGTCGCCCTACCGGAATCGTCGCCGAGTGCGCTTGGAGCAGGTCTTCCACGTTTGCGCCGGTGTCTTCAGACCGGACTTCAAAGATGTGCATCATACGGTCGGTCAACAAATAACCAGGGGCCACGTTATTCACCAAGATGTCGTCCCGGCCAACCTCGTCTGCCAGACTCTTGGCAAAGGCCACCGCTCCCATGCGAGTAACTCCGGATGTAACCAAGTTCTCTATGGGTTGGTAGACAGAACTGGCCAGCACATTGACGATTCTTCCCCAGCCGCCATTCTTCATGTGGGGCACGGCTTCACGGCTCATACGGATGAAGAACATGAGGGCCATATCAACAGACTGGTACCAGACTTCTTCAGTGGTGTCAGTCGCCCTTCCTGCCGGCGGCCCACCGGAATTGTTCACCAATATATCCAAGCGGCCAAAATGATCCACGGTTCTTTTCACTAGCGTCTGGATGTCTTCCAGCTTGGACAGGTCAGCCGGCACCGCCAAGACTTCAACTCCGGCTGCGGCGCTAATCTCCTCCGCAGCTTGGTCTAATTCCTGCGCGTTGCGGCTGCAAATCACTAACTTGGCGCCTTCTTGGGCCAGCGAATCAGCGCAAGCGCGGCCCAATCCCTTACTGCCACCTCCGACTATCGCAACTCTGTTTTTCAATCCCAAGTCCATATCTGCCTCCAGGCTGAGAGTGCAATCATGCTAACAACCCGGCACGCCAGTGGCAACTGCCTGATTAGCGCCGTTTTCGCCTGTCTTACCGAAATTCCCTTGACACGTTTAAACGCCTGATTTATGCTTGCGCCAGCCTCAATTTGAGCGAGATTCGGACCGCTTTAAGCCCCCTAAATGGAGGCTCGTTTGCAGTCCATTAACCCCTAATTCAACAGCATGGTGAGACCTTGAGCAACGTAGACCGCATCTTGGAAGGCGCCCTAGACATACATGTGCATTTTGGCCCCGACCCAAAAGTAGAACGCCGGGCCGGAGCGGTAGAGATTGCCTTACAAGCCAGAGACCTGGGAATGCAGGGTGTGGTGTTAAAAAGCCACGAATACCCCACCCACCCCGTGGCCGCCACCACCAGTGACCTAATCGACGACGTTACAGTACTTGGTGGCATCGCCCTGGACGAAGAAGTGGGCGGGCTGAACGTTTCCGCCGTGAAAGCGACTGCCAACATGGGGGGCCGGATTGTCTGGATGCCGACCTACTCTGCCAAAGCCGATCGTGAAACCAAGGGATTGGACGGGGGAATAACCCTTTTAGACTCCTCAGGGTCTCTGGTGCCAGAGGTCCACTCCATCCTTGAAGTGATTAAATCCCACGATATGGTCCTGGCCACCGGCCACATCTCCACTGCCGAGAGCAAGGCGCTAGTGTCTGAAGCCCGCAACATGGGCATTGAGCGGGTGGTGGTCACCCACGGCACAACCATGTCCTTCTGGACTGGTATGACGGTTGAAGACATGAAGGAACTGGCTGGCATGGGAGCCTACATTGAGCACTGTCTCCACGTGGTGATGCCGACCACCCACCGGCTGGATCCCAAAGACCTGGCCAAAACCATCAAAGAGATTGGCCCGGAAAAATGCATCCTAAGCACCGACTTTGGCCAAGACTTCCATCCAATGCCCGGCGAGGGCATGCGCATGGGCATCGCCACCATGCTCCGGTCCGGCTTGGAAGAGGTTGAAGTGGGCATGCTGGTCAAGGACAACCCTTCCCGGCTCATGGGGACCTAGTCTTAAAAGTTTCGGGCTGGCCCAACCAACAGGTCAGTCCTGGTTCCGGCTGAACCTAATCCACAGGACAGGGTCATCGGCTTCCTGGTCTACCTTGGCCCAGTTGGCAATCCGGTGGCCCACAACCCAACCTATTCCCATTTCCCCTTCCAACAATGGCACACTGTCGCGCCAAGCCCGTGGCACATGTAGATCGGTCAACAGATCCTGCAATTTCTTCTGGCCGGTCATTCCCAGCGGCTGTATCCGGTCTCCGGGTCGCCGCTTTCTGATTGTTGCCCCGTCGCCAATCGCGCTGCGGCCCAAGCAGACAGTCCACTGGTCTCCAGACTGGATACTTCCCCAATCGGGTTTATTTGTCGGTGTCCCCGCGTACATCGTGACAATCCAATCGCCGGCAGACACGGCAGTCTGAGAACCAGGCTCAGTTGGAAACATGATCTGATACTCAGACTCTAACTCCGGATAGGGACACTCTTGTCGTACGCCTTGAGCCAGCACCAGTTGGCCGTATTCCTGTCGCAGCACCACCCCAACAGGCAGTTCCAAAGCCCGCCCACCCCGTTCATTCTGGGCCAGGGTTTCCATGGCCACTAGGTGCGACTCTCTAAGTCTGGTTGAGTCACCTGTCACCAGGATGTAACCCCGCCTTAGGGCCAGGCGCTGTAACAGCGGGTGCAAGGCCTTCATGGCTGTCCGGTCAAAACAGACCTCGTGGTCACCCTCTTTGAGGACAATGCTGGGCCAAACCTTGTCCAACTCCTGCTCTACAAAATCCAGTTCTCCAGCCGCAGTCCTGGCCAGCCGAACCAGGGCATTCCTTACCTGCGGGTTGTAGTCCTCGGCCAAGCGGGGCATCAAATCCTGGCGCACCTTGTTGCGGGTGAACCGCCACATGTAATTGCCGCTATCGGTCCGGTAGGAGCGCCCGATCTCCTGACAGTACTCCAACGTTTCCGTCTTGGTCACATCCAGCAAAGGCCTGAACAGTTTCAGTTCACCAGCGTCAGCCGGCCAGGGCCAGTCTGAGACCTCACCCATGCCCCGCAGACCGTATAGGCCGGAGCCTCGCAGCACGTGCAGCAGCACAGTCTCTGCAAGGTCATCAGCGGTATGGCCCACGGTCACCGCCCTCGCTCCTGAGGCTTTGGCAACTCTGGCCATGAAAGCGTAGCGCATCTCTCTCGCCCCCTGCTCGAATGATGAGATGCCGCGGCCCCGTTGGTATTCATGGGGGTCTTCTTTGACAACGGTGACGGGAAGACCCAACTCTGCGGCGATATCAGCGGCAAACACGGCATCGTCTTCAGCTTCCTGGCCTCTAAAATTGTGGTTCAGATGGGCAACATGGAGGGAAAGACCGTGGGCGTCGGAAAGTCGGTGTAGCGCGTACAGGAGGGCTGAGGAATCGGGGCCAGCCGAAGCGCCGACCACCAGGGTTACATCGGCGTTGGAATAACCAGCCCTTTGCAGGGCGGCAGCCACCTTACGTTCCAGATTAGCGGCAATAGCCACAATAAAGTCCGGTTACCGGTTTTCGGGGGACAGGTGGCTGATGGAATTGTACCCAGTCAGGCGACGACCTCGATCATCGCTATCAAAGGTACAGACGGAAGACAGGTTCAGGGACATACGGTGGAAAAACTCCAGCGGGATTCCTAACAACTCGCCAATAATGGACCGAATGGCAAAGTTGTGAGAAATGACGACAACAGACTCGTCTGCAGAGTGTTTTTGCTCAATGTCCAAGATGGCCTGCCAGGCCCGCTCACGGAGTTGACCCAGCGATTCCCCGTTGGGCATCAACACCTTTTCCGGCCCAGACCTCCAGGCGGCAAACACCTCAGGCCAGCCGTTGCGCATCTCCTCTCCGGTGACGCCTTCCAACTCACCTAGGCTCAGTTCTTTCAGTCCGGGGTCCTGAGAGATCGGCATGGAGTTATTCTTAGCAATCTCCCCAGCGACCTGGACAGTGCGGATCAGCGGGCTGGAATAGATCGCTGAATGGCCCCAGCCAGCAGCGGCAGCGGCAGTCTCTTTGGCCTGGGAAAGACCCCGCTCGTTCAGACTGATGTCTGTATGACCTTGAAACCGGCCCAGCTTATTCCACTCAGTTTCGCCGTGGCGCACCACAATGAACTTCACTAGGCCCCACCCGTCCTGCTGTCGTCCGATCCAGAGCCACTTTCTGAGTGAATCTTTGGGTTAAGACGCCGCAATTCCACTTCCTCTATCTTGACCCGTTCCATGGCTTTAATCGTGATCCGGAAATTATCAAACTCCATAACATCCCCAACCTCTGGGATGCTGCCAAGGCGATCCAAGATGAACCCGGCCAGAGTCTGGTAATCACCATCGGGGATATCAAGATCCAGCTCTTCGTTAATGTCTGAGATTGCCAGACCGGCATCCATGCGGAAGGCGTCGCGTCCCAGGGCTGTTACTGCGTCTTCAGGGGCGGCGCCCTCATCCCCCATCTGACCCACAATTACGGCCATCATTTGCTTCAGTGTGGCCAATCCTGCGATGCCACCGAACTCGTCAACGGTCAGCACCACGCTGTGTCCGCCGTCGCGCATGACGTTGAAGGTCTCACTAACGCTTTTGGTTTCAGGAACGAACAAAGCAGGTCTCAAGTAGGTTGTAACACTGACGTTGGCATCAGACTGTAATTCCTTCATACCCGCCAGTACGTCCTTGACGGATAGCACACCGCGCACATTCTCCATCGACCCATCGAACACCGGGAAACGAGTGTGGGTGTTCTCAGAGTAGGCATCCAAAAACTCATCCAGGGAATAGCCCTGCTCGATCCAAATGATCTCTGGACGCGGCGTCATGATCTCTCGCATCTGTCGATCACCAAACCGGAATACTTTCTCCAGTAGAGCCGCTTCCCCGGCTTCCACAGTGCCGGTCTGGGCACCGGCGGCAATCATAGTGCGTATCTCTTCTTCACCCATCTGAGGAGTCACCGAGGAGATACCAAGAACCCGGTTGGCCATGGTGCTAAAAATCTGAAGCATCGTGACCACGGGAAATAGGGCAAGTTCAAACAGCCGAATCGGCCGAGAGACTCTGAACGCCACACTCTCTGAGCGACGCCAGGCGATGTTTTTGGGGACCGTTTCGCCGAACAGCAACAGGAAAGTGGTCACACCAAAGGTTGCCGCCAAGACAGAAAGCCCCTGGTTAGAGATCAAGTTCAACGCCAGCACCGTGGCCAAGGCGGCCGCAGCGGTGTTAACCAAGTTATTGCCCAATAACACCGTGGCCAAGAAGCGTTCCGGGCGCTGAACAATGCTGGATACTCGGTCTGCGCCGGGCCGACCGCTACGTACCAGGTGCAGCAAACGTGCCCTGGGCAGAGCGATAAACGCAGTTTCAGACGCGGAGAAAAATCCCGAAAGGCCGAGACATACTATTAATAATGCTAGTCGCCATGAATCACCGGCATCCATAAGCGGAAGCCACCTCCATAGGCCACGAAAAGTCGCCTCTAGGCGGTACCGGGCCTAACCAGGATGATAGCATTGGGCGTAAATTAGTGTAAAGTTGGTTCACTATCGTAGGCGTGTCCTGCCGCCATCTCTCTCAGAGCGACCGGCAAAAATTACAATTCCGTAACACTAAACACTCCCTTCAAATATGCCAATAAAAATTCTTGGAATAGAAACATCTTGTGACGAGACCGCAGCAGGGGTCGTGGTAGATGGCCAGACTCTTCTCTCCAACGTCATTTCATCCCAGGTAGACCTCCACGCCAAGTACGGTGGCGTAGTCCCGGAACTGGCCTCTAGACAGCACGTCCGAGACCTCATTCCCGTGCTGGAACAAGCCGCTTCTGACTCAGGTTTCGGCCTGGAAGACATGGACGCCATCGCGGTGACGTATGGCCCTGGCTTGGCCGGGTCACTGATTACCGGAGTGAACGCTGCCAAGGCTATCTCCTACTCCCTTGGCATACCGCTGCTCGGTGTGAACCACCTGGAAGGCCACATCTACGCATCTTGGCTGTCCAAAGGAAATCTCGAAGACGACCCAGGTTTCCCTTTAGCCTGCTTGGTTGCTTCGGGAGGCCACACTGACCTGCTGCTAATGGAGGGACACGGTCGGTACAAGCTGGTTGGCCGCACCCGAGACGACGCTGCTGGCGAGGCCTTTGACAAAGCAGCGCGCATCCTTGGATTAGGTTTTCCCGGCGGGCCGGAGATACAGCGGGTCTCTGCCGGGGCCACTGGCGAAGAAACGCTGCCCAGGGCCTGGATGAAAGACACCCTCGACTTCAGCTTCAGCGGGATCAAGACTGCCCTGTTGCACATCGCTCAAGACCGGGGGTTGTATCCATATCCGGAAGATGGTGTGGACCAAGAAAGACTGGTCTGTGAATTGGCAGCGGCGTTCCAGGAGTCCGTCGTAGACGTCATATCGGCCAAGCTGGTGGATATGGCTGCCAAATACAAGGTAAAGGGGTTAGTTTTGGGCGGTGGAGTGACTGCCAATTCCCGGCTGCGTGAGGAAATCATCAAACGCTCGCCTCTGCCGGTGATTATACCGCCGCCGATCTTGTGCACCGATAACGGCGCAATGATTGCAGCATGTGGCTACTTTCAATACCAAAGGGGTGACGACACGCCAATGGACATTGATGTGAACCCCGGCTTGCCACTGGGGTAGACCAACAACACTAAGTAGTTACGCTACTTACTTGGTGGTCAGCCCGGAGAAACCTTCTCCTGAAACACGCAGACCGGTCTTGGCCACCATTTCTTGCCGGGCGACGAATGCCGCGTCCACAACCTTGAATACGTCGGACTTTGCAGTTTCACCCTTAAATGGGAACGTAACCTTCACTCCGTCACCTTGGAAAGTCACCTCGCCGTCTGGTTTGCTGAAATATATCTGGGCCAGCAGGCCAACTCCAGATAGAACAGCCAAAAAGACGATGAAGGCCACCAAGTCCATTCGCATGATGGGCACGGTAGGCCCGTCGATGCGGCCAGTCAACCAATAGGCCAGCAAAATATACAAAATAACGGCGGCACCAACCATCAACACACCCTGGATTAGCGTGCCCTTGCTACGAGCGCCGGCGCTGATTGCTACGGCCTTGACCTCTTCCACCGGCATCAGGACGGTCTCTTTCATGCCTTCATGCTGACCAAACGCCATCAGTCGTTGGTTGGTCAAAACGATCAACCGGCCATCATTAGTCGGCTCGGGAAGCAGCCCCTTTTCAGATGAGAAGATTGCGCTCACAGACTCACCGGCCATGAGTAACACCTGACGTATCGGCGGTCCAGCGGGGGTTGTAGCAACCGGAGTTGGAACAGTCTGGGTTTCACCGGAGTCCGCTATAGTGCTTGGCCGTGTAGTTGTCAGAGGGTGAGTCACCAGACTAGGCGCTGAGTAACCCTGAAACAACTCGTTATACAAGCCCTGCTTGAGGCCTTGCGTCAAACTGTGCGTGAGAGCTGTCGCGCTGGCCAACGAGAAAGCGACCTGGCTTTGATGGTGTTTGGGTCGCCGTCCGGCAGACGGAATTTCGGTCACTTTACCGTACAAGAGTTGCTCCTATAAAAGGCAATAATAGCATAGCGCAGTCATAGAATAGGCGGTTAATCAAACGTAAAACGACCCGGAATTAAAGGCCAACCGGGCCACGGTCTGAGTTATGTAAATGTTGCGAGTATTTGCCGAACTCAGGCACGAAATATTGACACTCGGGCCGGGCCTTTGGTAATCTTAATCATCAAAGGCTATGATGGAGACGAGTAGGCAGGGGTAGGCACCTAGCGAGCCTGGCATGGTGGAAGCAGGCGTGCCGAAGCTGAACTGAAAATCCCTCCGGAGCTGCCAGTTGAAACCCCTCTGAATATGAAAGAGGGCCAGTAGACTAGGACGGGGTTCGTTCCCCCGTTAAGAAAGACGGGACATGCTGGTGTCCTGTAAGAGAGGTCCCGATTAACCTCGGGATAATTAGGGTGGTACCGCGAGCATACGTCTCGTCCCTATGTTGGGATGAGGCTTTTTTTATGCCAAACAGCGGTTTTTCCGGTGCTTTTCTCTGCAGGAAAATTCCTATCGTTAAATGGATGCTGCGGAGGCAATATGAAACTCAAAGGCGCGGAAATCATGTGCGAGAGCCTGCTCAGGGAAGGCGTAGACACGATCTTCGGCTATCCCGGCGGTGCGATCCTACCTTTCTATGACGCACTCTGGTCCTACCCTCAATTACGTCACATCCTGGTCCGCCACGAACAGTCTGCGGCTCACGCGGCTGACGGCTACTCCAGGGTCACTGGCAAGGTCGGCGTTTGTGTCGCCACCTCCGGTCCCGGCGCAACCAACCTGGTCACTGGAATCATGGGCGCCAAGGCCGATTCTGTTCCGATGGTTGCCATTACCGGGCAGGTCGCACGGGCATCCCTAGGCAGCGAAGCATTCCAAGAGTGTGACATCTGTTCCATCGCGGCCTCCACCACCAAGAAAACGTTCATGGTGATGAACCCCGCCGACCTGGCTGAAACTGTCCATGAAGCGTTCTACGTGGCTCAAGAAGGTCGTCCGGGCCCGGTGCTGATTGATGTACCTCGAGATGTACAGATGGAGCTGACCGAAGCCGTATTCCCTGAAATAACCAGCGTCCCGGTACCGGATGTTTCAGCAGAAGCCACAGAGCGACTAAAAGAGGCCGCCCGCTTGATCAATGAGGCCGAACGTCCGCTAATCATCAGCGGCCACGGTGTGATGACCTCAGGAGCCACCAAAGAGATGCTGGCTCTGGCTGAACAGTCAGGAATCCCCGTGATCACCACTCTGCTGGGCTTGGGCAGTTTCCCCGGCGGCCACTCCCTAAGCATGGGAATGCTGGGCATGCACGGCATGTATTGGTCAAACCTTTCAGTAAACGAAGCCGACCTGATAATCGGCGTTGGAATGCGGTTCGACGACCGAGTCACGGGCAAAGTGGACACTTTTGCCCCCCACGCCCGAATCATCCATATGGACATTGACCCAACCCAGATCGGCCGCAATGTACCGGTGGAAGTTGCAGTGGTCGGTGATGCCAAAGCACTACTCCAGCAACTGACGCCGATGGTGACTAACCCACCAAGGCCCGACTGGTTGCAATACATCGCCAACCTAAAACATGACCACCCGTCGCTAAACATACCGGCCAGCGACCAACTCCAAGCGCAGCAAGTGATTGCCGCACTGGACACGCTGCTTCAAGAAGATCCCGAAACCACTATTGTCACCGGAGTTGGCCAGCACCAGATGTGGGCAGCCCAGTTCCTGTCGTTCAATCAGTCAGACTCGTTCGTGTCATCCGGCGGCCTTGGGGCCATGGGTTTCGAACTGCCAGCGGCGCTTGGTGTTCAGGTTGCCAAGCCTGGCACACCCGTTTGGTCCGTGGCCGGGGACGGCGGCTTCCAGATGACCCTTCAGGAGCTGGCCACGCTAACTGAGGAAAAATTACCGGTAAAGATCGCTCTGATCAATAATGGCTACCTGGGTATGGTCAAACAGTGGCAGGAGATGTACTTCGACAACCACTTGAAGGCAGTACCCGTGGACGGCCCCGACTTTATCAAGCTGGCCGAGGCCTACGGCGTTGGCGCGGTTAGAGTCACCGACCAAGAGGATGTTCTACCGGCCCTACGCCAAGCTCAAGCCCATGATGGCCCGTTCCTGATTGAGTTCGTGGTAGACTCGAACACAAATGTATACCCCATGGTCCCGCCTGGTGGCTCTTTGGCCGACACCATTGAGGATCCGGCCACGACCTCTAACCCGACGAGTTAGCATCAACTAAACACTGATAGGTAAACACTGAGAAGCTAACGTTGGCGACCGGGGGATTAAACGGAGCCCGAATGGAAAAATTAACGATTCAAGATGCATCGCGCAAGCTGAATATCTCTCAGCGTGATATCAGGGAATATATCCGAAGCGGCGACCTCAAGGCCGAGCGAGACCCAGACTCTGAGCATGGCCGTTGGCTGGTTCTGATGCCGCCCGAAGGTGAGTGGCAGGACAAGTTCAAGGCCTATCTTGACGAGTTGGACGCCAGCATCTCTCGTTGGTGGTGGCCCAATCCCCGTAAACAGGGTGTCGTCCACTACCTGGAAAGCACCGGTATCGAGAACGTGGAGCCTGACTATATCTGCGGTCAGCGCTCGGAGAACATCTGGTCATCCGCCGGCCATACAGCTAATCAGCGTTGTATGGAGTGCCTCATGCGGGCTACTGAACGCGGGCTACCGTTGTTCGAAGATGAAATAAAAGAGGGCTAATTGAACTAGCCCTCTTTTTATTTACTCGAATTTAATCTGGTGAAACTTGGGTGCGAGGTTAACCGCCTCCGCCCGCTCCACCGGCGCCGATACCGGGCTCGGTCATACTCTCCGGATTTAGCAGCTCGTCCAACTCTGCGTCAGTCAGTTCTGTCTTCTCTTTGGCCATCTCTCTGATAGTCGTGCCCTTGGCGGAAGCCTCTTTGGCAATGGCCGCCGCTGCGTCATAGCCAATGGCCGGAGCCAATGCCGTTCCCAGCATCAAACCCTTCTCAACCATGGCTGGCCCAACTCCGGTGGCGGTGATTCCCTTGACGCACTGCTCAGCAAAGTTGTTCGCGGAAGCCGCCAATAGGGAAATCGACTGCAGGATGTTATGCGCTGCCACCGGCATCATGGTGTTCAGCTCAAAATAGCCACCCTGACCAGCCAAGGTCACCGTGGCGTCGTTACCAACCACCTGGGCTACAACCTGAATCACCGACTCTGAGATCACCGGGTTGATCTTGCCCGGCATTATTGAGCTACCAGGCTGGACCTCCGGAAGGGAAATCTCTCCCAGACCGGCGCGCGGGCCGGAGGCGATGAACCGGATGTCGTTGGCTATCTTGTGCAGGCTGATGGCGATGGTCTTCAACGCGCCGCTGGCCTCCACCAAACCGTCCAGTGAAGCCTGAGCCTGGAAGTGGTTGCCGGTTTCTTTAATCAGCACACCAGACGCTTTGGAGGCAATCTTGCAGGTACGCTCGGAGAACTCCTCATGGGTGTTCACTCCGGTGCCCACTGCGGTGCCGCCTAGAGCAACCTCTGCGAGCGCCTCTTGAGCACGATGCAACCGCTGAACGCTGTACTCGGCATGTCCGGCAAAACCCTTGAACTCCTGTCCCAATCGGACCGGTGTGGCGTCCTGCAAGTGAGTGCGCCCGGTCTTAATCACTGGCCAGAACTCGACAGATTTCTTGTTCAGTTCAGTAGCTAGAAATTCCAGCGAAGGAATGAGGTCTTCTTTGATTGATAGTAGCGCCGCCAGGTGAATGGACGTGGGGATGACGTCGTTTGAGGACTGCCCCATGTTCACGTGGTCGTTGGGGTGGACCAGTTTGGATCCCAGGTCTCCGCCTAGAATCTGAGTCGCTCGGTTGGCGATCACTTCGTTCGCATTTGTGTTCGTGGATGTCCCCGACCCCGTCTGAAAGATGTCCAAAACAAAGTGCTCGTCCAGCTTGCCGTCGATGACCTCTTGGGCTGCTGCGACAATGGCGTCGCAGGTTTTTTCTTCTAGCAAACCCAGAGACAGGTTGGTCTTGGCAGCAGACTGTTTCACCAGTCCCAGGGCTCGGATGAACGGCCGGGGGAAACCCAGGCCGCTGATGGGAAAGTTCAACACCGCCCGCATGGTTGACGCTCCATATAAAGCGTCGGCTGGGACTTCCATCTCACCCATGGAGTCCCTTTCTATTCGTACATCAGGGCGCGTGGACATTGTTTAGTACCGTCCTAAATCAAATCTATTATGTGAATCCAATTAAACCACTTCAGATTTTAGCCGCTGACGGGCTAGTTGGGTAGTGTAGGGTGGGTTTACTAGTAATGAGGGCGTCGTGGCGCAGTGGATTCCTGCTTTCGCAGGAATGACGGATTGGTGATTGGTTCGGGCTTGACTGATGCGGATCCTTCGACGGGCTCAGGACGAACGGTGCTGAGAGAATTGTGAATTATGACGATTTACAAGAACCGCACAATGTAGGGGCGGGTTTCCAACCCGCCATTTTGGGTGCAAACGAATCTCACCCGAAAACGGGGTTAGTCCGCCTAGGTGATTAGTTTTCCGATGTGGATCGGTATACCCCAACCAAGGCGAGTTATAAACCCGCCGCTACAACACCGTCACGCCGGACAAACAAAAGAGGCACGGCGATTGCCGTGCCCTTTTTTCTACTTTTGTAGGATCGGAAGCTTTGCTCATTTGCCTTCTTTAATCCAGTCGGCCACCCGTTCGGCGATCATGATGGTGGTGGCGTTGGTGTTGGCGCGTATGACGTCGGGCATGACCGACGCGTCTACGACCCTCAGGCCTTCAAGACCGTGCACGTGACAGTACTGGCTGACCACAGCCATTGAGTCGCTGCTTGGCCCCATCTTGCAGGTGCCCGAGATGTGATGCTGGGTGTAGCAGTTAGTCATTATCCAACGATCAAGCAGAGCGTCATCGGCCAGTTCCTCTTTGGTGGGGTTCAGCTGTTCCACGACATGTTCTGCAAAGACCGGCTGCTCTGCCACCTGGCCCGCCATGCGCATGGCGCCGCGCATCCGTTCCCGGTCTGAGTCGGCCGAAAACAGGTCATAATTCAGGAAAGGCTGGTCGTGGGGGTCGGTGGTGTTGAGGGTCAACTCGCCAGCCGATATGGCGTTTTGCAGGCCAACGCTCAGGCCAAAATGGAACGTGTCGCCCTCATAGTTCACGCTGGCCGGGCGGTGTTCGCTGCTCATCAGAGTTGGCGTCATCTGGAAATCGCCCCTGGTCGGCGATCCGGGTAGGCTGAACCGCAGACCCACCTGGAGGCTGGGCGTATCGATGTCTGGTGGTTCGCCTTCACCCTTGAACAACATGTAGGCCGCTGGGTGGTCGCGCAGGTTCTTGCCCACACCGGGCAGATCACGAATCACATTGATGCCCAGGGATTCCAGGTCTTTGGCCGGGCCCACGCCAGACAGCAGCAGCACCTGGGGCGAGCCGATAGTACCGCTGGAGAGGATGATTTCGTTGCCTTCCGCGTTGAAGACCTCGCCACCGCTCTCGCACTCAACCCCCACTGCCCGATTGCCCTGAAAGAGAACTCGTCGGGTTGAGACTCCGCCGCGCACGGTGATGTTCAGCCGATGCCGAGCCAGGTTCAGGTAGGTCAGGGCCGTGCTCATGCGGACGCCGTCGATGTTGTTCAAGGGACGTGCTGCCACGCCAGTGGAGTCGGGGTTGTTCTGATCTGGATCCTCCGGGAATCCCACCTTCAAGCAAGCTTGATAGAAGGCCTCGGCAACCGGAATCCATTCCTCTCGCTTGAAGCGTCTAACAGGGAGTGGGCCTTCATTGCCATGGAAATCATCACCAGGGAAATCCCAGTCGTTTTCCATCTTGCGGAAGTAGCGCAGAATCTTGGTGTAGGCCCATTCGTCGTTACCCCACTCGGCCCACTGGTCATAGTCCTCGGGCAGACCTCGGAAGACGACCTGGCCGTTAACCGCGCTGGAGCCGCCGGTAGCCTTGCCTCTGGGGATGATTATGGGTTCTGGTTGCAGAGGTGTGGCAGTCGCGCGGTAGTCCCAACTGTGGGGGCCATAAGCGGAACGCCATACGTTGTATCCCTTCTTGAGGTCCTCAGGCAGATGTTCGAAGTCTGGGTAATCAGGCCCGGCTTCCAACAATAGAATCGTCTTGTCTGGGTCTTCAGATAGTCTGGTCGCTAGCACACAACCGGCTGATCCAGCGCCAACGATGATGTAGTCGTACTTCATATTCCCTCACTAGCATGTTGTTTCCGTATCCTGCAGGTATCGGGGCCATATATTTTGCTGCCCCATCAGTTTCACCGGCTCGTAAATCGCGGGCCGAATAATTCATTTACTTGACCGTAACTAAGATTCCCTTGAGGTCGTCCACGCTCTCGATTTTGCGTACGTTTCGATGGAGGCCAAAGTCTGTCATGGCATCGGCGGCGACGATGTCGATGCCTTCCTCCGGGACGCCAACTTCGTTCAGCCGCACCGGCAGACCCAAGTCCTTATAAAATGTTTCAATGGCATCAGCGGCAGCGGCAGCAGCTTGTCGGTCGTTCATGCCTTTTTTCTTAACGCCCATCGCCTCGGCGAAGCGGGCCTGACCGGCCGCGTTGGCCTCAGCGTTGAACCGCATTCCGGGGGCGGTCAGTATGGAATAGGCATCACCGTGGCCGCATTCGGGATAGCGGGTGTCCAGGGAGTGGGCCAAAGCGGTTACCACTCCCAGTGCACTGCCGCCGGCTCCGGCGTCGGTGGCCCGGTTGTAGATAAACGCTGCCGCGCACAGGTTGACTCGCACAGTGGGGTCGTCGGGTTGGCTATTGACCAGCGGAAGGTTATCCATCAGCAACCGGAGGGCTTCCAGCAGGTCGCTCTCTGCCAGAGGATTGAGTTCGGTGCGCTGCAGGGCCGATGCCACACTGCTGAAACAACCGGCAGTGGCGTTCAGACAAAGCCAGGGTGAGGCCGTGAGCAACGCTTGGTCATCCCAGACCACCGCAACCGGACGAGTCTTCGGGTCGAAAAGCTCAAGTCGGTGGCCGGTTTCCGGGTCGATCAACGCAGTGCCGGCGCGCGTCATGGCCGTCGTCGCCGTTGTTAGGACGTTAAAGATTGGCAACTTGGGGGCCATCAACCTGGGGCTCAATGGGGCTTTGCCCTCGGGGTATTGGGTACAGAGTTCTTGGGCCGTCCCGTTCTCCGCCAGCAGGATGGCCATGCCACGGGCCGTGACCACCGCACTGCCTCCGCCGAGCGCCACAATGCCATCTGCGTCAACCTCTCGCGCTGCGGCAACGCCTTCTAGCACCGAGGTCACCGGAGAGCCGGTCTGTCCGCCAGAGAACACGCCGGCAACCCGCTCGCCCAGAGACGCTTTGACCCGATCAACAAGGTCGGTCTTGTTCAGAATAGACTGGCCACAGACCACCAGGACCCGCTTTGACCTGAGTCGATCAACCTCGTCCACCAATTTATTAATGGCGTCCGGCCCGGCGTGCACCCGCAAGGGGTAGCTGACAAATCTAAATGCGTCGGCGGCCAAAATATCTCTCCCAATCTGATCGTCGCGTTTTGAGTTCCAAGCCTGAGGCAGTGACTAATATTGCCATCGTAGTTATGTTTTGGCAACCGTGGCAAAACGCATGGGTCTTTAGTAGTGGGCAGTGGTAAACTCAAAACTGAAATGATGCCCGAGTTAAGCAAAAAAGACGAAAACCGACTGGTACGTTACCGAGGCCAAAGCCTGCGTCTACTGCAGGATGCCATGGATGAGATACGCACAGGCCGCTGGAACCGCTGCGAGGAGCTGCTGTGGGGCAGTCTAACTTTGGCGGTGAAGGGCGTTGCCCTTGGGCGTGGGCGGGAGTTGGACGGACTCAAGGCCATTGAGGAATTTGCCCTCGAGATCGGTGAGGAGAACCGGGATCGGCGCATCCGTGAGGCGTTCATGAAGCTCCGGTCTTTCGGCGAAACTGCCGAGTTGGTCAATGAGTCTCGCATCCGCGCCGACCATTTGGTGGCGACCCTTGAAGATGTCACCGGAGCGGTGGACAAACTCTGGGATCTGGCACCCGGCGGTGACCTACTCAGCAGGTTTCTTCGCGACGAACTAGATGGGCCGGACGAACTTGAAAAGATGGGCGGCGGTTCTATCAGATGAGCAGATGAGAACGATTAGATGAACTCGGGGACGACAATAGCCATTCACACACACGGCTGCAAGCTGAACCAGTCCGACAGCGAGGTGCTGGCGCGGCAGTTTCAAGAGGCCGGGTTCACACTTATTAAGTCATCCTCCCAGGCCGACGTTGTGGTCCTGAATTCCTGCACCGTGACAGCCAACTCCGACTCCAAAGCCCGCCAATACCTGCGCCGCACCCGTCGAGCCAACCCTAACGCTTTGGTGATGGCCACCGGCTGCTACGCGCAACGGGCCGCTAACGAGCTATCGGCGATGGAAGCCGTCTCCCTGGTTTTGGACAACCGTCACAAGGACAACTTGGTTTCTACTGTTGCCGCCAAACTAAACATTGCGATTACTCCCGTCTCAAGCCATCCACCAGAAAACGTGCCTGAAGCACTGCCGCTGGAGATGGTGCGAAGTCGGGCCATGGTCAAAATCCAAGAAGGTTGTGACCAGGTCTGTGCCTACTGCATCGTCCCCAAAGTAAGGGGACGTGAAAAAAGCATCCCGCCGGAAGAGATCATCGCCGAGATTAATTTTCGTGCGGGGATTGGCTGCCGTGAAGCCGTGCTCACCGGCACCCAACTGGGCACCTACGGATTTGACCTACCAGACATCAACCTGCAATCGCTGATCCAACGCGTATTGGCAGATACGAAGATTGACCGGTTGAGGGTGTCTTCACTTCAAGCACAGGAGATCAGACCGGAATTGGTAGAGTTGTGGAGCGACACTCGCCTCTGCCCCCACTTCCATATCCCGCTACAGAGCGGCAGCAACTCAGTTTTGCACTCCATGCGCCGACGCTATGACACTGCCCAATTTGCGGAGACGGTTCAGTTGGTTAGGAAGACAATCCCCGACGCCGGTATTACTACAGATGTGATTGTGGGTTTCCCTGGCGAAGGAGTGAAGGAGTTTGCCGAAAGTTACAGTTTTGCGGAGTCTATAGGGTTCAGCGACATGCATGTGTTTCCGTACTCGATCAGGCCGGGAACCACTGCTGCGCACTTGACGGGCCAGGTAGCAGACGGCATTAAGAAGGAACGAACCGGAGAGATGCTGGAACTAGCAGCAACGACTATGCGGGACTTCCGGTTAGGGTCAGTGGGCCAGACAAGGTCGGTGTTGTGGAAACCTGGTCGCCCAGCGAAAGGGGCAGAGTCCGCCGGGGGTTGGAGCGGACTCACCGACAATTATCTACAGATCCGGACGACAGACGCCCGCGACTTGGGCAACGAAATAACCAACGTGAAGTTGACCGATCTCAATGGAGATTGGCTCACGGCCGAAGTCATCGAGCAGACCCATCAAAAAATTCTTAAGTGTAGACAGCCAAATAAAAAAACCCAGCATCGAATTGATCCTGGGTTTTTTCTTTCAGTTTAAAGTTCTACGGGTCTGAGATAGCCCATCTCACCGCGGCGCTCTAGATATCCTGATTTGATATCGTGGCCGTGGGAGAAGACCAAAAGCCAACCCTGCTGCTCTGCCTGGGTCAACAAATCCCGCTTCTGCTCCAGAGTTTTCTCCGGGGAGCTGTCAAAAGCGGAGATTGCAACCAGGTTCAGATGGTGGGCCGTGGGAACAATGTCTCCCAGGAATACCACCCGCTCGCCGCCGTGGTTGAACATGACCATCTGGTGACCCTTGGCGTGGCCGTCTGTGACAATCACATTTAGTCCGGGCATGATTTCGGAATCGCCGTCAAGCAACTCCAGTTGACCCCGTTCCTCAATAGGTAGGAAGTTTTCAGATCGATGCGAGCCATTACAGCGCTCATTGGGATTACAGGCTTCGTCCCAACAATCTCTCTGAACGTAATACTTCGCTTTGGGGAACGTGGGCACCAAGTTGCCAGCCCGGTCTAACCGAGTGCAACCGCCCGAATGGTCAAAATGCAGATGGGAAAGAACCACTGCACTGATATCTTTGGGAGTGAGTCCCACGCCTTTTAAGCCTTTCAGCAGGCGACTGGGCACCAGACCCAGGTTTTCTTTGTCTTGATCGATCTCTTTTGAGCCGATCCCGGTGTCCACCAGCACGTTTTGTCCGCCCACCTGTAATAGGAGACAATTCAAGCCAAGTGTCATCCGGTTTTTGCGGTCTGTGACCACAGTGTTCTCCCAGGCAACCTTGGGAACCTGGCCGAACATGGACCCACCGTCCATCTTGATAACCCCATCACTGATGATCTTCACTGCTGTAGACATCATCGTTACACCCCAACCCCTCATTCAATTTTAATTGAACGTTCCGCCCAACCCTGTTTCGTCACCACCTGACGACCCATCTTAGTGTGCCGGGGAATACCCGAGGGTCTCGCCAGAGACATTTAAGAAGAGAAAATATTGCACTTGGCCCAAATTAGCTTAATCAAATGGCAACCGATTTTTCTGGCGGGCACGTTCTAGTTATTACTTGCATTGATGTCGACCATTGGCCAGTACCTTTTATTCAGGTCCTTTCACCTACTTTGTTTACTCCCATAGATGCGTTCAGCGAGGTCTCAAGACACAAAAAAACCGGTAGTCCGAAAACCTCGGCCACCGGCAAAGAGAACACGTTGGGCAACGTAACCACCCACAGCCACACTCTCACCCGCTGACCCACTAGCACGTTAATGTAATGACGCCGCGCTCTGTCAAGGGGATACCCGCGACTTTCTCGCGAATATTTGGACGAATATTATACTTTTTTTAAACCCAGGTCAAATCCACATATAAACTGATGAAATTATGTAGACACGCCCTCTTGGAGGTGGCCCTTATATTTGGCGATTTTGAAATGCTATACTACCCCAAATCTGATACTATTAATCACAAAATAGCTGGGCGCACGACTTTAAATAATATGGTCACAGACGCTGTTTGTGATTGTTTTCAGGAGACCTAACTGATGCCAGAAAACGAACTTGGACTCATGGCCCACCTATTGAGACGGGCCGGATTTGGCGCCACACTTCAAGAGTTACAAGAGTACCAAGCCAAGGGGTACGAGGCCACTGTTGAAGAGCTGCTCCACCCAGAAGACATCCCGGAATGGAACGACGACCTGGTCCGTAGATACCAACCAGACCAGAATAGCGTGATGTACTTTGAGAGCGCCCAGTCCTACTGCATGTACAAGATGATCAACTCCAAGCGACTTCTGGAGGAGAAGATCTCCCTGTTCTGGCACGGGCTCTTTGCCACCGCCTACGGCAAGCTGAACCACGCCAAGGGTGTGTTGAACCAGACCGACACCTTTAGGCGTCACGGCCTCGGGTCATTCCACAATATATTGATGGAGCTATCCCGCGACCCGGCCATGGTCTTTTGGCTGGACAACAAAGACAACCACAAAGACGCCCCCAACGAAAACTATGGCCGCGAGTTGCTGGAACTGTTCTCCATGGGCATTGGCAACTACTCTGAGGACGACGTTAAGAACTGCGCCCGCGCCTTTACCGGCTGGACCATCGCCAACGCCGATTACATGGCCGAGCGCGCGTCCAGAGACTCCATCTGGCCGTCTGGGCGCATCGACTGGCAGTTTGAGTACCGCCCCGAGGACCACGACGAGACCAACAAGGAATTCTTGGGCCGCACAGGCAATTTCAACGGCGACGATATCATCGACATCATCGCCATGCGCCCGGCCACCAGTTGGTTCATTGCCGGAAAACTCTACAACTACTTTGTTTCCGACACCCCCAACGAGGAAGCTATTTCCTTCTTGGCGGAGGAGTACCGCAAGTCCAGCGGGGACATCCGCTCCATGCTGCGGGCCCTGTTCCTATCTGATTACTTCAAGTCGGAAAGCGTCTGGTACGACAAGATCAAAAGCCCCGCCGAGTTGGTGGTTGGTACTGCCCGGCTGGCCGGCAGTTACAAAACGCCCCAATCTGACATCACCAACCTGGCCAGTGACGCCAATTTCATGGGCCAAGAGATTTTGAACCCACCCACTGTGGAGGGTTGGCATACCGGTATGGAATGGGTTGATACCGGCACCTTGGTAGAACGGGTTAATTCGTCTGCCTTGGTCATTGGAGACACACTGCAACCGGGCGTCCAAGCCATGATTCAGCATCTCAAAGACCGCAAAAACAGCTACCAGCCCAACGAGTTGGTGGATGAGTGTTTGCTGTTAATCGGCAGCCTTAATGTGACTGATAGCACCCGAGAGCGACTGGTAGAGTTTGCCGCCAATTTCGGCGAGGTCAAGTTCACGCCGGAAGACGCCGTTGCCTGCTCGGAGCAGCAGGTAGTAGAACTTCTGCAACTGATTCTAGCCACGCGAGAATACCAAATGGCCTAATCCCTGGCCCTGCGGGCAGCATTTTTAGTATTGGCGGCGTTCGTATCTTGGGGTTTGGCTCACTCTATAGGGCATCAGAGCTCCCGAGGGCAACCGTTGTCTGGTTATTTGTCACCCTGAGTGAAGCGAAGGGTCTCGTAGTTCTCAGGAAGCGTTTCGCACCGTGCAACGAGATTCTTCGGCTGAGGCCTCAGAATGACATTAGCAAAAACTGCTCGATAAATAATAAGCACCAACTTTAGCGAGTCTTTAATGACCACCACTAAAACATTCACTTACAGCCATACCATTGGCTTTCTGGCTGCCACCGGGCGCGGTCTCACTAACCCGGTGGACCTGGCGTTTAACTCCCAGGGCGTCATATACGTCCTGAACCGGGCCGGACCTGAAACAACTGTCCGGCTCCCATCCAAGCGCGTGACCATGTGCAACTTGGACGAGGACTGGTTCGGGGACTTTGGCACCGGCGGACACGATGACGGCGAGTTCTGGTGGCCCAGCGCCATTGCCATCGACAGCCAAGACCAGGTCTATGTAGCCGACGAAGCCCTGCAACGTATTTCCATCTTCGACAAAGACGGCAAGTTCCTTAGCAAGTGGGGCATCAAGGGGTCAGAACCGGGCCAGCTTGAATACCCTTCCAACCTGGCCTTTGACTCCGATAACAATCTTTGGCTGACCGACAGCGGCAACCACCGGGTGCAGAAGTTCACCAAGGACGGCCAGTTCATTTCCGGCTGGGGCCAACGCGGTTCCGGCTCAGGTCAGTTTGAGGGGCCATGGGGACTTGCTCTGGCCGACAACGGAGATGTCTATATCTCCGACTGGGGCAACGACCGCATACAGCGTTACAGCAACGACGGCGCCTTGATTAAGGAGTTCGCTGGACTTGCCGGGGAAGATGCTATCCACCGTCCAGCCGGACTGGCCGTGGACGCCGAAGGCAACATCTACGTGGCTGACTGGGGTAACGAACGGGTAAAGGTATTGGCGTCCGACGGCACCCTGCTGGCGTCCCTTCGCGGGGAGTCGGTGGACTCCAAATGGGCAGCGGACTACTTTGGGGTTAACCCTGAAGAGGGCCGGTTGCGTTATGCGGCTGACCTATTCCCCGAGTTGGACCCGCCAGCAAGGCGGGACCGCGAGATATCAGCCGGAGTGGAAGGATTCCTCTGGGGACCAACAGCGGTGAAACTGGACGTTCAGGGCAACCTATACGTGGCCGACAGCCTCCGACACCGCCTGCAGATCTATAAGACTAACTAGCCCGCCAGAAGCATTAATCTTTGGACGGCTAGTTCTTTTTGCGGTCCTGGTCCATCCTGGCCCAGGTGTCCCGCAGCGCGACTGTCCGGTTGAAGATCGGCGCTTCTGGGGTGGAGTCCTTGTCGACGCAGAAGTATCCCAGTCGCAAGAACTGGAACCGCTCGCCCGGTTTGGCTTGGTTCAAGCCCGGCTCCAACTTGGCTGACTCCATCACCACCATAGAATCCGGATTGATGTTGTCTTTCCAGTCGCTGCCTTCCGGTACATCGTCCGGGTCCAGCGTGGTGAACAAGTGGTCGTAAACACGCACTTCGGCGTCCACTGCGTATTCTTCCGAAACCCAGTGTGCAGTACCCCTAACCTTGCGGCCGTCCGCGGATGTACCACCAAAGGTGTTCGGGTCGTAGGTGCAGCGCAGCTCGATCACCTCGCCGGTGGTTTCGTCCTTCACCACGCTGTTGCAGGTGATGTAGTAGGCGTCCTTCAGGCGAACTTCACGGCCTGGCGATAGACGGTAGAACTTGGGCGGCGGCACTTCGCGGAAGTCGTCTTTCTCGATATAGACGACTCGAGTGAACGGGACGTTTCGCTCGCCCATGGTGAGATCTTCCGGGTTGTTGGTCGAGATAATATCTTCGACCTTGCCCTCGGGATAGTTCTCAATAACCACCTTAAGCGGGTCCAATACTCCCATGACCCTGGGTGATCTTTTATTCAGGTCGTCCCGCAGCGTGTGCTCCAGCAGGGCAATTTCCACCGTGTTATCGCGTCGGGCCACACTAATGCGGTCACAGAAGTTTCGCAGCGCCTCCGGTGTGTAACCGCGCCTGCGCAGTCCGGAGATGGTGGGCATCCTAGGATCGTCCCAGCCGTTCACGTAACCGCCATTAATAAGCTCAATCAGTCGGCGCTTGCTTAGCACCGTATGAGTGATGTTCAATCGCGCAAACTCAATCTGTTGCGAGCGGTAAATGTCCAACTCGTTCAGGAACCAGTCATACAGCGGGCGGTGGTCTTCAAACTCTAGTGTGCACACGGAATGGGTGACATTCTCAATGGAATCAGACTGCCCGTGGGCAAAGTCATACATCGGGTAGATCGGCCATTCGTCGCCGGTGCGGTGGTGGGTCTGTTTGAGAATTCGGTAGAGCACCGGGTCGCGCAGGTTCAAGTTCGGCGCGGCCATATCGATCTTGGCCCGCAGGGTATGACTCCCTTCTTCAAAAAAGCCGGCCCTCATGCTTTTGAATAAGTTCAGGTTCTCTTCAACAGTCCTGTTGCGGTAGGGACTCTCTTTACCCGGCTCTGTCAGGTTTCCTCGATACTCCCGGACCTCATCCCCGGTCAGGTCACAGACGTAGGCCTTGCCATTCTCAATCAGCTTGGTGGCATATTCATAGAGTTGACCAAAATAGTCAGAAGCGTAGAAAAGGTTATCGCCCCAGTCATAACCCAGCCAGCGCACGTCTTCCTGGATCGATTCGACAAATTCCATCTCTTCGCGGGATGGGTTGGTGTCGTCGAATCGCAGGTGGCAAACGCCGTCAAAATCTGCGGCCAACCCAAAGTTCAGACAAATCGACTTGGCGTGGCCTATGTGTAGATAGCCGTTGGGCTCCGGCGGGAAGCGGGTGACGACCCGACCACCAAACTTGCCCGACCTATTGTCGTCGGCGATTATTCCGCGTACGAAGTCAACTGAGGTTTCTGCCTGTGTCATTCTAATTTCATCCTGTATTTATGCCTAGGGAACAGCTAACTAGCGGCGCTGAACCGATCCACTGCATTCTTTATCCGGCTCACGATGCGGTCTTTGCCCAAGACCTCCAACATCTCAAAGAGTGGCGGCGATACAGACCGGCCAGTGGCAGCCGTCCGCAATACCCCAAAGAACTGGCGTCGAGACAGTTCTAATCGCTCACCGGTGGCGTTCAGCATCTCTTCCAATTTTTCTTGATGGAAATCGTCAGTAGCGCTCAGGTCATCCAACGCTGCCTTCAATGCTGATAGCGTGGAGTCCCGGTCCATGCCCTTCTGAACCAAAGTTCCAGTGTCGAACTCTTCATCAGCCTTGAAGAAGTACGATGTGATGTTAGCCGACTCCTCCAGGCTCTTAATGCGCTCTTGGAGCAGCGGGGCAATCTGCTGGAGGTACTCCTGATCAACCGGTAGCATGTCCTCGGATAAATCGCGCTCCAAAAACGGTGTCATCCGCCCGGCCAGTTGCTCCGCAGTCAACTCTCGGATGTACATACCGTTCATCCAGAGTAGTTTTTCTTGATCAAAGATGGCCGACGATTTTGTGACGCGATCCAAAGTAAAGTTCTCGATGACCGTCTGAGTCGACACCACATCTGTTTTGTCGTCCAACGCCCAGCCGAGCAGCACCATGAAGTTGGTCAGGGCCTCAGGCAGGAAACCGTTGTCCTTGTACTCGCCTATGGCCGTAGCACCGTGCCGCTTGGAGAGTTTGGCACGGTCTGACCCCATGATCATCGGCAGGTGGGCGTACTTGGGCGGCTCGTAGCCCAGCGCCTCACACAACTGCAAATGCCGGGGAGTGCTGGGCAGCCATTCTTCCGCCCGCATCACGTGGCTGATTTCCATCAGTTTGTCGTCGGCAACCACGGCCAAATGGTAGGTGGGGAAGCCGTCTGACTTCATGATTATGAAATCGTTCAGCGTTTCGTTCCGCCATTCAACAGCACCGCGAATCAGGTCGTTGACCCTGGTAATTCCCTCTTTGGGCATGGCAAACCGGACGACCTTGGACTCTTGTCCTTTGCTCAGTTTGCTGATTTCTCCCGGGGTGAGGTCTCGGCATTTGCAATCTGCGCTGGCCGAAACGCGCCGGTCGCGTTGTTCCTGACTGTCTTGTGACGGCAGTTTTTGGCTGCAATAACAATGGTAAGCGTTGCCCTGGGTAACAAGCTTCCCGGCCAGGTCGTGGTAAATCTGAAGTCGCTCGGATTGGTAGTACGGGCCGTAGGGTCCGCCAACTTCGGGGCCTTCATCCCAGTCAATATTCAACCAACGGAGGCCGTCCAGCATGGCTTCGATCGATCCCGGAACCAGACGCGCCTGGTCAGTGTCTTCAACTCTGACAATGAACTTACCGCCATGATGACGAGCAAAAAGCCAGTTGAAGAGGGCTGTCCGGATGTTGCCGATGTGGGGCAATCCGGTGGGGCTGGGCGCGAATCGAACGCGGACTTCTCTGGGCACGTTAAATCTCCATTGGTGCTTTGGTTATGCAATAGGGGAATAAATATGGGCAGACAATATTATAGCATGGGGTCGGCTCACAATCGTGCCTGACCCGTCGATAATTAAGGAGAGAACTGGGGTCTAGCGGAGAGCGTCAATCGCCGGAGTCAGGTCGGGCGGCAGGTCAATCTTGAAGTCGAGTGGTTCCCCGGTGATCGGGTGTTTGAAGCCCAAATGGAACGCGTGCAGAAAGTGTCGATCAACCAGGTGGCTGGCGTGCCCGTAGGTTGTATCGCCGACCAACGGATGGCCAAGGTGGGCCATGTGCACCCGTATCTGATGGGTGCGCCCGGTCTCCAGATAAAGCTCCACCAAACTGTGGCCCCTAAGTTCTTGGCGCACTTTGTAGTTGGTCCTTGCTTCCTTGCCACCGACGACCACTGCCATGCGAGTGCGGCGGCGCGGGTGCCGTCCCACCGGAGCATCAACCTTGCCTTCAGTCGATTTTAGA
>DUCU01000012.1:139606-142060 GCA_012959605.1 Dehalococcoidia bacterium | reverse complement strand
CTTGATCTGGGCAGACAGGTCATTGTGGGCTTGGTGGGTCTTGGCCACCATCATCAGGCCAGAAGTGTCTTTGTCCAAGCGGTGGACTATACCAGGCCGAATCTCGCCGCCGATTCCCTGTATGTCCGGGCACATCGCCAACAGGGCGTTAACCAGGGTCATGTCAGGATGGCCAGGGCCCGGGTGCACTGCCAGTCCGGCCGGTTTGTCGATGACTACTACGCTTTCGTCCTGGTAGACCACGGTCACCGGTATGTCTTGGGCAACCACACCGGTCGGTCTCGGAGGTGGCACTGATAGGAAGACCGAATCGCCGGCCCTAACTTTGCTAGAGGGTTTGGCCGGTCGTCCGTTGACCAATGCTTGCCCCTCGACTATCAGCCGTGAAAGCTGACTACGGGTCATGCCAGTGTCGAGACCGGCTAGGTACTGGTCCAGGCGAGACTCGGACACCTCGACAGTGAATTCATGGAATTCAGGGACGGCTGTTTCTTGCGTCAAAGCGCCCGATCTCCGAACCATTCCTGACCGGATTTCTCTGACGCCAATTGTTCCCTGGCGCCGCAGACTGAGCACCGCCAACCGCCGGTCACAGTGAGCATCTCGCCGTCACAGACCGGACACCAGTCGTAGCCACCCTGATCGGCAGGGCCGCCTGCTTCGCCAGACTCAGCAACCAGGAAAACCCAAGCCAGAATCACCAGGCCAGTGATGATGGAAGCGTCGGCCAGGTTGAATATCGGCCAGGCACCCACATCCATAAAGTCGGTGACGTGGCCCAGGCGCAGTCGGTCAACCAAATTGCCAAATGCACCGCCAATCTGCAGCCCCAAGCTTAGCCGCAAGAGGCCGCTGGGCACCCGCTGGCTGCGGTAAATCATAATCAGGATGGCGATGCCCAGGAACGAGACCAGTATCAAGGGTGTGTTTTGGTCGCGGAATATGCCAAACGCGCTGCCGGTGTTGAAAGTGTGGGTAAAACGAAAGAACCCGGTGGCGGGAAACGACTCGCGGTACAACAACAAGTCCCGAACCAAAAATTTACTGAACTGATCCATCAAAAAAATGATTACGGCCAGTTGGATTAGTACAAAATCCTTGTAGAAGGGCGTGCGGGGGGTATTGACGCTCACGTCAAGGTCTCCGGGTTAACTGTGGGCTGTGAAAACAAAGGGATAATCGGTGGTACTACTTTAATTTCTCAGCGAAGAACCGGCTTACTTCGGGCACCAAACGGGCCTCTTGGCCGTACCAAAAATGGTCTACGCCGTCGAATAGTTTGAACTCGGGGGCGTTTTTGAAGCTCGCCAACTCCGAATCAAGTTGCTCCGAGTCCACCAATCGGTCCCGGTCTCCGGTGGTGATTAATACCGGGAGGTCAGAATTCTTGAGCGGTGTGCCTTCTACTGCCCTGAATGGCGGCGACACCAAGGCAATTGCGCTGGCCTCACTGTAGAGTTCGCTGTGGCCCAGAATCACTGATGTGCCGAAGGAATAACCGGCCAGGCCGATGTTTGCATTAGTGTCGGGCCAGTCCTTGATTAGAGCCAACGCCGCCAGGACTTCTTCAGACTCGTTCTCGCCCTTAGTGTGTTCGCCCTGACTACTGCCCACGCCACGGAAATTGAATCGTAGAGTGACAAAGCCTTCCTGAGCAAGACCCAAGGCCAGCGCCAGGACCACGTTGTTGTCCATGTTGCCGCCGTGCAGCGGGTGGGGATGGCAGATGACCACGCCAGGCCAGGGGCCGGAGCCGTCGTCCGGTTGGGCTACTACGCCCTCAAATGTAAGTCCCTCGGTTTCAAACGAAACAGCACTTTGACGCACAGTTATTGCTCCTGAGTTTGTCCTGGGTGGGTCTGCGAAGTGGCTCCCTCCATCTTAGGTAAACACACGCCCATTAGCAACAATTACACTTCAGAAACCGTCAATTCTCCCCAGTAACCAACGCGTTTGTTTGTCACCCTGAGGGACGAAGGGTCTCGTTGCTCCTGGTATATGCTCTACCGCTAGCAACGGGATTCTTCGGCCTCGGGCTCAGAATGACAGTGGAGGAGGTCAGTAGGTACCAGGCTTTTTAAGTGTTCGTTTTGCAGGTGTAATCCTGCTAGAATACCGCCTAGTTTTACGGTTGGATATTTCCCGTAAATAGATTGAAATACGAGGGGCCACAAAATGGCAAAGATTGACCTGCGCAGCGACACGGTAACCAAGCCCACCGACGAGATGCGTCGAGCTATGGCCGAGGCTGAAGTCGGTGATGACGTTTACGGCGAGGACCCGTCCATCAATGAGCTACAGGAGCGGGCCGCCGCCTTAATGGGCAAGGAAGCAGGACTTTTAACCGCCAGTGGCACCATGAGTAACCTCTTGGCCACGCTGAGCTTCTGTCACCACGGTGACGAGATTCTCATGGGCGACCAAGCCCACATGTTCTGGAACGAAGGCGGAGGG
>DUCU01000012.1:59889-139558 GCA_012959605.1 Dehalococcoidia bacterium | reverse complement strand
CACCAGCGGTGGTATTAACGCCGACGATGTGGCCCGAAACATACGCCCAACCGGCAACCCTCACGTGGCCGCAACGGCTATGCTCTGCTTGGAAAACACCCAAAACCGTTGCAGCGGCGCGGTAATGACGCCGGAAGAAACCAAGGCCGTCTGTGACGTTGCCCATGATGCCGGTGTTCCGGTGCATCTGGACGGCGCACGTATCTTCAACGCCTCTGTTTCCCTGGAAGTCCCGGTCATTGAACTGACGCGCGATGTAGACACAATGAGTTTTTGTCTCTCCAAGGCCCTAAGTTGCCCGGTGGGCTCGGTGCTGGTCGGCACCAAGGAGTTCATAACGGAAGCCGCCCGTTGGAGAAAGATGGTTGGAGGCGGCATGCGGCAAGCCGGAATCCTGGCCGCTGCCGGACTGGTCGCCCTGGATACCATGGTTGATCGGCTGGCTGAAGACCATCAAAACGCCCGCCGCCTGGCGCAGGGTCTAGCGAACATCGACGGGCTCACCTTGGACGCTGACAGCATCCAGACCAACATCGTAATCTTTGCCGTGGAAGCAGAAGTTGGCACGGCCCCGAACTTCATCAAGGCGATGGGTGAAGCCGGAGTACAAGTCAGCTACCCCGGTGAGCGGTCGGTCCGCATGGTGACCCACCGCCACATATCCAGCGAAGACGTGGAAGAAACCCTGTCTCGAACATCCAGTGTGGTCCGGGAACTTCGGGCTGCATAAAACTGGCTGAATAATTCCGGGCCAAATAAGGAACGACCATGCCTGACGTCACTTTTGAGCGCGGCCATGCTGCGGTTCTAATCGCAGACTTCTACGCAGAGATGATGAACACCCTCCCCCATGCTACCGGACGAGGAGTGGTGCAAAAAGCGTCGGCAATTCAAGCTGCTGCCAGGGATGCCGGGGTCATGGTTTGCTACTGCGCCACAGTGTTTCGGCCTGGATACCCGGAGATTGGGCAACGAAACAAGACCTTCAGTCGGAGGAAAGCCTCGGGCCCGACCGCCATTCCCAACCCCATAGACCTGATTCACCCCGGTGTGCGACCCCACGACGATGAAGTTGTCGTGGGCAAACACCGGGTTAACGCCCTCTACGCCACCGGGTTAGACCTCGCTCTGCGGGCCAATGACATCCGAGATTTGGTGATCTTGGGCTACGCCACCAGTGGCGTGATTCTCTCCACCGTCCGCTACGCGGCTGACTTGGACTACAACCTATATGTGGTTGAGGATTGTTGTTCCGACTCGGACGTTGACGTCCACGACTTCCTAATCAACCGCATCCTTCCGCGCCAGGCGGATATCGTCCAATCAGATGACGTAATCCAGGCTCTTGGGGCGCTATAGTTGGCCAACCTGCCACCAAATGATGGCGACCGCAAGCTGCAGAGGCGAACCCTGTACCTGGCTTGCGCTGCCCTGGCAATCTCCGTGGGCCATGTGGTCTACGCATTCTTGAGGGACCACGTCTTTGACTAGTCGCAATGAACTACCCACAAACCTACCGGCCCACACTTTTCTGGACGAACACCAGATTCCCTATGAAAGATTGACCTTTTCTCCGGAGACCGAAAAAGGGGCGGCCAACGTTGCGCAGGCTCTAGGCTACAGCGAGTCTCAAATAGTCAAAACATTGATATTTGAGTCGGGCGCTAGAGAACGGGTCTTGGTGATGCTCGGGGGAGACAAGAACGCCGTATCCGGCAATCTCAAACGGGCCATCGGCTCCCGTGACATCAAACTCGCCTCCCCAGAAAAAGTTATTGAAGTAACCGGATACGCCATTGGCTCGATACCGCCCTTTCACTGGCAGCCGCTCGGATTTCGGACTTTCATTGATACCATTTTGATGAACGAAGACATTTTGGGAGTTGGCGCCGGCACTTGGGGTCAGGAGATTATGATTCTTCCGGCTGAGTTGGCCAGGATCACCGGCGCAACTGTGTTGAACCTTTCTATCAAGCAATCTCCCGGTAACCAGTGACCAAAAGCCTTGTCCCAGAATAAAGTTGGCAGGAAACCACTTGAACCCGTCAAGCAATCAGGTTGCCTACTCTGGCAATCGCCATTAACATGCTCTCAGATGCGCGGTTAGCAATTGATTACGGAATCAGCCAAGCGACCAACGGATAAGTGACGCGCGTGGAGGTGCTCAGGTTCTAGAACGTATTCTTTCTTGGTTTCGCCGCCCCACGGCGGAGATTGAAATCGAAACAACCGGCGGGTTATCTCAACCCGGAGGCACAATAGATGTCCAGGTGACGATACGGTCGCATTCAGGTGGCCAGATCAAGACCGGTCAAATGGAACTGGCTTGCACAGAACAATCATGGCAGAAAGAGTCTGCCTCCGACAGCGGACAGGGAAGGCTTCAGTCTAACCTAGTTCTGTCCCATCCTCTGGTCCAATCTTTCATCACAGACGCTGAAGTGAAAAGCGGAGAGCCTCTTTCTCGGTACGCCAGGTTTCAAGTACCGGCAGACGCTCCACCCACCGTTCACGGCGCCATTGCCCAGGTTTCATGGGAAGTCACGGCCAACTTGGAGTTTGATACCGGGAAAACGGCCACCAAGTCCCAGGAGATAACCGTCCTGACCTCTCCGGTCGCCGTTCCCAGGCGTAGCGCCGCAGACCTGACAGAAGAGGCGACCTTCAGCGGCTGCACTCTGGCCATGGTTCTGGTCAATGACGTGGTGGGCGCTGGTGGTTATCTGGAAGGCGAGCTTCGTGCCCGGATGAACGTGACCGACCAGGCTAAAGAGATCCGCATGGAGCTGACCAGCATCGAAACGGCAGGGGATCGTCAGTCTGAATCAGTCTGGGAACGCCTTTCGCTGGAAAGCAATGTGCAGTTGACCGTGAACCGACCTTACGTGTGGGCTTTTAGCCTGCCGGTGCCGGAACGGACCTTGCCGACGTTGAAGATCGGGAAGACCGCTGTCTCGTGGTTACTCAAAGCCGTGGTCGAAACCGACCAAGGCAATGAAGCCTACCATCTGGAGCGAGAAGTTCAGATTTTCACTTCTGTCTAGGGGTTTTCGCTAGGCCGATTAATCGCCTGATTCAGGCTGATTATCGCTGGATTTGTCGCTCCACCATCGACTAAGTCGTTGGCTGATTTCCTGCTCCGCGCCTTCTTCACCAGGATAATAATACCGCCGTCCCTTTAATGACGGCGGCAGGTACTCTTGTTCCTTAAAATGGCCTTCATAGTTGTGGGAATACTTGTAGTCCTTGCCGTAACCCATGTCCTTCATCATTCCGGTAACGGCGTTCCGGAGATGCAAAGGCACCGGCTCGTTGGCCTGTTCTCGCACGTCTTGCATCGCCTGATTCAGCGCGGCGTAAGCCGAGTTGCTCTTGGGCGCAGAGGCCAGGTAGACCGTAGCCTCTGCCAGCGGTATCCGCCCTTCCGGCAACCCCAGAAAATGCACCGCCTGTTGGGCCGCCACGGCCAATGGCAGCGCCTGCGGGTCCGCCAGCCCAATATCCTCTGATGCCAGGATTACCAGGCGGCGGGCGATAAACATCGGATCTTCTCCCGATTCAATCATCCGCGCCAGCCAATACAGCGCTCCGTCCGGCGACGACCCGCGCACCGACTTGATGAAGGCAGAGACGGTGTCATAGTGGCTCTCTCCGGCTTTATCGTACATGGGAGAGCGCCTTTGTAGTGCGTCGGCGATGGTCTCAACCGAGATTACACGGTTGCCATCCACATCCGGCATGCTGGTGTAGGCCGCAGTTTCCAGGGCGTTCAGCGCAATGCGAGCGTCTCCGTTGGCGATATTCACCAGATGGTCTGTCGCATCTTCCGCCAAGGTTGCGTGCATCGGCCCCAGCCCTACTGTTTGGTCCGCCAAAGCCCGGCTTACAATCGCCTTCATCTGGTCAGGATCGAGGCTTTGCAAGGTAAATACTCTGCAGCGCGAAAGCAGAGGAGCGATAACTTCAAACGACGGGTTCTCGGTGGTTGCGCCGATAAACGTGATGGTGCCATCTTCAACATGAGGCAGAATCACGTCCTGCTGGGCCTTGTTGAACCGGTGAATCTCGTCCACGAACAGGATGGTCGACTGACGGTGCATGCCTTTGCGGTCCTTGGCCTCAGCGACGATACGGCGCAAGTCGGCCACTCCGGAAGTAACGGCGCTAACCGGCTGAAAATCAGCCTGGGTAGAGGTTGCCACCAACCGGGCCAATGTCGTCTTGCCAGTGCCTGGTGGCCCCCAGAGGATGATGGACGGCAAGCGTCCTGCGGCAATGGATTTCAGCAGCACTCGATCCGGGTCAACGATTTGGTCTTGCCCAACAAAATCGGCAAAGGTCCGGGGCCTCATCCGCTCTGCCAGCGGGGCGTCGTGCTCCGCCTGTACCTTGCGATCAAAATCGAACAATGACTCTGAACTCATGGGCGCTCACCTCGCGGTCCACCTAAAATCGGGCGACGAATTACTGAAATCGGGGCATGACCTCTTTGGCGAATAGGCGCATGGAACTCTCAACATAGGCGTGAGGCAACATGCCGCCGATGTTGAACCAGCACATGAATTCGTCTGGCCTGTACATCTCTTTGAACTTCTCCAGCTTGGCGAAGACCTGGTCCGGAGTGCCAACGGCGGCAAACTCGTTCATCACAATTTGAGAGGTTAGGCTGACCGCGCGGCTGGCACCTTGGCTCGCGCCACGTGCCCGGCCAATCTCCCGCAAAGTAGCCAGGTAGTTGTCGATCGTCTTCTCGAATCCCTTGACCGCTTCTGCCTCGGTGGCCGCCACGTGCATCGGAACGTTGATATTGACCTTCAGTTTTGCGGAGTCATGTCCGTTGGCTGCCAGTTCTTTCCGATACGACTCCAATCCGGCAAGAGCGCCTTGGGTGGTAACGATTGTCGGTGCCACCAGGATGTTATGGCCCAGGGAGCCGACGATGCCAAAGGTATCAGCGCTGTTGGCCGCCACATAGACCGGAGGATGGGGCTGCTGAATCGGCAGCGGCGTGATTCTCTGTCCGTAGGATTGGTAGTACTTGCCCTGGTAGGTAAAATCCTCGTCCGCCCAGGAACCCAACACCACTTCCAACCCCTCTAGAAACCGCGCGCGGCCTTCTTCTTGGTCAATGCCAAAGCCTTGGTAATGGGAGGGCATGGAGCCACGACCGACACCAAATATGGCGCGGCCGTTGGACAACACATCCAGGGTCGCTACCTCCTCGGCCAGGCGCACCGGTTGGTGCAGAGGCAGGAGGTTGATGGCGTTGCCGATGCGGATGCGGTTCGTGGCTTGGGCGATGGCTGCCCCAATCATCAGCGGTGCGGACATCACTGAAAAGCGAGGGTTGAAGTGCAGTTCTGCCAGCCAGGCAGCGTCGAAACCAAGTTCGTCGGCCAATTGGCACTGGGCAATGGTGTCCTGGATGCGGGCGGCGGGAGTTTGGTCTACCGCGCACGGGAGCTGGTAGAAAATGCCGAATTCCATGAATGTCTCCTATAGCTAAAACGGGGTTGAATCACCGCCACTCGGCGGGCGACGGCCCGGCTATTCTAATACAGACATAGGCGGTTGGGCGTTAGTCAGTGCGGTAATTCGTTTCGGCCACTGCCTACCAAATGTCACACTGAGCGTAGCGAAGGGTCTGCCAAAGTCGGGCTTGGAAGATCCTTCGTCGTCCCTCCTCAGGATGGCAGAACAAGACAGCAGTGTTGTTATGGCCTACAAGTCTGCTGATTAGAGGGGGATGTTTCCGTGTTTTTTTGCGGGTAGGCTTTCGCGTTTGTTTTGCAGCATCTCCAAGGCTTTGATGATACGAACACGAGTATCTGCCGGGTCAATTACGTCGTCCAAGAACCCGCGGCTGGCGGCGATGTATGGGGTCGTGAACTGTTCTTGATATTCCTTGATGAGTTCCAGCCGCCTCTTATCCTGGTCTTCGGCCTCGGAAATCTCACGACGGTAGATGATATTCACCGCGCCTTCTGCGCCCATCACAGCAATCTCTGCTGATGGCCACGCCAGGTTGATATCTGACCGCAGGTGTTTGCTGCTCATCACTATGTAGGCACCGCCGTAAGACTTGCGAATTACCACCGCAACTTTGGGCACTGTGGCCTCAGCATAGGCGAATATCAGCTTGGCTCCGTGGCGAATAATGCCGCCATATTCCTGTTCGACGCCGGGCATGAACCCAGGTACATCCACAAGCGTCACGATGGGTATGTTAAAACAGTCGCAGAACCGGATGAACCGCGCCGCCTTGGCCGATGCGTCAATGTCCAAGACACCGGCAAGAAACTCCGGTTGGTTCCCCACAACGCCGACTGACCGCCCGTTCATCCTGGCAAAACCCACCACCACGTTGCGGGCAAAGTTCTGGTGGACCTCCATGAATTCTTCATCATCGACGATCTTGTAGATGATCTCTCGAATGTCGTAGGGACGGTTGGAGTCGTCGGGAACCATGTAACGGAGGTCTGGCTCGCGTCGGCTGGCCGGATCGTCGGTCGGCTCTTGAGGAGCATCCTCCAGGTTGTTGCTTGGCAAAAAGCTCAGCAGATGCCGCACCTCGTTGAGACATTCTTCTTCGGTCTCGTAGACAAATTGGGCCACACCACTCAAGGTTGCATGGGTTGCCGCGCCGCCCAAATCTTCGTGGGTCACCTCTTCCCCCGTGACCGCCTTAATTACGTCGGGCCCGGTGATGTACATCTGCCCGGTGCCCTTCACCATGAATACAAAGTCTGTGATTGCCGGTGAGTACACTGCTCCGCCAGCAGATGGGCCAACGATTACAGAAATCTGGGGTATGACCCCGGAATACATGGTGTTGCGCAGGAAGATGTCTCCGTAAGCGCCAAGGCTGGTTACGCCCTCTTGAATGCGCGCGCCGCCTGAATCGTTAAGTCCGACCACGGGACAACCAGACTTAACCGCCAGATCCAACATCTTGCAGATCTTGAGGCTGACGGCTTCTGACAACGAGCCGCCCATCACCGTGAAGTCTTGGGCAAAGGCAAATACCTGACGGCCCTCTACCTTGCCGTAGCCAGTGACCACAGCATCACCCAGAACTTTATTGTCAGCCAGACCAAAGTCGGTGGCACGGTGGGTGACGAACGGGTCCAGTTCTTCAAAGGTCCCTTCGTCCATCAGCAGGTTCAACCGTTCCCGGGCGGTCAATTTGCCCCTGCTGTGTTGTTGGTCTATCCGAGTCTGGCCGCCACCCAGCTGCGACTCTTGCCGCATGGCGTCCAGTAGGTCTATCTTCTCGTCAATCTGCCGTTTTTCTGCGGTCACAGCCCCTCCCGCCAAGTGTCAAAATAGACCAGCCCAGGCCCTTTATAGAGCGGCAAATCTGGGGAGATTTGGCCGCATATAATGTCTTCTAAAATCAGCTCAATCGTAGCAGACGCCCCAAACGAGGAGCAAGGAGTCTGGGCACGCACCAGAGTGATAAAATGAGTCTAGCCCAGAGTTTTTTACCGCACACGCAACCCGGAGATTTCAATCCATGCCCCAAGTACATACACCCATCACCAGCCTGACCGTGGCCAACGGCGAGACCTTAACTTGGGGCGTGCGTACCTACGTGATGGGCATCATCAACTTGACTCCAGACTCGTTCTCTGGAGACGGACTTGGCGGCGATGTTGCCTTGGCCGTGGAACAAGCTCTGCGGTTTCAAGAAGACGGCGCAGACATACTCGACATTGGCGCCGAGTCCACCAGGCCGGGCTTTGAACAGGTATCAGTAGAAGAAGAACTTAAACGGCTGATACCGGCCCTTGAGGCCATCGCCAGCAAGGTAAATCTGCCGGTTAGTGTGGACACCTACAAGGCAGCGGTGGCCAGAAGGGCCGTTGACGCCGGGGCAATAATAATCAACAACATCTGGGGGCTAAAAGCAGAGCCTGATCTAGCCCGAGTCGCCGCCGACACCGGGGTGGGGCTGGTTCTGATGCACAACCAAAAAGGCACTGAGTACGCGAATCTGCTTCCTGATCTGGTCTCAAGCCTGAAGATTAGTGTTGAGATAGCGCTCCAAGCCGGAGTGCCTCAAGAAAATATAATCGTGGACCCTGGGTTCGGTTTCGGGAAGAACCCGGACCAAAACCTGGAAATTCTCAATCAGCTGAAGTTTCTTCAGGAAATTGGCTATCCCGTTTTGACCGGCACCTCCCGCAAGTCCACTTTGGGGTTGCTACTGGACCTACCGGCCGACCAACAGGTTGAGGGAACGGCGGCCACGGTGGCGTTGTCCATCGTCGGCGGTGCAGACATGGTCCGGGTGCATGACGTTAAAGAGATGGTCCGCGTCTGTCGCGTCACCGACGCAGTGGTACGCGGTTGGCGGCCCCACGGCTGGAATTCCGACAAGGGGACTGGATCTTGAGCCCGATGGCGGGTTATCTGGGGTTTGGCACCAACCTGGGAGACCGAAAAAAGAACCTGGCTCAAGCGGTAAATAATCTGAACGACCGGCCAGATTTTACCGTGGTGCGTACCTCTAGCATCTATGAGACTGCACCATGGGGCGTGACCGACCAACCCAACTTCCTCAATATGGTTGCGGAGATCAACACGTTTCTTTCGCCCCAAGAGTTGTTGGAGCGCGTTAAGAAGCTGGAACAGGACATGGGGAGAGAAGACGGCCCCCGATTTGGTCCCCGCCTGATTGACGTGGACATCCTATTACTTGGCGACTTGGTGGTGGACGAGCCAGACCTGCAAGTGCCCCATGCCAGCCTGCACCTGAGAGCGTTCGTGCTAGTCCCTCTGGGGGAGCTGACGCCCGAATCCGTCCACCCTCTTCTGGGCAAAACCATCGCAGAGTTGACCAGTGAAGTCAACGGTCTAGACGGAGTAACCGCTCTAAACTAAACCTATACGGGCAGTTTCGTGCCTAGGCGGGTTTAGCAGTCGACGTGGCCGGTTGACAATCGCGCCCTTCTGACGCATGATTTTCAATTGTGAGAGTCTAACTTTCCCATTAAACACGCGAATTACTAAACGTCGAAATACATCTGCGCTGCCGGTACTCAACCGCAACGCCAGTTAGAAGAACGAGGAGACTGTCATGGCGGACAAGCAACTAACATTTGATGAAGAAGCCCGCGCCAGTTTAATGCGCGGCGTTGACGAACTTAAGCGGGTGGTGGGCATTACCCTGGGCCCCAGCGGCCGCAACGTGCTGCTCAGCCGCATGTTTGGTCTGCCCATAGTCTGCAGCGACGGCGTAACCGTGGCCAAAGAGGTTGAACTGGAAGAGCCCTACGCGAACCTGGGCGCTCAACTGGTCAAAGAAGCAGCCTCCAAGACCAATGACGCAGTTGGCGACGGCACCACAACATCCGTGGTACTAGCTCAATCAATCGTCCGCAACGGTTTCATGAACGTGGCCTCCGGCGCCAATGGCATCGGCATCCGCGACGGTGTGGACAAGGCTGTAGCCGCTGTGGTCGCCGAATTGCGAACCATGGCCATCCCTGTGGAAGACAAAGCCCGGATCGCCAGGGTAGCAGCGCTCTCCGCTCACGAAGAACCCATCGCCGAACTGTTGGCCGATGCGTTAGATAAGGTCGGACGCGACGGCGTGGTCACCATCGAAGAATCCAAGTCCTTGGAGGACGGACTTGATTTCGTGGAAGGCGTCCGCGTTGACCGCGGCTACCTCTCTCCTCACTTCGTAAATGACACCCAACGCATGGAGGTGGCCATCGACAGCCCCATGTTCCTAATAACCGATCAGAAGATCAGCACCCCCAACGAGATTGTGGGCATCATGGAAAAGATGCTGCAATCGCAAAACCGCTCCTTGGTGATCATCGCTGAAGACGTTGAAGGGGAAGCCCTTTCAACCCTGGTGGTCAACAAAATGCGTGGCACGTTGGAATGCCTGGCCATCAAGGCCCCCGGTTTTGGCGAGCGCCGTAAGGCACTGCTGGAAGACATCGCCATTGTCACCGGCGGCACCGTGATCAGCAATGACCGCGGTATGAAGATTGAAGATGCCGAAATTGAACACCTGGGGCAAGCCCGACGGATCGTCGCTAACAAAGACGAATCGACCATCATCGAGGGACGGGGCGACGACCAGGGCATTAAAGAGCGCCTGGAACAACTCCGGGTACAGATTGAAGAAACCAGCTCCGACTATGACCGCGAAAAGCTACAGGAACGCATGGCCGCCTTGGTTGGTGGTGTTGCGGTACTGAAGATTGGCGGCGCAACCGAGCCGGAGATCACCGAACGAAAGTCCAGGGCAGAAGATGCCCTATCCGCCACCAGGGCAGCCATCGAAGAAGGCATCGTCGCCGGCGGCGGCGTGGCACTGGTCCGTGCAGGGCATGTATTGATCGCCCTGGAAAAGACGCTGGAAGGCGACCAGGCCTTGGGCGTCCGTATGGTTCATCAGTCTCTGAGCGCGCCCCTGATGCTCATTTCTGATAACGCCGGTCACGAGGGCCAGGTTGTTCTAGAAGCCGTTCGCAATGGCAAGGACGACTGGGGCTTTGACGCCGACAAGGGCGAGTACTGCAACTTGATCGAAGCCGGGATTATCGACCCAGTGAAGGTCACCCGATCCGCCCTTGAAAATGCGGGCAGCATCGCCGGTATGATGATGACCACTCAGGCCATCATCACAGAGATTCCCGTGTTCGTGCCCCTGCCTGCGGATATCCAAGACTTCATGCACGACTAACCAAGTCGTACGTCCCTAACCAGGGGACAATTGGCCCGGACCAGTCACCCATCGAAAAGAAGTGGCCGGCCGGGCCAAAATTTTGCCCAAACCTGATTTTGAATCCGTAATAATGGCCAGGATAATAAGATGCCGGGCACACCGTTAGACCGCGATTCCATCGGCCACATGATTGAAAATGTTCCGCCATTGTTGGAGCACTTCTTGTCCCTTGAAGCGCAGCTGCAACCCAACGGGTTCGACATGACCGTCCAAGAAGTTGCCAAGTTATCCAATCCTGGTGCAGTTGGCGCGGCAGATGCTGACCGAGTTCTTTCAGACACCGAGACCATGTCATTTGACGCCGATGGCTGGCTGAAATTGGAGCCCGGCCCCTACTTGATAACCTTCAACGAAGTTGTAAATCTGCCGTTGGATGTAATGGCATTAGGGAGACCTCGCTCCAGCTTGCTCCGCAGCGGCGTGGCCATTCACACAGCAGTCTGGGACGCTGGCTACCACGGACGCTCCCAGGCTTTGCTGGTTGTCTATCATCCAGGCGGATACCGGGTGCAACGAGACGCCCGGTTGATGCAGCTGGTCTTCTTTCAGATGGAAACCGCCGCCAGCCGAGGCTACCAGGGCCGTTTCCAGTCCGAAAACATCTAGGCGGGAGCGCAGCCGCGTTTTCATCCCCCAACAATCTCATGTTCTCCACGGCGCACCAAAACTGCTGATTCTCTATCGCGTTTCTCAACGACCTGCTCCTCTCGCCGTCATTCCGAAGTGGCAACCCCGTTTGCTGTCATTCTGATGAGGCCGTAGCCGACGAAGAATCTCGTTGTCCCAAACCAGTCATGCTTGGAGCAACAAGCAAATCCCCCTGCGCAACTCTCTCTTGGCCGTGACAGCATTTTCATGGTGATAGACTGAATATATCGCCATGCAAGACTTAAAATCCCACATCAAGACTTACGCCATCGAATGCGGCTTTGACCTGGTGCGCATCACCGGAGCCGAAGAATTTGCCGAAGACCGTGACGTCGCCCTGGCACGTATTGAGGCTGGTCAGATGGACGGCCTTTCTTGGTATACAGAATCCCGTGTGCGACGTGGCACCGACCCGCAAGAGCTGCTTTCCGGCGCTCGCTCCATCATCTGTCTGGGCCTCAGTTACCTGAACCCAAACGATTCCACAGAGCCGACAGAGTCGATCTCCAATCATGGCAAGGTTGCCCGCTACGCCAGGGTCAAGGACTATCACCGCGCCATGAAACGGCGGATGAAAGCGTTGGTCCGGGGACTGGAAGAAACCCTGGACACCAACGTGGGCGCACGGTGGTACGTGGATGATGGGCCGATGCTGGACCGCGCGGCCGCAGCCCGGTCTGGTTTGGGCTGGTTCGGCAAAAGCACTAACATCCTCACTCAAACCCACGGCTCTTGGCTGCTGTTGGGACAGATTGTCACCGACCTCGAGTTAGAACCAGACGCCCCGCTGAAAAAGACCTGCGGGTCATGTGTCCGCTGTATCGATGACTGCCCCACCGGGGCGATTATCGCGCCCTACGTGGTGGACAACGCCCGCTGCATCTCCTACCAGACCATTGAAAACCGGGGCGTAATTCCGCTGGAGATGCGCCCGCTGATTGGGGATTGGGTCTTTGGCTGCGATATCTGCCAGGACGTGTGTCCCGTCAACCGTAAGACAGGAATTCCCCGTAAACCGATCCAAAAAGCAGACGCTGTGGGAACTGCTGGTCAGCTAGACCTCGTGGAGTTGCTGGCACTGACCGAAGATCAGTTCCGCAGCCGGTTCCAAGGTACGTCAATCATGCGGGCAAAACGCATTGGATTGCAGAAGAACGCCTGCGTGGCGTTGGGAAACCAGCAAACGGAAGCCGGAGTGCCGGCCTTGAAGGCGGCGATGGCAAATGACGAGCCGCTAATCAGAGGTCATGCAGCATGGGCGCTGGGTCAGATTGCCACACCTGACGTTGTGGGTTCACTGGAGCAATCACTAGTGTCCGAGAGAGATGATTACGTCCGTAAGGAGATTCAGGCTGCGATCAAACAAGCTGGGCAAAAAACGGCACCTGCTAGCAGCTAATCTCTAAGCGGGTTGAGTCGGCTGGGCCTGATCTGGCTGGGCGTTTTTGTTCCTGCGGCCACCGGAGCGCCGACGCCGTTGGTTATTAGCCGAGGGCGTAAAGTCGGCGGGAACGTAACCCTTGCCAAAGTGCAGTTTCTTCATCTCTTCTTCAATCAATGTGAAGTCATTCTTGGGTAGCAGATGCAGGTTGCCCTGGAAGGCCATATACCAGTCTTCCGGGTTCCAGCGTTTCACATACTCCAAACGCGGAGCCAGTATATTGGCGTCAATAAACTGATCGTCTTTTAGAATCACGCCCGGTTCAAGCTTTATATGGTAGGGGAATCCGGTGCTGCCCTCATTAACCCAAATGGGCTCTTCGTCTTCATAAAAAGAGGACATGGCGGTGGCAGTGGCGGCAAATCGCCTCAGGTGTGAGATATAAAGCAGGATCCGGTCACCCTCGGTAATCCTCTGTACTTTGCGCCGGTGTTGGGCCTTCAAACCAAGAAGAGTGAACCCGCGATTTTGCGTGATGCGGAAGTTCTCTTCGTTATTTATCATCATCCAGAAATTGCTGGGCATAAGCACCTCAAAGTGGCCAGACGCCGGTCAATACGAGGAAGGGGAGCGTCCGGATACCATTCTACCATGATAATGACTATTACTTCTTCTCCAAACGGCCTCATAACTACCCCGTTTATGGCTATTAGTTTGATAGACGATCGCAGATGGTGTTGTGCAGTATCGGGTGGTGTTGTAATATCAGGCGGGCCTTAACACGCCTGGCCAGTACACGCACTGAGAGAGGATTTTGAAATGACCACAGGACAGCGGGATATTGCCATCGTCGGAGTAGCCGAATCAGACCTTATGGGTAATGTCCCGAACAAATCTTCTTTGCAACACCATGCGGAAGCCGGGCACAATGCCCTGGCCGACGCCGGCCTCTCCAAGAGCGACGTTGATGGTCTGCTGACCGCTGGCGGTTCAACACTGGTGACCGCAGAGTACATGGGCATCCAGCCGACTTTTACTGACAGCACCACCGTGGGCGGATCATCATTCGTGATTCACGTGGCCCACGCCATGGCCGCCGTCCGCGCCGGGTACTGCGAGGTGGCATTGATCACCCACGGACAGGCTGGTCGTTCTGCCAGGGCACGCTTCCCTGCGGATGGGAACCTGCCCTTCAGCCAATACGAAGCCCCCTATGGAATCATTGGCGCACCCATCAACTACTCTCTGGCCTGCGCTCGGTACATGCACCAATACGGGGAAGAACGCACCCGTCAGGGCATGGCGGAGATTGCCGTGGCCACCCGCAAATGGGCCAATCTCAACCCAGTAGCCCAGATGCACGACACAACCATGAGCTTTGACGAGTACTACGACTCCCGATGGGTGTCTTACCCGTTCCATTTGTTTGACTGCTGCCTAGTCACCGACTCCGGTGCCGCCATCATCGTCACCACCGCAGAACGGGCCAAGAGCCTGCCCAAGAAGCCGGTCTGGGTGCTGGGCGCTGGAGAAGGACACGATCACAACATCGTCAGCCAGATGCCAGACTACACCTCAACCTGGGCCAGGAAGTCGGGGCCGTTGGCCATGCAGCAGGCCGGCGTCACCCATGATGACCTGGACTTGACCATGATTTATGACTCCTTCACTTACACGGTGATGGTTACTCTGGAGAGCTTGGGATTCTGCGCGCCGGGCGAGTCGGCAGACTTTGTGGCGAACCAGCGGACCGCTCCCGGCGGCGACTTCTCTCTGAACACCAACGGTGGCGGCCTCTCCTACACCCACCCCGGCATGTACGGCAGCTTCCTCTTGGTTGAAGCGGTACGCCAACTGCGGGGCGAGGCTGGAGACCGGCAGGTAAAAAGCAAGAAAGACCCAAGCCAAGACCCTAAGATTTCATTGGTCAACGGCACCGGAGGTTCCCTGTCTTCAACCGGTACAGTGATTCTCGCAACCGACTAGACAACAAATGCCCAAGAGCCCGCACAAAACGTACATACGCCCACGTGTGCCACGGTGCACTTTTTAGCCATTCAAAATTGTCCTTCCAACTACTTGCTGGAAGGACAATTTTTGTATTAATTTAAAATTAATACAAAAAAATTACATTTCTCCGCTTATGTTTAGTGAATTGACATCCCGTTAGCTGTGCTAGTGTGACTACATATTTATGGGTTGGCGCTATAGGCGCCTTCTCATCATCTGTCACGCCGATGGCGAAAGGATATTATCTTCATGGACCGCACTATTACTTCTTTTCTTCAGCACCTCATAGTCGAAAAGGGCTTCTCCCGCAATACTTCGGACGCCTACCGCAATGACCTAGGCCAATTCTGGGAGTTCCTCCAAACCCAATCCAACGGTCATACCAACGGCAATTCCAGCCAGGTTTGGGCAACTGTAGATATCAACATCCTCAACAAGTACATAGAGGATTTACGCGTTCGGAAGGGCTACCGCGACACCACCACAGCCAGAAAAGTAGCCTCCATCAAATCTTTCTTCAGCTTCTTGTCTGAAAACAGCATCATCACTGAAGACCCAACCGAGTCCCTGGGTTCGCCCAGAGTCGGCCGCACCCTGCCCAAGTTCCTGCCGGAAGAGGACGTAACCACTCTGTTGGACACGGCCTACAAATCGGGCACCAATGAAGGTCACCGCGACGCTGTGATTATGGAACTGCTCTACGCCACCGGTCTCCGTGTTGGCGAACTGGTGTCACTCAACACGGCGGACATAGACCTCTCAGAGTCCTACATCCGCTGTATGGGCAAGGGCTCCAAAGAGCGATTAGTTCACCTTTACCCCAAGGCCTTGGAAGAACTAAGGCGCTACCTGAAAAACGCCCGCGTTGCGCTCCTAGGACATCGTCGAGCCGAGCCTTCTTTGTTCGTCAACCACCGGGGTGAAAGGCTCACCCGCCAGTGGGTCTGGACCATCCTCAAGACCTACGCGCAGAAAGCCGGCATCCAACAGAACATCACCCCCCATACCCTGCGGCATAGCTTTGCCACCCATCTGCTGCAGAACGGGGCTTCGCTTAGGCACGTTCAGGAATTGCTCGGCCATTCCAGCATCTCCACCACTCAGGTGTATACGCACCTGACCAACGGTTACGTGCAACAGGAATATGCCAAGAGCCACCCCAGAGCCTAATCTTCGATTATTAACCAAGAGTGAATCTCACCCTCGGTGATTACCCCAGGGATTACTTCGGGGATTACCTCAGGGATTAAATGATTAGCTGAAGCCAAAAGGGCAGTCCGGCACGTAGAAAACGGCAGTTATGCCATTAATGCGTGCTTGCGGACTGCCCTTTTTGGGGGATAGCTGATATAGTTGATTGGCTAGCTAGAGCCCGATCCTAGAGTCCTTAATGGCTTTGGCTAGCCCAATTTTAGATAACATTACACCCCCTCAGGAGATACCTGCTCATGGCTGTAAAAGGGCGTCGCACTGCATCCCGGCAGGGACAACTGAAGCGGAAAAAGAACCAAAAAGGACCGAGTGGGATACCCGGAACCCGTCAGCAATTTGAGGAATCCGAGAATGATGACGCGGTTGCCGTTCCTGTAGGCGTAGATGACACTGAGATTCCCGCTTCTGGCGGGGAAGAGACCGGTGCCGTAGCAGCGGTGGCTCAAGCCCACAGTGAGCCTCGACCCGCACCGGTAGCCCGAACTCCGCGCGGTGAATTCGCCGGACAGGGACAGAATCGACTTCGGGGAGAGCGCCCGGCCGCCTACCTGTACGTCGGCGCGGAATTCCGTCGCATATTGATCCTCACTTCGGGGATTGTGGCTGCCCTAATAGTCCTGGGAATAGTCCTCTAAGGCTCTCCGTGGAATTACCGCTGGTTGAACAGCGTTTGCGGGCGACTCCAGAGCTTCCTGGCGTCTATCTGATGAAGGATCCTCGGGGTACCGTCTTGTATGTGGGCAAGGCTGCCATCTTGAGCAACCGTCTTCGCCAATACTTTGGTTCGCAAACAAACCTGCCCAATAAGATCCGCCGCATGTTGGGCCACCTCCACGACTTTGAGTACATTGTTACCGAGTCGGCTTCCGAGGCGTTGATCCTTGAGAACACGCTCATCAAGCGGTACAAACCCCGCTACAACGCGCGGCTGAAGGACGATAAGACCTACCCCTACCTCAAGATCGACGTCAACGAAGAATTCCCCAGGGTGTACATCACTCGGCGGGTACTCAAAGACGGCGCCAACTACTTCGGCCCCTTTGCCACTTCCGGCACCGTGCGCAAAACCATGGATCTGGTCAAACGGCTGTTCCCCTACCGGTCCTGCACCAAGAACATCACCGGCAAAGATGCCCGGCCCTGCCTGGAGTATTACATCAACCGCTGCGTGGCCCCCTGCACCGGCCAGGCCAGCAAGGAAGACTATGCCAAGGTGATCAACCAGGTGGTCATGTTCATGAACGGTGACACCGCGGAGGTGACCGACGACCTGAAGATGAACATGGAAAAGGCGTCGGAAGGCCTGGAATTTGAACGCGCAGCCGTCCTACGTGACCGAATCAAAGCCGTTGAAAGGGTCGTCGAAGAACGGCGAATGAAGGTTGAAGCCAACCCAGTGAGCGACATGGACGTGATTGCCATGGCTCAGGGCACCAATGAGAGCTGGGTAGAAGTGTTCTTCATCCGAAAGGGCAAACTGATTGGCCGAGACCATTTTTTTATGGAGGGCACCCAGGACGACCCTGCAGAACTAGTGCTGGGGCAGTTTGTTAAACAGTTCTACCAGACAGCGGCATTAGTGGTGCCACCAAGGATAGTCATTCAACATATGCCCGAAGACTCGGAAGCCATCACAGAATGGCTGAGAGAGGTCCGTAAGGGCGCTGTGCGGCTGGTTTCCCCCCAGCGGGGTGTCCACAAGCAGTTGTTGGATACAGTAATCGCAAACGCCGAGCAGGGGCTAACCCAGCATAGGGTCACCTGGATGGGTGACAACGATATTGTTCAGCAGGCCGCCGCAGACCTAGAGGAAGAACTGAGTCTGCCCCTGCCCCTACGCCGCATGGAGTGCTACGACATCTCCCACATCCAGGGCAGCAACACTGTTGCCAGCATGGTTGTGTTTGAGGACGGCAAACCCAAACCAGCCCACTACCGCCGCTTCAAGATTAAGACAGTGGACGGCGTTGACGACTTTGAAAGCATTCGCGAGGTGCTGCGACGCCGGTTCAAGCGTTTGGCCACCTCACGTGCCGCTGAGAAAGAAGCTGAGAAAGCTGGAGAGGTCGTTACGGCCGGCATCGATAGCTTTGGAGTGATTCCTGACCTGGTGCTCATCGACGGCGGCAAAGGCCAGCTATCCGCCGCCTTGGAAGTGTTCTTGGAGATGGGAATCGATGACGTTCCCTTGGCGTCTTTGGCCAAGGAGAATGAGGAGCTGTTCGTTCCCCATACCCCGGAACCAATCATATTGCCGCGGGACTCCCAAGCCCTTTATCTGGTGCAGCGGATTCGGGACGAGGCCCACCGATTTGCCATCACCTTCCACCGGAACCTGCGCAGTAAGAGCAGCTTGAAATCCCCCATCGATAACGTCACCGGGATTGGTCCAAAAAGGAAGAGAATGCTCATACGCCGATTCGGTACCCTAAAGGGTATCAAAGAGGCCGCCGTGGACGATCTAGCATCGGTACCCGGCATGACCCGCTCTCTGGCCATCAGGCTTAAGCAGACCATTTAGCCTGTCGGCCCCGGCCCGCCCGGCACACGCCTAATCCGCTCGGCCTAAGACTTACACTTATACCCGCTACTCTGTTTGCCTTTGTACAGACCGTGCGGTACGATACGGTTCAGTATCCTGGATGGGTATCCTCTTACCTTTGGTTTAAGTGTAAACATGGTCAAAGTCTCCATCTCGCTGCCCAACAACGCACATATAACATTTGAGTCGGAAGAGTCAGAAGTGCTGCACGAGGTTGTGGGCATGGTGCTGCGTGATCTCCCCCGGGAGTTGATGCAGGCAGGATCGTCTGATGGTGGCGACGCCAGTGGGATTGTGGCAACTAGCTCCGCGGAAAAAAGTACCGCCGTTGCGCCGTCCTTCCTTTCTGCATCCATCGCGGCCCCGGATTTTGTTGCACCAGCAGCGCAGGAAACTGCCGCTCCACAGACCATTGAACAACCAGTCCCAACGCCAATTGTTGCCAGCGAAGAACCTGTTCAATCGCGCATTGAGCCGACTCCTGAATCCAATGTTGTATCCGGTCAAAACAATAACGCCAGCCAAGCGCCGACCGCTCCATCCCTGCTGCCGGAGTTTCTTTCTGAAAGTGGGCAAGCAGATTTCGAAGCGTTCTGCCGGGAAGCCAATCCCATGGGAGACATGCGACGGGTTGTGGTGGCGGCAGTTGGAGCTAATCGCCATTTTGAAGTTGACGGCGTTAATGCAGATGACCTGGCCTGGCTCTTCGATCTTGCCGGATGGCGCAAACCGGGAAACTTCACCCAGACCCTCCGCAACGCAGCCCGCTCCAAGTTTGGCTGGCTAGAACGTATCCCTGGCCGCTCTGGTCGTTACGCTGCAACACCCCTCGGCATCTCCAAAACCCTCTCCGCAAGTTAACCTGACCGGCGGCATAAGCCGCCGTTCACTGTTTCAGATACTCAAGATTTAATTCGATATCTTGGGACTATGCTGTGTTTTTCCCACACCATGGGTTATGAATTACGTATAATGGCTGGCGGGTCGCCCGCTAGCTGCTGCCCATCAACAACCCCTGCTAGGAGAGCACCAATAACCGGATGGAAATACTAACAACTGCGCCCAAGAGGGCCATGGCGATCACACCCCATCCAGACGATTGTGAAGGCGGATGCGGCGGAGCCTTAGCCAAATGGGTCAAGGAATTTGGCACCGTGGCCGCAGTGGTCATGTGCACCAACGGCAACAAGGGAACCGGCGACCGGGAGATGACTTCAGAAAAACTGGCTGCCACCAGGGTGATTGAGCAGCACAATGCATCAGATATTGTTGGTGTTACCGACGTTGTTTTTCTGGGCCACCCAGACGGCGGACTCGAAGACACACTGTTGTTTCGCAGCCAGGTGACGCGGGAGATACGCCGCTTCAAGCCAGACCTGATTCTCTGCATTGACCCCTACCGGAGCATTTCGCACACCCACCGTGATCACCGCAAGAGCGGACAGGTGGCATTGGACGCAGCCTTCAGTTACGCATGGAGCTACCAGCACTTTCCCGAGCAGATAACAGAAGAAGGACTGGAGCCGCACCGTGTGGAGCAGGCTTTCTTATGGGGCGGTGAAGAGCCCGACGTATTTGTTGATATCCAGTCTTACCTGGACGTAAAAGTCGATTCACTTGGCGCCCACGTTAGCCAGATGTCTTCCGACCGGGAACAAAGATTGGAACGTATCAAGAACAACTCCGGCCGTCACAAAGAAAAGACTGGCCTAGACTACGCAGAAGGTTTCCGCCGTATCACATTCAATCTCGGGAGCCTAGATTGGCAGTTGATGCACCGGTAGCAGCAAATCTCGCCTCAGCCAAAATCTCGGAAAACTAGCAACAGACAAAAAAGCGCCCCGGCCTAATCGCCGGGGCGCTTTTTAATACCTGCTAAAACGAGAAGTCAGATGCTACTGCTTGTTTTGACGCCAATTTCCCCGTTGATAAATACACCTGGCCAACGGCAATGATTGCAGTTAGAGACGTATTCTTGAACACCGCAACCGCCGTTGATGATTCAACGATTGTCGCCAATATCTCGCTGAACGTGGCTAGTGAGAGCGGAACGGTCGGAACTTGGGACTTGCCGTAACATAGCCTAGATTCGGTCGTTTGGGTTCTACTGCACAACTATCGAATGCCACGCCCTTCACCCCTGGTAAAAGAGATCCCCTGGGAACGCATCATCGAAGTCGTGTTACCGCGAGCGATGGCTCGGAGGAAGTTGGAGACGATACCAGTGTTCTTCCGAATCTCTTTGTCGACCGCAGGAAACGCCACCGCCGAAGTCTCGTCCAACAGTCCCCACTGTGGCGGCAGACTGCTGCGTGTGACCACGCCCTTCGGAGCTATCAGATAGTGGAAATCGGCGATGCGCATAAATGTGGGGTCGTGAAATTTTATACTGAAAGCGGCAATACGATTTCGATAGGCCTCTTCCTTGCCGGACACGCGCCGGTAATCGGCCAAGGCCTGTTTGAAAGCGGGCACCTCCCGCCACGCCTCAGGGTTAGTCTCCTTGGCAAAGTCCATGGCCTGACGTAGTGTCTCTTTGGCCAGACCCGTACGCCCGGCGACCGTGCCCTCACGCCCTTGCAGTTCAGTAAAGTCGTCCGCGGTGTGGTCGTCTCTCGAGAAATCTGATCGGCTGGATTTGACCTCAATGATGTAGAAGGTGTTGTGGGGCCCAACCGCCGCAAGGTCAACGATACGGCCGCCTGGCCCTTCCAGTTTGACCTCCAACCCGATTACCCGGCAGGCCGCCTCTCGGTAAAGCCACTCCCAGGCCGCCATCTTGAGGTCATAGGTCAGAGCGGTCTCGTTGCCACGCTTAAATGGCCCTGGGGCCACTGCCAAATCCACCATCCGCACACCCCAGCATCATTACTATGACCCTTTGATTCAGAGGGTCATAGTAATGATGGAGGCGCTAATTCCGGTTTTCAACAAGCAGGTGTCTCTGGTCTCAATTTCAGAGGCACGCCAAAACTCAAGACCGTCGGAAATTTGTAATACTGATCCAAGTCAGGTTTCCATGACTCAAAAAACCCCCAGCCTTGCGGCCAGGGGCCCTGTTATTTACTGGACGGGGTTGATGTACGCCGTAAACTAAGCGGCGTTTATCCTAGCTCTTGGAGACGGTGAACCATTTTTTTCAACTGCGCTTCTTCTGGTGGTTTCTCGCTATATAGAGTGAAGCTGACTTCATCCAGCAGACCGCCGTAACGCTCCACAAACTTATCGGCAATTTCGTCGTACTCACCAGAAACAGAGAAGGCGTCCAGCATTTCGTCGCTGACCAGCTCCCCCATTTCTGCCCACAGACCCTTCAGCGACATCTCGTGCAGTTCTTGGCCAATCTCCTGGAAGCCGTGGGCCTCCAGAACAGGGAAATAGGACCTGGTAGAAGCATAGAAGGCTATTCTTCGGCGCACTTCCGCTTGCATGGCCACGATGCTGGCGCGGTTTGGCCCCGTGATGATGAAACCGCCGCCGGTTACTTTTAACCCGCTGAAATCTCGGCCAGCCTTCTGCGCACCCTTTTCCAATGCCGGTCGCACCACTTGGCGCACGTATTCAGGCGAAGTGAGGCTGTGCAGCATCAACCCATCTGAAACCTCACCGGCAACCTGGCAGTTATAGGCGTTGACCGCTGCGGTGAAAACCTCTGGCGCTGGGTATTCGCTGGGACCAGGATCAAAGAATGGGGTCATCAGAGAAAAGTTGTAGCTATCACCGTAATATTCCAGTTTCTCTCCGGTCTGCCAGCTGTGCCAGATGGCCTTCAACGATTTGACGTAATCCCTTAATCGTGGCCCAGGCGCTTCCCAGTCCGTGGAGAAACGGCGCATAATGTGGCCCTTCACCTGAGTGCCCAATCCCAGACGAAATCGGCCCTTGGAGAGGTCTTGGAGGTCTCGGCCAAGGTAGGCCGTAATCATTGGAGACCGGGGAAATGCGATGGCGACCCGAGTCTCAAGGATAGTACGGTTGGTTGAAGTCGCAGCCAGAGCTAGCGGCAAAAACGAATCATGGGCTGTCTCGTTACTGGACATGGAATCGTAGCCCATGCCTTCCGCCCAGGCAGCCTCAGAGGGCACCGAGGCCAGGTCGTTTGTAGTCAGCCGATAGGTAACATGCATGATTAGTCCCGATTAACGTCGTCTATGTTTAAGAAGATCTGGTCAGATTTTGCCGCCATGACAAAGTCATTCCGGTGGAGGTTTCTTATCTTGTGAGTCCACCAGGTAACCTGAACACGTCCCCATTCCGTAATCATGCGGGGATGATGCCCTTGGTCTTCAGCCAGAGCTCCCAATTCGTTGGTGAACTCCAAAGCCAATTTAAAATCTTTGAATTTAAAAACCCGGTCCAACTTGGGAATCCCATTCTCATGGGTCAAATCCCAGTCTGGTACCTCTGGTTTTAGCTGAGTCACCTCTTCATCAGTGACGCTGGGTGAGTCCCGCCGACAGGCCTCGCATTTTTCGTTGTTCAAACCGGCCATTTTGTTCCCTCTGACAACTCAGTGAATTTCTCTAATTTGGACGCTAGTACGATTCAGGGCGCTGAGTTGCTCTGATGTTGGAAGATTTTAGCATAGGGCGAGCCGTATTTTATTTTTATTTTTTTAGGGCCGTTGGCAATCAAATTTGAAAATGATTGACCACAACACCACCGGCAATTAGAGTCGAATCGGAATCATGCTCTGTGTCCATCAGGGCTCTGCCTCCAACGACACCATTTTCGAAAAAGTTTGTGACAAGACATGCAGATTGAGATTGGCAAAATCCAGACTATCGTCGGCACTGGCGAGGAAGGCTACGCCGGTGACGGCGGTCCGGCGTTGGAGTGCATGATCGGGGAATCCTACGGCTGTGCCTTTGACGCTGACGACAATCTCTACATCTGCGACGGACGCAATCACACCGTCCAGCGCATCGACAAAACCACACAGCTCATCACTACAGTGGCCGGGACCGGCAAGGCGGGCTATTCCGGAGACGGAGGCCCGGCAACGGAAGCAACCATGGACAATCTCTACTCTCTGACCCTGGATACCAACGGCGATATTTATATCGTCGACCGGTTCAACGCGGCCATTCGCAAGGTCGAGGCCGCCACCGGCATCATCACCACCGTAGCTGGCACTGGGGAATCCGGCTACAGCGGCGACGGCGGCCCTGGAACTCAAGCTCAGATGCGCGAGCCCAATGACTGCTTTCTGGATGGCAAAGGCGGGCTGCTGATTGCCGACATCCAAGACCAACGGATCAGGCGTCTGGACTTGAATACCGGCATCATTACAACGTTTGCCGGCGACGGTGAGTTGCGGAGAGAAGGCGACGGTAAACCGGCCCCAGAATCGTCGCTCGCGGGTCCTAGGGCGATTTGTGTGGACAGCAAGGGCAACGTCTACATCGCCGAGCGGGAAGGCAACGGCGTGCGCAAGGTGGACACCAACGGCATCATGAGCACCTTCGCCGGCACCGGGGAGCGTGGCTACAGCGGAGACGGCGGGCCGGCCCTGACTGCCACTTGGGGCGCACCCAAGGCCATGCGGTGCGACAACCAGGACAACCTGATTGTGGTGGACACCGAGAACAACGCCGTGAGGTTTATCGACACTACCACTGGCATCGTGACCACCATCGCCGGTGGGCATCAGGGCGGAGACGGTGACGGCGGCAACGCCATTGGATGCGGTCTGGAGCGCCCCCACGGTTGCGGAGTGGACAGAGACGGAACCCTATACATCGCAGACGGCATCAATCACAGGGTGCGTGTGGTTGGGATGGGATAATTAAGGAGATTTATCGCAGCTTCAGGCACAGCACTCACCCCGCCGTGGTAGTATCGGGGTGCCAATATTGGCCAGCAGGGGACTTACAGAAAACGGAGGAACTAACATGTCGCTGATAACAAACCTTGGACACGTGGGCATCATTTGTGACGACCTAATGAAGGTGCGGGACTTTTACACTCGGGTGATGGGCCTGACTGTCACCGACGAGAACCCAGAGCGGGGTATCTGCTTCCTCAGCGCCGACCCGGATAACGAACACCATGAATTGGCTCTTGGCCAGGCCCGCGGCGCCGACCATCCCGAAGGCGCAAGACCGGCCACTGAGAACGTTGGCCAGATTTCATACATAGTCCCAGACATGGCGGCGCTGCGTGAGCTAAATCGACGGTTCAAAGAAGAAAAGATTGAAATTCTGCGTACCGTCACCCACGGTATCTCCTGCAGCATCTACTTCCACGACCCGGAGAACAACGTGGGCGAGGTCTACTACAAAACCGGTTTTGTAGTGAAGCAAGGTTTCAGTCGGGCCATCGACCTGGACACCCAGACAGACCAGGAGATTCTCGACTTCTCCCAGTCGTTTGAAGCTTCAGAGGGACCGTTCCAAGGCGCGAAACTCCCGGTTGGCGGCGACGATTAGCCTAGCCCTCAACTTGGAGATTCTGAGCTGACAAACGCGCCCCGACCGGTCCTAGTCGGGGCGTTTATTTTGTTTTCAGAGTTTGAGTATCCAGCCAATCTGCTGCGCTCTCCCTTGAGCCGGGGCACTGGCGGGTTTATAGTCTTAGCACCATGACTGATTTCAGCAGATACACCGTTTCCATCGATTACGACCGACGCCTGTACCAGCAGGACATTGCCGGGTCAAAGGCCCACGCCAAGATGTTGGCCAAACAGAGCATCATCTCCCAGGAAGACGCCGCCCAGATTACCGAGGGGCTGGCGTCGATAGAGCAGGAGATCAGGGACGAAAAATTCCCCTGGGACCCGACCCTGGAAGACCTGCACATGAACATCGAAAGTCGCCTGCACCAACTAATTGGCGCGGCGGCGGGCAGGCTGCACACAGCACGGTCTCGGAACGACCAAGTGGCCGTGGACCTGCGGCTTTACACCAAGGGCACCATCATGGACTTGGTAAAAGGCCTGCGGGGAGTGCAGGCTGCATTGATAGGGCTGGCAGAGAAACATCAGGGCGTTGTGATGCCCGGCTACACTCACCTACAACGGGCCCAACCGGTGCTCTTCCCCCACCACATGCTCGCCTATTTTGAGATGTTCCAGCGGGACATTGGCCGTTTTCAAGACTGCCACAAGCGCACCGACGTCATGCCTTTGGGCAGCGGCGCCCTTGCCGGAGTGCCCTACCAGACCGACCGCGAGTTCTTGGCCGCCGAGCTGGGCTTCAGTCGCATCAGCGCCAATAGCATGGACGCCGTGTCCGATCGGGATTTCGTAGTTGAATTCCTGGCTGCGGCATCGGTCTGCATGATGCATTTCTCCCGCATGTCTGAGGAGTTGATCCTCTGGTCCAGCGGCGAGTTCGGTTTTATCCGTCTGTCGGAAGAGTTCACCACCGGCAGCAGCATCATGCCACAGAAAATAAACCCCGATTTTGCCGAGTTGGCCAGGGGCAAGACCGGTCGAGTCTATGGAGATCTGATTGGACTGCTGACTACCCTGAAGGGCCTGCCATTGACCTATAACAGGGACATGCAGGAGGACAAGGAAGGCTTCTTTGACGCCGCCGACACCCTCACCACCACGCTGGACGTTTTCCAGGCCATGCTGCCTGGTATGCAGCTAAACGAGGAACGGGTCTCAAGCCTAGCCAGCGAAAGTCAGATGCTGGCCACGGACCTGGCCGATTATCTGGTGGGCAAAGGCATGCCATTCCGCGAGGCCCACGGCATTATGCGACAATTGTCCCGCTACTGCGACGACGAAAATGTCAGCCTTCAGGACCTGCAGCTGGCGGAGTACCAGAAGCTGTCAGACCTGTTTCAAGATGACGTTTATGACATTACGGCTGAGTCGTCTGCTGCCGCCCGGGATAACCCTGGCGGAACTGCCCCGAATCGCGTGGCGGCCGCATTATTAGAAGCAAAAAAGATGTTGGAGGCTGCTGGACATGGTTTCTGAGGCCAGGATCCTCATCGCCCCATCGGTGCTGTCAGCAGATTTTGCCGATCTCGGCCGCCAGGTACGTGCCGTAACCGACGCGGGCGCTGATTTAATTCACGTGGACGTGATGGACGGTATATTTGTGCCAGCCATATCGTTCGGTGAGGTCGTGATCGATGCCATCAGGGCCAATACCGATGTGCCTCTGAACATCCACCTCATGATTCAGGAGCCGGAGAACCTGCTGTCCACTTTCGCCAAGGTGGAGTCAGACCAGATCCTGGTCCACGCAGAGGCCTGTGGACACCTGCACCGGACCGTCGCCCGCATCAAGGACAAGGGCAACCAGGTAGGTGTGGCCATCAACCCGGGCACTTCTCTGAGCGCCGTGGAAGACGTTTTGCCAATGCTGGACATGGTGATGATCATGTCAGTAAACCCCGGCGCGTCCGGTCAATCATTCATTCCCCAGAGCCTGGACAAGATTCGCAGACTCAAAACCATGATCGAACAGGGCAACCACAGCGCCCAGATAGAGGTCGATGGCGGGGTCAAGGCAGACTGGACCGCCCAGGACTCGGTTAAGGCCGGTGCGACCATCCTGGTGGCTGGGTCTGCCATCTTCAACGACCACGAGACCATCCCTGAAGCCATGAAAGGCATGCGCGGATGTTTATTCAGTTAGTAGCCCACAGCCGTCAGCTTTCAGGAAACACAAAAACACCCCGTCACGTTGAGTCGTGACGGGGTGTTTTTGTGTTTCAGTTGGATTGGTTCCCTAAAGTGCAGCGAAGACCTTTTGGACCTTTTTAGACTTGTGCAGGGAGCGCAGGCAGCGAGTACAGATCTTTACTTTGACGGGTTTACCCTCGCGCATCAGCGTCTGTTTGTGGACGTTGGCCTCAAACCGGGTCTTGGTGTGGCGGTTGGAGTGGCTGACATTGTTGCCGGCCATTCCAGCTTTTAGACAGATTTCACAGCGCATTGTCGTTCTCGTTTACTGCTGATTAGGCTCAACGCCAGACAGCACGGTATCTCATTTTCATCCAGTTGATTGATTCTCAGATTAACACATTACCCACGCTCAAACAACCAGCGCGACCACAGGCCGGTTCTCATGTGCCAGCGCTCCTCACCAACCTGATTTTCAATTCGAGCAGATTTTGAGCAAACGACCAAGGTGTGGTATCCGGCGTTCCCTTGGCGGTGTATTATCCTCTCTGACTTTTATGTCTGAATTCCGTGTTAAACACAGGAGGGTTTTTATGAGAGTAATCAGAATCGCCGAGGTTGAAGTAGTCCCAATCGCCACCGCCACACCAATTCCGGGCTGGACTGGTGGAGACGTGAAGCGCACCAGGCAGAACCTGCTCCCCGAAGGCGCCAGCAAGACTTTCAACAGCAGCATCGTCAACTTTGAGAAGGGTGCCACCACCGGCTGGCACACCCACAAGAGCGACCAGATGTTGGTCGTTACTGCTGGAGTGGGCATCGTCGCTGACGAGAGCCACCAGCGAGAAATTACCGTGGGAGACGTGGTCCACGTTCTGCAAGGAGAGAACCACTGGCACGGTGCAACGGCCAACTCCTACATGTCCCACATCACCATCACCGCCGCCGAATAAATTTTCGGCGCCTAGTTGTTAAAAAAGCCCCTGAGTTAAACTCAGGGGCTTTTCATATTCTTGCCACCGAAAAATCAGTCCTGATATTCCGGTCTGCTTTTCCAAGCCGGCTGAGGTGTTTCTCGGCCTATCTCAGGCAAGTACTCCGATTTTTCGACCAATGTTTGTTTGTGGATGTAGCGCGGGCAGTTCGGGTAAGACTCAGTGATTCGCACTCGCACTATGAACTGGGCCTCATGGTATTCAGCCATCAATGGGTCATTTTCATCAATTGTCGCCACGCCTTGAATTCGCAATCTCTGCTGCCCGGCAAAGTCGATAAATAGCATGCCCACATTCGGGTTCTCAAGCAGGTTTCCCATCGACTGATATTTGCCATTGCCGTCATAGTTGGGAAACGCAAGCGTTTGCTCGTCTACCACTCGGACAAACCCAACATCTCCACCTTTGTAAGAACAGGTCGGCATACCGCGTTTATCACAGGTAGCCAGAAAAAACATATTTGCCTCTTCGATGAACCAGCGCTCGCCCTCACCCAGCGTCTCAGCAGCCCGCTCGGCCATCCGGTCAGCCAGCCGCCGAGTCCCGAACTTGTCTTGCAGATCTCGGTTGCCTTGGTGATAGTCGTGGACCTTCATGCTAACTCTCCTGGCATGCTATTTCTCCTGGCGGCGCGTGATCTCAACGGTGGCATTTTCAATCACGGAGCCACGAATTGGCGGGTGGGGTTTTTTCACTCTGACGGAGACTGAGTCTACAGGGAAATCCGACAAGATCCGGTCGACGATGGACTGCGCGGCAGCCTCCAGCAGGTTGCGAGGTTCGCCTTCCATCACGTCCCTAACGGCGCGGTAGATGTGGGCGTAGCTTACGGTATCTTCCAAACGGTCCGAGCCGCCGGCAACGCTCAGATCCATCTCCACAGCCAGGTCCACCAGATATTCCTGACCTTGAACACGCTCCTCAGGATTCACGCCGTGGAACCCGTAGAACCTCATGCCTTCCAGGACGATGCGGTCTGCTTTCTGAAAATCTTCTTTCAATTCGGTTTAGCGCCTAACGGCCTTTGGCTTCGATGGCATCGGCGAGGGCCAACAGATTCTGGGCTCGTTTCACCACGGGCACATCAACCATGCGACCGTCCAGGGCCAAGGAGCCGCGTCCTGCGGATTCGGCTTCTTCCCAGGCTTCCATGATCTTCCTAGCATAGGCAACTTCTTCGGCAGACGGACTAAATACTTCGTTGATTATGTCAAGCTGGCCAGGGTGGATGGCATGCTTGCCGGTGTAACCCATCTGCCGCGCTCGCATGGCGTCGGCCCGCAGAGCGCCCGGGTCTTGGAATAGAACAAATGGCGAATCCAAAGATGCCACATTCGCTGCCCTGGCTGCTATTGGGACCAATGACCTGGGAACTTGAACCTCTTCCCCGGTGTCGGACCGTTCGATACCCATGTCGTTGGTGAAATCCTCGGCACCGAACGCCAATGCGATGACCCGTGACGAAGATTTAGCAATGTCTCTGGCATCGACCATTGCGCTGGCGGTCTCAGCCCAGGCCACTACTTTGGTAGAACCGACTTCTACTCCGGCAGATGGTTCAACGGCCTTCAGCATGCGGTCAAGGTCGCGCATGTTCCAGGTCGACTCAACCTTGCCCAGGCTGATGCCGTATAGGTCTGGGGAAACCAGAGCTTCCAACTCGGTGCGTGTTAGTCCGGTATCCAGGGAGTTCACCCGCACAATGACCCGTTGTCCTTGCTGGTGCAGGATCGGCACCCATTTCTTGGCCAGTTCTCTGGCATCGGTTTTGCCCCCAGCGTGAACGGAGTCTTCCAGATCTACGACTATCACATCGGCCTTGAACGACTTAGCCCGTTCCAGCATGTTTTCCCGGTTGCCAGGCACAAAGATAAAGCTGCGATAGAGTTCCATATTTAGTGCGTATTCCTATTTGCTGTGGTATTTACCCAGAGCTACGTTATTTCAAATTTGGCCGTAAACAGACCCAAGCTATTCCATGTCGCCCCAAGTGAGGCCCCATTTGGTGTCCACCTTCAAGGTCACGTCCAGGTCCATGGCGGCGGGCATCTCGTCGACGACCAGGTCTTTTAGGGCGGCCATTTCTTCTTTTGGAGTCTCGAAAACCAGTTCGTCGTGCACTTGAAGGAGCATTTTGGTCTTCATGCCCTCATCGTCGAGGCGTTTTTGCACTCGGATCATGGCAAGTTTCATTATGTCGGCTGCGGTTCCTTGGATGGGCATGTTGATGGCCATCCGCTCGGCCCCGCCTCTAACGTTGAAGTTGGGACTATTGATGTCTGGCAGATAGCGACGCCGCCCGAGCAGGGTCTCGACGTACTGCTCCGCTCTGGCTTTGACCTTCACCTGCTCCAGATAGTCACTGATGCCAGGATATTTGGCGAAATAGGCCTCGATGAACGATGCGCCTTCCTCTCGGCTGAATCCGGTCTGCTGGGAGATTCCGTGTGCCGACAGACCGTAAATCACCCCAAAGTTGAGCACCTTAGCGATTCGCCGTTGGTCTGCCACAACATCGCTTAGCGGCACATCAAACATCAACGAAGCCGTAGATGAGTGGATGTCCTCTCCACGTCGGAACGCTTCCAACAAGCCAGGATCCTGGGATATATGGGCCAGCACCCGCAATTCGATCTGAGAGTAGTCTGCCGAGAAAAGCAGCCAATCTGGCGCTCCCTCAGCCATAAAAGCCTTCCGAACCTGGCGGCCCATCTCGGTCCGAATGGGGATGTTCTGCAGGTTGGGGTCGCTGCTGGACATCCGCCCCGTGGCCGAACCGGTCTGGTTGTAGCTGGTGTGTACCCGTCTGGTGTCCGGATTTACCATTTCCGGAAGGGCGTCCACGTAGGTCGACTTCAATTTGGACACCTGCCGATACTCCAAAATCTGGTCCACCACCGGGTGCAGACCTTTCAGCCCCTCAAGGGAATTGGCATCAGTGGAGTAGCCAGTCTTGGTGCGCTTGGTCTTTGGCAGGCCAATCTCGTTGAAAAGTAGGTCGCTCAGCTGTTGGGGCGAATTGATATTCACCGTGTGGCCAATGGACTTGTAGAGTTCTTCCTCTGTCTGGAACATCTGCTCACGCAGGTCTTCAGACATCTCACGCAGCCCAGCTGAGTCCAGCATGATGCCGTGGCGTTGCATTGTCACCAGGACCGGTACAAGCGGCATCTCCATGTCGGTCATTAGGGAGTTCAGGCCTTCCCGCATCACCGGCTCCTCAAAGGCCAAGCGCAGACGGGCGGTCATATCGGCATCGGCGGCGGCGTAAGGGGCGGCCGTTTCTATGTCAACTTGGTCGAAAGTGATCTGTTTTTTGCCAGTACCAATCAGCTTGTTGATGGGCGTCATTTCTTGGCCTAGAACGTCCAACGCAAGATTCTTAAGCCCCAATTGACCGCGACTCAGAAGATGGGCAGCGACCATGGTGTCGAAATCGACGCCCTGACAGTCTATGCCATGGCTGGCCAGTATTGTCATGTCATAATTGGCGTTGTGGGCGCACTTGCTAATATCCGGCGACTCAAACAACGGACGCACCGCTGCCAAGACCTCTTCCATCGGCAGTTGCTCGCCTTCTTGATGCCCCACAGGCACGTACCAGGCCACCGTGGGCGCAGTTGAGAAACTTAGTCCCACCAGGCCCGCTTGCACGGCATCCAGGCCAGTGGTCTCGGTATCAAATGAGAACTGACCGGCTTCATACAGCGTCGCCAGCATCTGTTCCAGTTGCTCTTTGGTCTGCACCACCGTGTAGTCAACGGCTTCAGTTGGAGCAGCCGCCGGAGCATTTTCTGTTGCTGCCGATGTTTCAGAGCCGTCCGGTTCCGGAACTCTGGGAATAATAGTAAAGAACTCAAGCTCGGTCATGAACTGAACCACTGCGTTCCGGTCAAAATTGCCGAACTTGGCATTCTCCAGGTCCAATTCCACCGGACTATCACAGTCGATGGTCATTAACCCGCGGTTGAAGAAAGCGCGGTCCTTGAACTCATCCAAAGACGACTTTACGCTGGGTCGCTTGACCTCTTCGAGGTGCTCATAGATGCCCTCGAGGTTGTGGTATTCATTGAGCAAGGCGATGGCTGTTTTTTCGCCCACCTTGGGCACGCCGGGGATGTTGTCCGAACTGTCACCCAACAGCGCTTTGAAATCGGTCTGCTGCGCTGCTGTGAGGCCGGAGTAGCGCTCCATCAGGGCTTCTTCGTCATACACCTTGCGGTCTTGAATACTGGAGGCCAAGTCGACCCTGACTCTGGGGGATATCAGCTGAAAGGTGTCCCGGTCTCCAGTGAGGATAACCGAGTCCATGCCGATTTTTTCTGCTTGAGCGGCTAGGGTCCCAATGACATCGTCCGCTTCCCAGCCCTCAAGCTCAAACACCGGCACACCAAAGGACTCCATCAACTGTTTAACACGGCCAAATTGGGGACGTAGTTCTTCGGGTGTTGACTCGCGCTGGCCTTTGTACTCAGGGAACTGCTTGTGGCGGAAGGTCGGCGCTGACAAATCAAAGGCGATGGCGCAGTAGGCCGGATTCCATTCGTTTAGCGCTCTAAGGAACACGTTGGCAAAGCCGTAAACCCCGGTCACGTCCTCGCCAGTGGCATTCACCGTGAGGTGTCTTTGGGTGGAAATGGCCCTGAACGACCGGTGAACCATGGCATGGCCGTCCATGATCATCAGCAGCGGTTCGCGTTTTTTAAGAGCAGAGGCAGCCGGAGTTGCCGAAGCGGTCGGAGTAGCGGCTAGTTCAGGCTGGTCATCGCCGAACATGGGAATCGTGTGTGCTTGTTCATCCGCCATGGCGCCACCTCAGCAGGTCCAAATTCATCCCCGGGTGCGGTTGGTCGGCCCATACGGGGTTGCAGTTGTAAGAACCCGCCACCAGCGAAAAAACCGGCAGTGAGGGTGGCCACATTATACATTAGGCATCAGAGGGTGGCGCCCCTGGGGAGCGTCAGTAACCACTTTTCGTTTTCATACCAATCACTCCCGAATGCCTCACCGAAAAGCTCATGTTAAAATATATGCTCAGACTGCATATAATCGTTACTGCTAAATCGATACTGGACAATATAAGTGCCGCTCTACGAATATCGCTGTGGTGATTGCCAAAAAATATCCTCTGTGCTGGTCCGCAGCGTTTCTGAAGACACCAAAGACCTGCAACCAAACTGTGATCATTGCCAAGGCACCGACATGCAGCGGTTGATCTCCAAATTCTCATTCAGGGCGTCTTGGGGTGACAGCCTCAATTGGGTGCCAAGTGGCGAGACCTCTCGCGATGTGAACGAGGATAGCCCAGCCAGCATCGACAGCTACATGGGCCGTATCAAGAAGGAAATGGGCGGCCAAACCAGTCCCGATTTCAACCGCGAGCGTCGCGACCTCAAAAACCCTTAAAGCTGCCAGTCCCCAGCGGGACGACTACTTTAGGTGATCTGCAGGAGACCCCTGTGCCGATATATGAATACCGTTGCCAATCTTGCACCAAGTTGTCGTCATTTTTTGTGAGGTCAATCAGCAGCAAATTGGAGCCGGTCTGCGCTCATTGTCAGAGCAATGAGATGGAAAGACGAATGTCATCATTTGCCACCGGCAAAACCGTTGGCTCGGTCCACGAGAATTTCTCGTCGGGTAGCGAGCATCGGTCACCCGGTTATTACAACGACCCACGTAACATTGGACGCGGCGTTGAAGACGCCTTTACAAAATTCGGAAGGGACATGCCTCAAACCATGAGAGAAAACATCGACGCCGCCCGCTCCGGTGAAACACCCAAGGGGATGGATCTGTGACCAGCGGTAGGGGAATAGATAGCCCCGCACAAAGCCACTATCAAACCATTTTCCACTGCATAGAAGCAGCCTCCAGGTACGTACCATCGGCCCAATCTCCGGCGCCGGCCCTGCAGAGTCTGCGGGAATTGATCCCCTCTCTGCCTGCAGCATCGGCCATGGCTGAGACGGACGACGGCCCGCCCACCAGCGCCCAAGAAACTCTCGGTTTGGCCAGTATGGCAAATAACTTGCTCTCGCTCCTGGACGAGTCATCTTCGGCGAATCCACTGGGTTGGGAAACCTTGGGAGGGATCAAGAGGGTACTTGATGAGCTAACTGATCAGCTTGGCACGACGATTCGCCGAGAGCAAGCTGAGTTGATACGTGGTCTCTACGTGATAATCGACCCTACGATCACTGGTGGTCGCGACCCGTTGGTAATCGCCCAAGCTGCCATCCAAGGTGGGGCCAGGATGTTGCAACTGAGAGATAAGATTCGCGACAAAGGCGACTCCCTACCATTGGCCAGGGGGCTGCAGAAGCTGTGCGCCGAATCGGGAGCTTCCCTCATATTAAATGACCACGCTGATGTTGCCTCAATAGTCGGCTCAGCGGGGTTGCACGTGGGCCAGACCGACCTACCCATTGACCAGGCGAGACAGGTACTCGCGTCTCACCAAGTAATTGGCCGGTCAAACCATGAATTTGATGAACTGGTGGAATCAGAGGAGATGGGCGCTGACCACGTGGCATTCGGCCCTATCTACCACACCGACACCAAGGGCGTGGGTCGCCCGCCGCAGGGCATCGACCGAGTGCGTGAGGCAAGGGCCGTCGCCAAAACACCTCTGGTGGCCATCGGCGGAATCAACGCAGAAAACGCTGCCGCGGTCATTGAAGCCGGGGCCGACGCCATCTGTGTCACTGCTGCCGTTGGCGCAGCACCCGAACCAGAAGCAGCCGCTGCCAGATTGGTGAAGGTCATAGAAGACGCTGGCGGGCGTATCTAATGCCCTCACGCTACCAATCGGTCCTATCAGAAATTGGGACCGCTGTAATCAATGAGCTCACAGAGCGGAACAGTGACCGGGAGCAAGCTTTGTCTGTCTCCAGGGAAGTGATACGGTTCTCCGCAAACGCCATCCGCGCCGTGCACCGTGGGGCGTTTGACGATGCCAAAGAGTTGATTAAAAAGGGCGACGCCAGGCTTAGGGATGCAGACCATATCCGGGGGAGCAGCCCTTCCATATTCAATGCGGGGTTCATGAATGACGCCCGCAAAGAATTCACTGAAGCCAACGTGACTCTTGCAGTAATCTCCGGCGCAGATATACCTTCCATACACGACCTAAAAGTTGACGCCGCAGCCTATATTAACGGGATGGCTGAGGTCATTGGCGAACTGCGCCGATATATCCTGGACGCACTGCGCCGCGATGCGATGGACGGCTGCCAGGAGTTCATGGACATCATGGACGAGATGTACGGTGTTCTGGTGACCATCGACTTCCCTGAGGGAGTCACCAGCGGTCTAAGACGCAACACCGACGCCATGCGCGGCGTGTTGGAAAGAACTCGGGGCGATCTGACCATGGCCCTGCGCCAACACTCACTGGAGGCACGCTTGGCCGAGTGGGAAAATAACCGATCTCAAGCGTGAGGGGCGTCAGTCAAACAAAAATCACATAAAATTTCACCTGTGCGTGATTACCATTCTTCAGACGCCCAAAATATACTTGTTGACGATATTCGGATTTGACCAGTGCGCTGAATATTCGGCCGTCTCGACTCTGATTTCGGTAAATAATAAACGCCCCGGAAGACTGTCCGGGGCGTACATATTTCGAACTCCGTCTGGGTTACGACCCAACCAAGAATCGCCTAGAGGTTCATTGCGTCGAGGCCAACTCGGGAAATGTCTTCGTCGGCCTGACCGCTGGGATAGCCGCCCACACCAATGCCGCCAAGGATGACGCCATCTTTCATGATTACCAGGCCGCCTTGACCAAAGGTCATCATTGGGTCTCCCAGGTCAGCGATGTTACGCCCACCGCTGTGCAGTCGCTCCGCATGGGCAACTGAATCCATTCCCATCATTGCTGACGTGTAAGCCTTCCTCTGTGCGTGGCGGCGGCTGAACATCCGTAGATTGTCCATCTTGGCATAGGCCTCCAAGTTGCCGGCCGCGTCAACGACGCACATTGCAATCGGCTCGTTGGGTTTTTCCATTGCCTTGTCCATCATAGCTTTCATTGCCGCTTGGACCATCTCCATCGTCAATCCCTGTGCCATTAGAGTTCCTCCTCAATATTCTTACTATTTCTACTCGTGCCGGTGAATGAGTGGATTATACATATCACAAACATCCGCAAATCAAAACTCAGAGATTAACGTCCACAAACACAATCTGAACCCTAGCGTTTCACTAAAAGTTTGTTTGAGCACGTAAACCAAATTTGTGCCGTTGTTTCACCCTTGCCACAGATAATCGGCGGCGTCTATGATAATGGACGTGGAATCAAACAAAGTTAAATACGATCTTGGCGCAGCTGTCAGCATTGAAGCACTAACCTTTGGGGAACCTGGCCTCCGTACATTTCGTGTGGACGCCCACTCAGGCTCCGCTATCTCTTCTGTCTGGATGGAAAAAGAGCAACTTCTGCAACTGGGCGTCTATCTACGGGACATGGTGGGGCGCCTCTCGAAAGAGGACCGTGACAAAGAGAGCGACCTTCGCGAGGATGTATGGTCCGGCGGGGAACTGAATATAGATTTTAAAGCGGGCCAGATGCTCTTAAGCTACGACAAAGATAGCAATGCCTTTTACCTTCAAGCGTACGAACGCGAGAACATCGAGTTGCCAGAAGGTGATTCCCCCCAGGGTTCTGAGGGGAGCGACCCGCAGAGTGATAATGCCAATGAGGATCCCGAGACGGAATCGGTCGGTTATTGGATCACCACCGCTCAGGCAATTGTTCTGGGCGAAGAATCTCTCACGATTTGTGCGGCTGGTCGGCCTACATGCTTCCTTTGCGGGCAACCGATTAACCCAGATGGCCACGCTTGCCCCAGAGCCAACGGGCATACCGTCCTGGAAGCTGGCTAAACGTCAGCCTTATCCTCAGGCTGAATTCCAGCTTGAACTCAAGCTACCCGATCTCCGACTTCAAAAGTAGTACGGCAGGATTGACCTTTTGACGATCGAGTCGAATTCTGATCCGAATATAGTACCTGGTGCAGGACCACAATCCGGTCCGGCTGCCACCGAAATCATTCGCCATGGCGAAATCGTCTCCCACGATTTGACCCTGCAAGGTTCCAATTACACCTTCTTAGTCAAGATTGAACTAGACGGCATCAAAAGCTTGGCCATCTACAAACCTCGCGACGGCGAAGCCCCCCTTTGGGATTTCCCCACCGGAACTCTGTATAAGAGAGAGTATTGTGCTTACCTGCTGAGCGAGATCCTGGGATGGAACATTATCCCCTTCACGATTATCAGAGACGGTCCGTACGGTATCGGCTCCGTACAGCAATTTGTAGAGCATGACCCCAAACAGAACTACTACACCTTAGAACAGGGATGTGCCGACCAACTCAGGGTCATTGCCTGTTTTGACTTGGTCGCCAACAGCACAGACCGAAAGGCGGACCACCTGCTTATGGGTTCAGAAGGCAAGATTTGGAGCATCGATCACGGCTTGACCTTCCATGAAGAGATGAAGGTTCGCACAGTGATTTGGGATTTTTCCAGTGAACCGATTCCGACGCATTTACTGCAATCGCTGACCAATCTGCGAGAGCAGCTGAATTCGGCCGCTGATTCTCAGCCTACCCTGGTCCAAGAACTGGTCAGCGTTTTGTCTCCAGAAGAAGTAAACGGCTTGAAGCGGAGAATGGACTGGATCCTGGAAGAAGGTATCTTTCCAGGATTGCCAGGTCGCAATCGACGCCAACGACATTAATGTTAATCCTTTTTCTTAGTCTCTTTGGCCAGGTCTCTTTGGCCAGCCTATTTCTTCCCAGGTCTTAACGGCGCTTCTAGCAGGAAGGACAGATTGAGCGTTCAGTCCATCAGCGCAGTCACCCTAGACGTAGCCAACATGGCAATTTCTGTGGACTTCTACCGAGAGAAGTTAGGCCTGGAAATGCTCTACGGTGGCACCTCGGCTTCATTCACCAGTTTCAGGGTTGGGGAGGCCTATCTAAACCTCACTTTGAATCCAGAGAGAACCGCAGCTTGGTGGGGCCGGCTGATTTTTCACGTAGACGATGTAGACGCACTCCACGAGCGCTTGGTTCAATCTGGTCTTACCCCATCCACTAAACCAGCCGACGCGCCATGGGGCGAGCGCTACTTCCACATAGAAGATCCAGACGCCCACGAATTGTCCTTCGCAAGACGCATTTAATACACCAAAATCCAGGAAAATTTACAAGAAACCCCTACAAGTGTCGTGGTTTCTTGTCATTCTCCCAATTGATCCATCAATATACATATCTTAAATTATCAAGATATGTATATTGACAATGCAAATATGTTACTTTAGATTTATCGTTACAAGCGTTATAAGCGCTACAAATTTACAATTGATAAACGCTTTACTTTTATAAACTAAAATACCTAAATATCAATACGTATCAAGGAGACTCAAGGAAACATGGTTATGCTATTTGAAGGAAAGAATCGGCAAGGAATCCGCAAACACTGGACGAAGGGAATCATTCTTTTGTTTGTGGCCCTAATAATTGCTTGCGGGTCTTCCGCAACCGCTGTTCCAGAACAGAGCAAAACGTCGACAACGACCAAAGCGTCGGCACCGTCGGCGACATCGGCTCCCTCACCCACTTCCGTACCAGCAGCTGCCGTGGTGCCACCACCATCAAGGCCAACGGCATTACCTCAAGCCACGAGAGCCCCCGTAGCGGAAGTAAAGGCGTCTGGTACTCTCAACCACGGCGTAGCGGAAACCGGCATTTTCCAGGGGCATCCAACCGAGGCCTCAAGCCCCCGAGTTCAATACATGAGTAGCTCAATTGGAGAGGGCCTAGTAACTATTGGGCAAGATCTCCAGCCCAATCCCATGATAGCCACATCTTGGGATGTCTCAGAAGATTTCTTGGAATGGACTTGGAAAATCAGGGACGACGTCGAATTCCACAAAGGTTATGGAAAGATGACGACTGAAGACGTCATTTATTCGATGAAAGGCTTCTATGAAGGGGCCAAACTCGCCCGTGCCGGAATAATGGGAGATTATTACGGATTCAATGACACTGGAAACTCGAGCACTAAGATAATCGACGACTACACTTACGTTGTCACAAACAACAAACCATGGGTGCCTGCAACGGTCAACGAGTTCTCTCGGAATGCGGCCGGTGTCAGTGTCTGGGTGGTGAGTAAGAAACAATCCGAAGAGCTTGGAGTGGAAGCCGCAAGCATCGACATAGCCTCCACAGGTCCGTGGGAGGTCGTGAGCCATGAAAGTGGTGTTTCTTGGAACTTCAAAGCCGTAGAAGACCACTGGCGCCAAACGCCCTACTTTGAAGAGCTGATTTATTGGTCCATCCCAGAGGAGTCGGCGCGAGTCGCCGGATTCCAAACCGGCAATCTGGATATCTTTACAATGGCCTTTGACTCCCTACCCACCGTAGAAGCGGTGGAAGGCGCGCACGTCACGGGCTGGGAAAACGGCGGCCAGGCGGGGTTGAACTTCTACGGTCAATACCACGGAAAGATGCACGACGGCAGTGACTACCCGGCATACGATTGTACGCAGCCTTGGGTGTCTTGCTCTGACGACGTAACGTCTGAGGAGTGGGCGAAAGCCGTAACCGTTCGGAAGGCTATGAACACCGCCATCGACCGTCAAACACTAGTCGATGAACTCCTGTCAGGGTTCGGACGTGTCCAATCAGTAAGGGACTGGATGGGCCACGACCACAGACAAAACCCTGATTGGAAATATGACTACGATCCCGTTCTCGCCAAGCAAATGCTGGTCGATGCAGGTTATGGAGACGGTTTCGAAATCACGTTAACACCTGCCATCCGTGGAGCTCCCGCCGAAGTAGAATCATGCCATGCTGTTGCAAACTACTGGGAACAGATTGGTATCTCCGTTAAGATTCAGGCTATACCTTACGCCACATTACGTCCTGAATTGATTACAAGGAAATACAACGGAATCACCTGTCTAACGGTTAGCTCACGCTTGTCTCCCATAATTGGAGCGTCCAACTACACGACAGACTCTACTTACAGTTATGGAACGCACCACCCTGAGTTGACTGAACTTATTTGGCACGCTCAAAAGCAAGTTTCCCAAGCTGAAATCGAGGCCGGAGAACTCGCGGTCTATAACTTCATCTGGGATAACTCTATGGCATCTTCGTTATACATACATGACGGCCTCTGGCCGTCTGGTAAGCGTGTCGACCCCGACTGGCGGCCCACTGACTTTAGCGACATGAAAGCACCAAGTGGCTTTGAATACGTTAAACATCGGTAGAACGTTGGCCTGTTAGCACAAAATCAAAGGTAAACAAAAAGCCCTCGGCAGTAATTGCCGAGGGCTTTTTATATTGGCCTGGGCCAAATGCCTTTTGTTAACCCTGATAAATAACGGTCTTCCATGCGCAATCGCTAACCATTAATGAAACGTATGTTCTCCGCTATGGAGCTAATCCTTCTCGTCGTACGTCGGTTTTTATATCTGGCCATATCAGCATATATGATATTTAATATCACGCCATATCGCTATAACTATATTGACACTTCAATAACTATAACCTATAAATCACCAATATATTCTTTAGATACTATCAATTATTCATTTTAATACTGCTATGTATATCAAATACATGCTTTCAACTCGTAACGCACAAAAGAGAAAGGAGAACCCCCGCTTATGTCAAGATTGAATCCACGGTTAATCAGGCATCTGCCCAAGGCAATAGTTCTGTTATTCGTAGCCTTGTTGTTCGCTTGCGGATCTTCCGCAACGTCGATTCCGGCAGCAAGCAGCGGTTCAACTTCGCCCACGGCGGTGCCTGCGGCGCCTAAGGCAAAGGCAAAGGCACCAGCAAAGGCAGCGGCAACGGCTGTACCGTCAAAGGCCAAAAGCGCCGCTTTACCCACGGCAATGCCTAAAGCAACTCAAGTACCGGCGGCAGGGCGGGCAGCGCCAGCCGGCACTCTCAACTATGGTACGAAGGAGACTGGCATCTTCCAGGGCCATCCGAAACAAGCCTCAAGCCCTAGGATTCAGTTCCTCTCCGCGTCCATAGGCGAAGGCCTAGTACGCGTTGCAGACGACCTCTCGGGTGCCCCCCAGCTGGCCGAAGCTTGGGAGATATCTGACGACTTCTTGACCTGGACTTGGCATATCCAGCCGGGCGTTGAATTCCACAAGGGTTATGGAGCGGTGACCGCAGAGGACGCCGTCTACTCCCTTAAAATGTTCTACGAAGGCGCCCTTCTTGCCCGGGCCGGGTTCATCGGATCGTATATGGGGTTCGACGAGGACCCGGAAATCGGCGCCTCTACGACGATACTCGATGACCTCACTTTTGAGGTCTTTACCGGCGAGCCATGGGTGCCCGCGCGGGTTTACGAGTTCCTACGCACCGGCGGCGGCGTCAGTAACTGGACCGTCAGCAAGAAGCAGTCTGAAGAGCTTGGTATCGAAAAAGCCAGCGTAGACATCGCTTCAACCGGCCCCTGGGAGGTAACTGACCACTCCAGCGGTGAATTCTGGAAGTTCAACGCCGTTCAGGATCACTGGCGCCAGACTCCCTACTTCGATGAGTTGGTATTTTGGACCATCCCAGAGGAATCGGCCCGCGTGGCCGGTTTCCAGACCGGTAACCTGGACACCTTCGCCATGGACTTCGACTCTATTCCTACGGCTGAAAAAGTCGAAGGCGCAGTAATGAAAGGCGTACCTAATGCCGGTCAGGCCGGAATCAACTGGTACGGTCAGACCTATGGCGTGGATAGAGACGGCAATGAGTACGAGCATTACAACTGTGAACAGGCCTGGGTGTCTTGTGATGCAGACATAAATTCCAAGGAATGGGCGGACGCTGTTCTGGTCCGGAAGGCGATGAACATCGCCATCGACCGCCAGACCATCGTCGACACACTTCTATCAGGCTACGGGAAGCCCCAGTCCCTGAGGGACTGGATGGGCCACGAAGCCAGGGCCAACCCGGATTGGAACTACGAGTATGACCCCGTGAAAGCCAAACAGATGTTGGACGAAGCGGGTTATCCAGATGGTTTCAGCATCACGTTGACTCCGGCCATCCGTGGAGCGCCCGCCGAGGTCGAGACCTGCCAATCACTGGCCCAGTACTGGGAAGCTATCGGCATCTCGGTCAATATACAAAACGTTCCTTACGCTACGATTAGGCCAAGTTTGATCACCCGGAAATACCAGGGCATAACCTGCCTCACGGTAGGCGTACGGTTGACCCCTCTCATCGGGGCCTCCAACTACCCGATAACCTCGACCTATAGCTACGGAACGCACCATCCGAAGTTGGATGATATCTTCGGTCGAGCGGCGGTGCAGGTCGACCAGAAGAAGATCGAGGCCGGGGAGCTCGAGTTCTACAACTTCATGTGGGACAACGCTATGGCAGCTTCGATATACGTCCATGAAGGCGTATGGCCAATCGGCCCGCGGCTCGACCCCAATTTCGAGCCAGCCGATTTTGCTGACGTCCGGACGCCCACCAATTTTGAGAGCGTAAGACACCGGTAAGGTCTAAGCACGATCAAAGCAAACCGAAAGCCCCCCGGCAGTAAATGCCGGGGGGCTTCGTGTATCTGAGGTTATCGGATGACAGGCATCTGGTTCTAGCGCATAGGCGAACCCGCGCCCCTAAATTTGATGCTCTCAAGGAAGGCAATCCCTACGAGCACTTGGATTGCACCAATGCTTGGGTCTCCTGTGGTGAAGACACAAGCTCACAGGAATGGGCCAACGCTGTAATGGTCAAGAAGTCCATGTCCGTCGCCATCGACAGGCAGGCCTTCGTAGACACACTCTTGTCGGGATTCGGAAACGCCATCGCCCCGAGAGACTAGATCGGCCATGAAGGTAAAGCCAACTCCTGTTGGGGATGGGATTTCGATCCGGCCGCAGCCAAACAATTGTTCGATATTGATTATCAATATCGAACTATGTATAGTAATAACCCACATACGGTGACTTATACCAATAGTTCGCAAGGGTGTTATCTAAATAATAGTTTGCATATCCTTGGATAATCAAAGGATAATCAGATTTATTTATCCGCGAAACGTAGTCAAGATTAAGAGAGGAAGAAACGTGTCACAGTCAGTTTTCAAGCTTCTGGCGATAAAGAATGTCCCAAAGGTGATTGTATTACTACTCGTAGTTTTACTGGTTGCCTGCGGGTCCTCGGCGACTTCGGTGCCCGCTCCAGCAGCCAAGGCCCCGGCAGCCAAGGCCCCGGCAGCCAAGGCCCCGGCAGCCCAGGCCCCAGCAGCCAAGGCTAAAGAAGAGGCCGGGAAAAAGGATCGGGGAGTCCCCACGGTCACTCCGGTTCCCACAGCTGCGGTTATGGCCACGAAAGCGGCTCCGGCTATGGTAAAGGCGACCGGAACCATCAACTACGGGGTAAAAGAAACCGGGATTTTCGAAGCCCATCCCAGGTTCATCTCCAGCCCTCGTTACCAGTATGTAGCGACCACTTCCGGTGAATCGATGGTCACCATACAGCCAGATTTCTCCCCCGCACCATCTCTGGCTATTGAATGGAGCATCGCCGATGACTTCGTAACCTGGACCTGGAAGATCCGGGACGATGTAGAGTTCCATAAGGGTTATGGAAACTTAACTGTTGATGACATCCTTTATTCCTACAAGGAATATCACGAGGGAGCTCTCAACGCTAGAGCAGGGATTATCGGTGATTACTGGGTTGGGAACGTAGGTGGCAGCCAAACGGTAGTCGATGATTACACAGTCATAGTCGACACCGGTGAACCTTGGGTTCCCGCGCGAGCATTCGAATTCATGCGACACCTCGGAGGTCTCAGTACCTCGATCGTCAGCAAGAAACAGGCTGAGGAAATAGGAGCAGAGGCTGCCAGCAAGGATATCGCCATGACCGGGCCCTGGGAGATCAAGGAACACGCCAGTGGCGAATATTGGAAGTTCGCAGCAGTAGAAGATCACTGGCGCCAAACTCCTCACTTTGCGGAATTGGTGCTATGGACCATCCCGGAAGAATCGGCCCGTGTAGCTGGGTTCCAGACCGGCCAACTAGACACCTTCCAGATGGCTTTCGACACCATCCCGACGGTTAACGACGTAGAAGGCGCTGTAATCGTTGGCTGGCCCAATGCTGGTCAAGCTGGTTTGAACATCTACGGACAAACATACGGGACCGACAAGGAAGGCAATCCATATGACAAACTGGATTGCAACAACGCTTGGGTCTCTTGCGATGACGACCCGGATTCAGCTGAATGGGCCGACGCCGTCAAAGTCAAGAGAGCGATGTCCATCTCGATCAACAGACAAGAAATCGTCGACACGATCCTAAGTGGATACGGAGCCCCCCAGGTCATGCGCGACTGGATGGGCCACGAAGGCCTCGCACTTCCTAGATGGAAGTTCGACTACGATCCTGTCACAGCCAAGGAACTGCTCGCTGAAGCTGGCTATCCAGATGGATTCGAAATAACGCTAACTCCAGCGATACGGGGTGCACCCGGCGAGACCGAAGCCTGTGAAGCGGTTGCTCAGTATTGGGAAGCGGTCGGAATCAGCGTCAAGATCCAAAACGTCCCATACGCTACCATCCGGCCATCCTTGATCACGAGGCAGTACCAGGGAGTCACTTGCCACACCGTTGGTGCAAGGTTGAATCCTATAATCGGTGCTTCCAACTATGTCAAGAAGTCGACCTTCAGTTACGGGACTGAGCACCCGTGGATGGAAGAACACATCTCCGCCGCTCTTCTACAGGTCGATCCGGCAAAACTATCGGCACAGACCGTTGAAATATACGACTGGATGTACGACAACGTGATGGCGTTTGCCCTCTACAACCACGACGGCGTTTGGCCGATCGGGCCTAACTTGGATCCGGATTGGACACCGTTCGGGTTTAGTGAGGTCAGAACTCCAACAGGATTTGAGTACATCAAGCACCGTTAATTAGCATTAACATCTAACCAGGATCACCGGATCCAACAAAGGTCAAAAAAACGCCCTTCCCGATTAATCGGGAAGGGCGTTTTTTTGCGCCGATTATTGCAATTCTATTGTGAATCGATATTTAAGGTAATCAGACCTTGTTTTGCAATATTTACATCAATGATTTACGAAAAGATGGATGTTTAGATAATTACTAATATATTTTATAGATACCGAACCGCAAACTATATATTGATACTGTTGCTTATACATTACGGCGCCTTCAACGGGAGGAGACACCCCGTCCCCAACCACTGAAACTGGAGTAGCTACATAGGTCCCGTCTTCAGGCGGAGCGCCCACCGCGACGCCCAAGCCACCACAGTACCCCCTCAGTTGAGTCGGCTGACACAATCAACATGGGCCAGAAAGATACTGGACTTTTCGAAACTCATCCTTCCATGAGTACCAGTCCCCGCATTCAGTTCACCAGCAGCGCGGTTGATGAAGGCCTGATTACGACCGCTACAAATTTTTCAGCCAGCCCCAACTGGGAATACGCGTACGATCCTGACCTGGCCAAGCAATTGATTGCTGAAGCCGGCTACCGTGACGGGTTCTCAATCACCCTCACACCATCCATTCGTGGTGCGGTTGCCTGGGTTTAAGCCCGTGAGGCAGTTTCTCAGTATTAGGAAGCGGTTGGTCTGGACGTAAAATTCCAGAACATACCTTACGCCACCCTGAGCCCTGAATTGATTTCCAGGAGCTACATGGGTGCGAATTGTCATACAGTTGGAGTTCGACTTTCCCCCATCATCGACGCATACAGCTACCAGACCAAGTCCACCTTCAGCTACGGTACTCACCACCCCTGGTTGGATAAGAACGTAGGTGATGCAGCCACTGAAGTCGATCCTGATGTAGCCTGGGAGAAGAATCTCAAGGTCTAGAACTGGATCTTCGACAACTCAATGACCTCCGCACTCTATACCGTGACGCTATCTGGCCGATTGGCAAACGGTTGTCCATAGATGGATGTCAACCCACAGACTGGAGTGAAGTTCTGATTGCCGTAGCGTTCGAGTACGCCCAACCTCAGTAACCCTGAGACGGCAAATCCGGTAATAGAAGAAAGGCCTTCGCAGCAGCGCGGGGAACTTTCATTTTGCGCTGTAACCAACTGTAACCAATGGCGACGACAGGGTAAACCTTGAACCAATTAATACAATTCTTTGACCAGATAATGAACAATTATCGGCCTGTGGTCCAGGCCTCCATAAGGCTCTTCTTTCACCGTGGTGTAACCGTGCCCTCGGTACATCACCAACGCCGGTTTCAGAATATCAACGGTGGACAGGCAAATGCGACGGTAGCCTTGTTCCCGGCAGAACTCCTCGGTGGTTTCCAGCAAGCGCCGCCCAATTCCCTGTCTCCGCACCGACGAGGAGACGCTCATCCGGCGTAGCTCTGCCTCTTCAACCTCGTCCGTTGGCTGAATTCCAACGATCCCCACTAGTTGATTATCGAATTCCGCCACCCAGAAATTGCTCTTGGAATTAGACAGATAATGGGCGGGAATATCCCCCATGTCGTCTTTCAGGGAGTTGTCAACGTACTTGCGTACCTCGCGTTCAACTTCGCCAGAGAACTCGATGAGTCCGCTGGCGAATAATTCCTGCACCAGATCTAAATCCGCCTGAACATACTGACGAATGTGGAGGGCTGGGTGTTCACTCATGGGGCGCTACAGGCAGATCGCCTAGGTGTTAATCAAGAAGTTGATGACGTCGCCGTCTTTGACCTCGTAGGTCTTTCCCTCGGAACGGAGAACGCCCTCTTTGCGGCCCTGAGCCAGGCTGCCGCAACGAATCAAGTCGTCGTAGGCAATCACTTCAGCCCGGATGAACCCTCGGGTGAAATCGGTGTGGATCGTGCCAGCCGCCATCTGGGCCACGATACCGGCGGGAACTGGCCACGCCCGGCATTCGTCCTCGCCCACCGTCAGGAATGACACTAAGCCCACTGTGCTGTAACAGACCTGCTTGACCCGCTCTACAGCCGGTTCGTCGAGCCCCATGGCTTCTCGGAACTCCTCAGCTTCGTCCGCTTCCATCAGGGACAAATCCTCTTCCAATTTGGCGCAGAGACCAACCTCTCCGAGTCCAACAGCAACCTCGCTGGAGATGCCCAATGACTCCAATGTGGGGGCCTTGTCATCTTCACCGACGTTGAACGCAATCATCACCGGCTTGGCCGTTAGAAGCTGGAAATCAACCAACGCCGCCGTTTCAGAACCGGTCAGCTTCTGAGATTTCATGGGTATGCCTTCTTCCAAAAAGGCCTTGACCTTCTGCACAGTCTCTAGCAGTGGAATCATGGCCGGTCTTTCTGCTGGTTTGGCTTTTTTGAGGCCATCGCTTAGGCGGGCTTCTGCCTTTTCCAAGGCTTCCAGGTCAGCCAGAGACAACTCGTCCAACAGCAACTTAACGTCGCGCGCTGGGTCTACGGTTTCCAGTGGATGCAGCAGAGCAGGGTCTTCAAACGCTCTAATTACCAGTAGTAGCGCATCTGCAGCCTGCAGAATGTTCCGTTGGCGGCCACTGAGCACCTGATTGGCGGAGGCTGCTTCGCGGTCAATGGGCGGCAGGTCCCAGTACTTAATCTCCGGATGTATCACCTTTTTGGGGTGGTACATGCCGTCCAGCACCGCCAGCCGAGGGTCAATCACTTTGACCACGCCTACCTGCAATGGTCCGGCGTCACCGGCTCCCATGGACGATGAATGGCCGCCCGTTAATGCGTTGAAAACAGTTGTCTTGCCGCTCTGGGGCAGCCCAATTACTGCGATATCCATACCTCGGTTCTATTCCTCTTTTCTATTTGACTGGGGGTGTGCTGGGATTATTTTGCCGATTAATAAGACTCAAAGAGTTTGCCCCATTCTGTCTTCAGGGCCTCGTTGATCCTGCGGCGACCCTTGGTCTTTAGCCAGTACCCGTTATGGTACAGATTGGACGCCAAGAAAGCCCAGCCGACGATGGGACTGCGGAGCAACATCTTTTCCAACGGTTTTAGCGGGCCCCAGTAAATCAGCTTCTGGCCACGGCTGGCAAAGGTGTTTTCCACGCCGGTGAACTGCCAGTTGGTCTGACTTATGTCCTCGCCAACAATATTGATCTTGGAGACGTCGCCACAACCCAGACCTCGCTCGTGGGCTAGCCTGATGAACTTGATACTCATAGGATCAAAACCCATCATCTTGGCGGCCACGGCATCAATGGCTACCTGGTCGTTACTGGCTAGAATACGGTCCTTGATGTGCCAGCGCATGGCTCGAGGGCCTGGCCCGTCTCCGGCAAAAGTCCCGTCCATAACCGCAAACAACCCAGGGTGAATCTCTTGCTGGATGGCCAGCAGGTCAGTCAGCGTCTCGTGAATCACCGAGTGTGTCCAGTGGCGCTTCCGGTGCAGTAGGCCACCAAAGGCGTTCTTCATGGCACCGGTCATAGTCGTGAAAACGTGGGTCTTCATTGTCGGCAGGTGAACTATATTGGTGCCGGGGAAACTCTCCGGAATCTGGATTCCCTCCGGGAATATATCATCCAACACCAGCATCTCAGCCTTGGGTTTGTAGTCGATCCAGCCGTTTGGTTCCGAGTCTAGATGGATGTCTGAAAGGCCTACTTTTAGCTGCGCTGCCTTGTGTTTGTTCTTGAGTTCTCCCTCGTAGGAGTTCACCACCACCGTCCCGTTATGGGCGGCCACCAAGTCTTTGTGCCCCAGAGCTTCAAGGGCTTTCGTAACGCCTTCTATCTGCCAAGGGGTGGTTGAGCAGGCGGGATACCAATGTTGCCAGGAGATGTTCACCTTCAAAAAGGTCTTGATCTCAGGAGACAAGAACTGGCTAATTCCAGCCAAGTCCATGGCCCGACCCATGTCCGCCACCGCCGTCTCTGGGGTGGTAGCAACCACTGCCACAGTTGGACTATCAGGGCGAGACTGACCGCCGGGCACAGCACTGGGTGATGGTTGGGTTGTTCCGGGGTCAAAGGACGTCATTTTTGGCTCCTGTTGTTGAGACTCTGGCCTACCGGAATTTCTAATCTACCAGCATTAATAATCTGAGTTTCTATGAGGATGCACCCTCAATTATTCAATAACAAAACCAGAGTAGATACGGCAACCCAACTGATGATGGATAACACCAGGGGTAAGTCGCGAATTATCAACTGCTCTGGGGCTTCTGCCTGCTCGCTGTTATTCAACAAAAATAGGTAGCGGAACAGACCAAAGGTAACAAATGGTAGCGTGAACAACATAGTGTTGTTATCTGGCAGGTTTGTCGCTTCGACGGTATAAAGAGTATAGCTCAGCCACGCCGCAGCGGCAGACAACATCAACAGTTGATTGATGAATGGACCAGAGTAGTCCTTCAAAACACTTCTCTGTTCTTCCGCTGCGTCACCCGCCAACCGGACCTCGGCAAAACGTCGCCCCAGCACGATGAAAAGCGCCCCAGCGCCAGTGGTGGCGTACAACCAGGGCGAGGGTGTCACGTCGATTGCCAATGCCCCAGCGGAGGCGCGGATTATGTAGCCGCTGGTGATAGCAAAGGCGTCCAATAACACAATATTTTTTATCCCCAGGGAATAACCGACGTTTATCAGGGAGTAAATCACGCCAGCCAATCCCAACATCGGCTCCACCACAACCATTATCGCCAGCCCGATGGCGGCCAACACCACCATCACGGATGCTGCTATCGGCAGGCTAACTTTTCCAGAGGCGATGGGTCTGTTTCGTTTGATGGGGTGCAACCGGTCGCCTTCACGGTCCATCAGGTCGTTGAATAGATAGACGGCGCTGGAGAGGGCGCAAAAGGCCAGGGCAACTAGCAATAGCTTTCCAAGTAACCCGGGAACCGGACCAAGGTCGTCAGTGCTCCAGGCTACATCCACCGCAAATACAGAGGGCAGGAACACCAGTCCGTTCTTAACCCATTGGATCGGACGCAAAGCCTTGAACAGCGCCACCGGGCTCAATGCCAGCGCACCGTCACTTCCTGAGCCATGGCCCGACCCTTCAATGTTTTCCGTAGCGCCCAAATTCAGTTATCGTCCTTTCCGTTGAATCCCTTCTCGCGCGGCCATTAATCAACAGGTTCGGCTGCTGGGATTCGGCGCAATGCCAGCAGGGCCAGCAGGCCAACCAGCACGGCAAACCACAGCGTTACCAACCTGATCAGCACGGTGCCTGCCGACGCACCGGCCCTGGTTACTCCGCTCTGTTGCAAGAATGCCAGCATGCTGCCTTCGGTGCCGACCAATCCGCCAGGCAGGGCAGTCACCGCTCCCACTAAAGTTGCCGCGGCGTAAATCGGTAGCGCCCGAACCAAGTCGATCTCCGACCCGATGCCACGCAATATCACCCACAGAGCCAAGCCCTCAGCGAACCAGGCCACGGCCCCAATTGCCACCCCGACCACCATAACCCTAGGTGCGGCCAGTTCCTTGAAACCCTCTTGTGAGTCCCTAAGCAGCTCGCTCCATTTGGACAAGATTGGCAATCCAGTCAAACGTAAAGCATGCCTGGATAGCGCAAACATCAGCCCAATAACGGAGACCACCAGGGCCACTGCCAAAACCATTATGACGGGAACTGGCAATAGGACGAACCCGGTTAGCCCCAGTATGATCACAGAAATCACATCGGTGAGCCGTTCCATGACTACCACCGGAGCAGACCGACTCACCGGCACTTGCGTTTTGCTGTTGAGCAAGTAACATTTTACCAACTCGCCGGCCTTGCCCGGAGTTACCGACATTGCGAGGCCGGAGAGAAAAACCAATGCGCTGATATCAACGGGGGCTTCTATCTTCAAAACCTTCAGATAAAAGGCCCAGCGCAGGAACCGAAGTAAATAATTAGACAACGCCAAGCCCAGCCCGGCAAGCAGGTTACTGATGGACATATTTCCGATTTCGTCGATTGTGCCGCCGAAATCTCCGTATCCAACCAGCGCCACAAACACTCCCACTGTCAGCACGGCCAGCAATAACCATTTTTTGTTCATGGTCGGGCGTGATTCCGGCAGAGGACGTTTGCAGGTCTGATCAGAGTTTGGCCTTTAGCTCCGCGAACCAAACGCCTAGTCCTGCCATGCTTCCATAGTAGAAGGGGACGACGATGACCACTCCCCACAAGATGACCCGTAAATCGCCGCTCGGATCGAAAAAGGCGTCGACTATGGCGATAATTATCGCCGCCGCAATTAACGATAGGAGGCTGGTCCACACTCCAAATACCAACGCCTTGTGGCCCGGAGAACCTTGGCTATCAGTTGCTGCCGATATTCCGTAATAGCCGCCAATGAACGGGCCAAAGGGAATCCCCAAAAGATGGACGATTGGCACCAAGGCCAAAATCAACATGATTACGAAACCGACTAAAACCCCTTTGATCATCGTCCGGCTCCGTCGCAAGTCCCTACATGAGACTCCAGTTTGTTTTCAGTGCTACTACCAATCACCAGTACTGCTCCTAGATATTGACATCACGGCTGGGACATCGCGATTTAACCAACGTCCAACTGCGGGAAATACAGTCATACATTATAGACTCGGAGCGAAAATTACGCACAGGCCCGGGCTGAGTCGGTTGATGTCCAAACCCCAGGGTATACTGGGGCGAGTTTACTCTGCAGAAATCGCCGGGTTGACCAGGCAGTAACCAGTAACGAAACCAGGAGCTCAATTGGCCACCGATTTTCCTTCAAGCCAAGATGGATTTGTCCACGAATCCCCCTTCTCTCAATTATTGGATATGAGGGTGACCGACCCGGAAGACGGCACCAGCACAGTGGTGATGCCCATCAACCCCAGCCATTTGCAGCTGGCTGGAAGGGTCCAAGGTGGAATCGTAGTCGCGCTGGCAGACTATGCCATGTTCCGTGCCGTCAGGCCACATTTGAAGTCCGGTGAGGCCACCACCACCATTGAGCTCAAGGTGAATTTCCTTGCCGCAGCCGAAAAGGGCGAGCTAACGGCCACTTGCAAGATCATCAGCGCTGGAAGCAAATTGATGGTGGGCGAGATGGAGGTCAAAGACCAGGACGGCAAAATGATCGCCCAAGGGCTAGGCACCTACATGGTCCTACAACCGCGGGCTTAATCCGGCAACTCAACATACTCTTGAAACCCCGCCAGGCATAATTGTTGACCGGGCTAGTCGACAATATTGGATTTGGGGATGGGCTGGTGTATAATTTGCCTTTAGCGCTCCATGCTGAAGTCCGGATTTTGGGAGGTAGGTTTTAATGAAGATCCCCATGAAAGTTGACTATGGGGTACGGGCGTTGGTTGAGCTGGCGCTTCACCACGGTGAAGGCCACATCCAAACCTCTGTCATTGCCTACAAACAAGGTATCCCAGAAGCCTACTTAGACCAACTGATGACCTCACTCAACAAGTTTGGTTTCGTCGCCAGCCGCAGGGGACCCCAAGGCGGTCACGCTCTGGCTATGGATCCCAAAGACATTGACCTCAACATGGTGATGCAGAGTCTGGATAGCAGTAATTCTCCATTGGACTGCCTCATCAACCCCCATGATTGCGCGCTATCCCACTCCTGTGCTCAGCAAGAAGTGTGGAAAACCGTTGAATCCGCAATCCGAGACGTATTAACCAACATCACGGTTGCCGATTTGGCAGAGCGGCAGTTCAGTTTGGCCGGTCAATCGGCCTAACGATTCAGGCTGAGATAACCGCTGCCACGCAGGCCGCTCCACGCACGTATATGCTTGACAACCACTTTTGCCAGGAATAGACTCGAATCGTTAATGAATACATCTAATTCACAGCATGACGCCTATTTTCAGCCCATAGGCCTCTTTCAACTAACTTGCACTTGTACGTGTCCGCCCACATAGGGGCGGGCAACAACTTCTGCACATCTGAAGCCTTCACCCACCCGTTTGAGTAGCCCGTAAGGGTAAGAGCGGGTTTTTTTATTGCTAGATCACGTCGCTAATCAACAAAAATTCACGAGCCGGGCATCCAAATTCGCCCAGGCATATCTAAGAGAAAGTACACCAGAAGCACCGGAAAATTTAGGAGGGTCCAACCCATGGCCGATCAACCCATAATACTCACACCAGATCAAGTAAAAAGATATAGCCGCCACATCATCATGGGCGACGTTGGCAGCAAAGGTCAGCGCGCCTTGATGGGTGCCAAAGCCCTGATTATCGGCGCCGGCGGATTGGGCTCTCCCTCCGCCATCTACCTGTCTTTGGCCGGTGTTGGCACCGTCGGCATCGTCGACTTCGACGTTGTTGAACTGTCCAACCTGCAACGCCAGGTGCTACACCACACCGCCGACGTAGGCCGTCCCAAGGTTCAGTCTGCCGTCGACAACATCAAGGCTTACAACCCAGACGTAAATGTGGTTGTCCACGAGACTCGCCTGGAAGCCGATAACGCCATGGAAATCATCAGCCAATATGACCTGGTGATTAACGGCGCCGACAACTTTGCCACCCGTTATCTGGTCAACGATGCCTGCTATCTGCTGAACAAGCCTTTAGTAGACGGCAGCATCCTAATATTTGACGGACAGGCCACCGTGTTCCTACCGGGTGAGGGCTGCTACCGCTGCCTGTTCCCGTCGCCCCCGCCTCCTGGCATGGTCCCCAACTGCGCCGAAGCTGGCGTGTTGGGCGCACTGACTGGCTTAGTCGGAAGCATCCAGGCCACCGAAGCGCTAAAATACTTCCTGGGAATTGGGGAATCCCTCAGTTCACGGTTGTTGCTCATCGACGCTCTCAGCATGACCTTCCGTGAAGTGCGACTGAAGAGAAACCCTGACTGCCCGCTGTGCGGCGATAATCCCACAGTGACTGAATTGATCGACTACGAAGTCTTTTGTGGCATTGCAGAGCCCCTAGAGGCCGCACCAGTCGGCGACGACGACTAGGCCAATTACAAAAAACTCAAAAGGGGAATCTCACAAAACAGACGCCCCTTTTGGCACCACGCCCCACCCCTCAAATAGCGCCGGGCAGAATACGATAATTTCCCAAAACACAAACAGAGTTTATGGTTACTAGGCTCACTTACAAAGGCATCATCGACACCATTGGCAACACTCCACTCGTTGAACTACAACGAATGAGTCCAAAACAGGGTGTGCGCATCTTCGCTAAGCTGGAAGCGCAGAACCCCACCGGCAGCGTCAAAGACCGCATCGCACTCAAGATGATTGAACAGGCGGAGCGCGACGGCGAAATCTCTGCCAACCGCACTATCTTGGAGCCCACCAGCGGCAACACCGGCATATCTCTGGCCATGATTGGCCGCCTTAAAGGCTACAAAGTAGCCGTGGTGATGCCGGAAAACGTGAGCATTGAGCGGGTGCAACTGCTGGAGGCCTACGGTGCTGAGATTATCCCCTCGGACGGCTCAAGGGGCACCAATGGCTCCATTGAAGTTGCCCAAGAACTGATGAACAAGAAGGGCAGCGACTATTTCATGCTGTACCAGTACGGTAACAGCGGAAATCCCAACGCCCACTACGACACCACCGGCCCTGAGATCATAGAAGCGCTACCAGACGTCAATATGTTCGTTGCAGGACTGGGCACCGGCGGAACCCTGATGGGCGTGGGCCGTCGCCTGAAAGAGCACAATCCCCAAACCAAGATTGTGGCGGTGGCTCCTGAGCCTGAGGACTTCATCTCGGGCCTTCGTGACCTTGAAGAAGGGTTCATTCCACCGATCTTGGACATCAACCTGCTGGATTCCAGGATGCTTATCAGCAGCTTTGACGCCTTCTCAACCGCCAAGCGTCTCCTGCAAGAAGAGGGTATCTTCGCCGGTGTTTCATCTGGTTCCGTGGTCTACGGGGCCATCCGCCAGGCAGAGCGTATGGATCACGGCGATATCGTCTGTTTACTGGCTGATGGAGGCTGGAAATACCTCAGTACTGCACTCTGGACCAAGGACTACGAACAGTTGGCCAAGGATGCCAAGGGCAAGGTCTGGTGGTAAAAAATCGGGGCATTTTCCGGCGTAATCTTCTCCAGGCAACTGCAACAAGCGGGGAGCAAAGGTCAATTACCCAAGTTAGCACTTGATAAAGCAATTCCGAGTCAATCATTTGGCGGACCATCCAGTGGCCGGTCCAACGGCAGAGTTTGAGACTGGCACGGTGCCGTGGAACTTGAAACATTAGCCGTGGCGATGCTATACTGGCTCTACATATAGACCTTCCTTAGAGAGCGGGGTGTAAACCCGCTTTCTTGCTGATGGAGACAAACGTTTTCCGTCCGGGGATTGGGAGGGAGCGAACAAATGAAAAGTGATTTTCTAATAGCGTTGACCCAGTTGGCGGCCGAACGTCATCTGCCTCGAGAACAAGTACTCGGAGCGATTGAGGTTGCCCTGGCTTCAGCCTTCAAAAAAGACAATCCGGCCTCTGGCCAAAACATATCCGTTACGCTCAATCCCAACACTGGGGAAGTGAGCGTTTTTGCGCTTAAAACAGTGGTGGAAACGGTTGAGGACCCCGATAAAGAGGTCACAGTAGACGACGCTCAGTTCATCAAAAATGGCGCTGAGCTTGGTGATGAAGTCGCGGCCGCAGAACCACTGCCCCACAACGCCAGCCGTATTGCCGCCCAGACCGCCAAACAGGTCGTGTTGCAGCGACTCCGGGAAGCGGAGCGGGACCTCCTCTATCAGGAGTTCCAGCAGCATGAGGGTGACATAGTTTCCGGCGTGATTGAACAAGCCGAACCTGGCCGCACCATCACCCTGGACTTGGGCCGCGCCCAAGCGGTGCTGCCTTTCGAAGAACAGGCACCCAACGAGCGTTACCGCAAGGGACAACGCACCAAGGTGTACTTGATTAGCGTCCGTAGCACACCCAAGGGACCAGAGATTCTAGTCTCCAGAAGCCATCAGAACATGCTCAAACGCTTGTTTGAGATTGAAGTTCCTGAGGTCTACAACGGTGTGGTTGAGATTAAGGCCATTGCCCGAGAGGCTGGATTCCGCAGCAAGGTAGCCGTCAGCGCCACCCAGCCAGGAATCGATCCGGTGGGCTCATGCATCGGTATCCGAGGTAACCGGATCCAAAGCATTGTGAACGAACTTCAGGGCGAGAAGATTGACATCGTGTCCTGGGATGAAGAACCCCGGACCTTTATCACGAACGCCCTCAGCCCGTCAGAACCCGTCCATGTGGAACTGCTCACAGCGGAGCAGACCGCCATTGTGGTCGTACCTGACCGGCAATTGTCTCTGGCCATCGGAAAGGAAGGCCAAAATACCAGGCTGGCTGCCCGGCTAACTGGTTGGAGACTGGACATCAAGGGCATGACCGAGTGGGAAGAGATCAAGGAAGCCACTCAGGCCATCACTGGCTCCGCTGTTGCACCGGAAGTAGCAGTGACCGAGGCTGCTGAAGCAGTTGAAGAAGCGATTGCCATTGTGGAAGAAGCTGGCGCAGTTGCGACCGAACCGGCAGCAGCAGAACCAGCGCCAGCAGAAGCCGTTGCCCCTGAAGCAGCCCCGGCAGTAGAGCAGGACGAAGATGCTATCCTCGCTGCCCTGATTCAGGAAGAAGAAGACCAGGCTCCCACAGACGCTACGGCTGAACCTGCTACGGCAGAGAGTCTCAGCGTTGAAGACTTGGGTGCCTTCACTATTGATGACGTTGAGTTGTCGGACGACGACGAGGAAGACGAGGAAGACGAAGGGGAACTGCTGAGCTTCGACGATTTGCCGGTCTTGATACCCGACGCTGGCAAGATTCGCTTCGCTGAAGATATCGTCGAAGAGTTCCGCGGTGGTGGCCGTGGTGGCCGACGCCGTAGGGGCGGCGGTGGTGCTCGTGGCGGCGCTCGTGGTGGTTCCCGCGGTGGCGGAGGTGCGGCAGGCGGTGGCCGCTAAACCCTTCTGCCAGTACAATCCCTGAATTGCATCTAACAGTCTCGTTGAGACGGATTGATAAAAATGCAGTTGGCAGTATTTAGGAGGGCCGGTTTTGCCAAAGAGTCGACATGTCCCGGAACGCAGTTGCGTAGCCTGCGGCAACAAAATGCCGAAGGCGAAGCTAATTCGGGTTGTGCGGGCCTCTGAGGGTTCAATCATCGTCGACACCACCGGCAGAGAGTCAGGAAGAGGGGCGTACCTCTGCCACCTACCTGAATGCTGGGAAAAGGCTCTGACCAAAGGGCCGTTGCAGCGCAGCTTTAAGCAAGACCTCTCTACCAAAGACTTGGAACCAGTACGGACTTATTACGAAGAAAACCTAGCCTCTCAGGCTACTGCGCAATAATCTTAGATTCTTTATGGATGTGTAGATGACTTCTGACGGACAACCAGCAGCAGTGGACGAAGCCGGAACGGCCGAACCCCTCCGCAGGGCTACGACGAAACGGGCCACAACCCGTGCTCTTGTCCTACCAGAGACGATGACGGTTCAGTATTTGGCTGAGGTCTTGGACCAAAACCCCATCGACGTAATCAAGCAATTGATGCGAAATGGGATTATGGCGTCCATGAACCAAGTGGTTGAATATAAAGTGGCCGCCCTAGTAACCACGGCGCTGAGTATCCGTACGAGCATGGCTGAACCTCAGTCAGCAGCAAAGGGCCCCGCCCCGGAAGGCTCCGAGACGGTAGATGAGTCAGAACTCGTGACCCGCCCGCCAGTGGTCACTATTCTTGGCCACGTAGACCACGGCAAAACCTCTCTGTTGGACTCCATCAAAAACTCCAAGGTGGCAGACAAAGAAGTAGGCGGCATCACGCAGCATATCGGTGCCTACCAGGTTGAATCGAACGGCAACCCCATTACGTTCTTGGACACTCCGGGTCACGCAGCGTTCACAGCCATCAGGGCTAGAGGCGCACGAGTGACCGACATTGCAGTGTTGGTGGTCGCCGCCGATGACGGCATCATGCCCCAGACGCTGGAAGCCATTAACCACGCCAAGGCTGCTGAAGTTCCGATAATCGTAGCCATCAACAAGATGGATCTACCGGGCGCAGACCCCGAAAAGGTAAAACGCCAGCTCAGTGAACAAGAACTCTTGGTGGAAGACTGGGGTGGCGATGTCATCTCTGTAGACGTCTCCGCTAAGACCGGTGCCGGCATCGACAATCTGCTGGAGAACCTGCTGCTGGTTGCGGAGATTGGCGAGCTAAGAGCCAATCCCAACAAATCGGCTTACGGCGTTGTGATTGAAGCCAAACTGGATCGAAAACGCGGTCCTAGTACCACTGTATTGATTCAAGACGGCACTCTGAGTGTCGGAGATTTCATCGTTGCCGGCGCGTCCTACGGACGGGTCAAGGCAATGTTCGATGACCTGGGCAAACCACTACAAGCAGTGTTGCCAGGTTGCCCCGCTGAGGTTCTAGGCTTTGGGTCAGTCCCAGAGGCAGGTGACCAACTGGTCGTCACCACCAACGAACGCGAAGGCCGCGCCAAGGCCGAAGAAAGCAGCAAATCGCGTACCCCCCAGTCCGGCCAGAACCGCGCGCTTACCCTGGAAGAAGTGGTCAATCAGACTGACACAGACGAAATTAAAGAACTTAACCTAGTAGTCAAAGCCGATGTTCAGGGCAGCGTTGAAGCCGTACGCGGCGCCCTGGAAAAATTGGTTGATGAAGACGTAAAAGTTCGAATCTTACACACTGGCAGCGGTGCTGTAACCGAATCCGACATCCTGTTGGCCAGCGCATCAGAGGCCATCGTCATCAGCTTCTCCATTGGGTCTGAGCCCAGCGCCGAACGCTTGGCAGACCGGATGGGCGTTGAGATTCGCCACTACAACATCATTTACCAATTGATTGACGACGTTGAAAAAGCCCTCCACGGCATGCTCGACCCGGTCTACACTGAGGTTATTGTGGGCCGCGCCGAGATTCGTGAGGTCTTTGAAGGCCGCCGCGGGACTCAGATCGCCGGTTGCCGCGTGATCGAAGGTCGCATGATCCGGAGCGGCGACGTGCGAGTCATGCGCGATGGCCAAAATGTGGAAGACGGTGTCGTCAACAGCCTGCGTCACTTCCGTGAAGAGGTTAATGAGATGAACGCCGGCACTGAATGCGGTATCGTCATCCAGGGGTTCAACGACTTCAAGGAAGGCGACATCTTGGAAGTCCATCGCCAAGAGCGGGGACGGCGCTAGTCCTCGCTTTTCTGCCTAAGTCATGGGCCCATTGGACTCTGACCAAGCGAGCATGAGACGCCAAAGGTACACCTGCCATGTCGCGACGCACTGACCGCATAAATGAACAGCTGCGCGAAGAGATTAGCACTGTTCTCGCACGTCAGATAAAAGACCCACGCCTGAACGCTGTAGTCAGCATAACCAGGGTGGAATCAAGTTCTGATTTGCGCAGCGCCAGGGTCTACATCAGCGTTCTGGGCAATGACAAACAACGGAAAGAAGCCCTGGAAGGTCTCCAATCTGCTGCGTCTTTCATGCGCCGTGAGATTCGCAACCGCATCAACATGAAGCACACCCCGTTCATGACCTACCTGCTTGACGACTCCCTCCAGGAAGCCGACCAGCTGCTGCGATTATTAAACGAAGTTAAGCCAGACGAGCCTGCTACTGAAGATTTTCCGGCCCCAAACGTCTCGAGCGACAACTAAGCGTGGGCAACCCCAAATCCGGCGGCAAACCACCCGTGGTCAACGGCTTCGTCAACCTGTTCAAACCTCCCGGTATCACCTCCATGGACGCCCTGCGCCAGATCAAGCGCATCACCGGACAACGCCAAAAAGTCGGCCACTGCGGCACCATGGACCCGCTAGCGCGCGGCGTACTCCCCGTGGCATTTGGCCAGGCCACCCGCCTCATGGAAAACGTTGTTGGCGGCAAGAAGCTTTACCGAGTGGAGATTACCCTAGGCGTCGCTACCACAACCTACGACGCAGAAGGCGAGGTTGTGAAAACCGGAGATGCAGAGGGGATCACCAGAGAGGCAGTCGAAGATAGCCTACGTCCTTGGATCGGAGTGGTTCAGCAGACACCCCCCATGTACAGTGCCATCAAAGTCGATGGCCAACGACTCTACAAACTAGCCCGCGCCGGAATTGAAGTGGAACGAAAATCCCGTCCGGTGGAGATCCACGATATCCGGATCATCGAGTTCGAAACCCCAAAACTGGTCTTGGACGTGGAATGCGGGCAGGGTACTTACATACGTTCCCTGGCCCACGACGTTGGCGAAGCCCTTGGGTGCGGCGGCCATGTGGCCGACCTGGTCCGTCTTCTCTGTGGCGGGTTTCCGGCCGAAGAAGGCGTCACCCTGGAGCAAATTGAGGAAGCAGCCAACAGCCCAGACGGATGGCAACAGTACCTCTATCCCGTTGACCGGGTGTTGAGAAACCTCAAGAGCATCACGCTAAACCAAAACGCTGAAGATCACCTGCTCCACGGCCAGTCGATCACGCTGGGTCAGCCAGAACTCGATACCGGGTATATGGAAGAATGTCGAGCCTACAACTTGGACGGCGTTTTCTTGGCATTGGTCCGGTTCGACAAGCCAACAAACTCCTGGCATCCCGCAAAGGTCTTTCAAGCTGGCTTTCCTTCCCCCTACGCTCCGACCTCCGTCTAGTCTCTCTCAACCAACTCGGGGTAAATGCTTATTTCCTCTGCCCAGCTGTATGTTGCGGCGATATATGACGATATTGTCAATATAGCGTTATCAATTCGCTAACATATAACGCGAATTTCTTGACAATTTAAGCTCAAATTGTATAGTTAATGGCGTTACGTAAACCCAAATACAGATTGGCCTTCGGAATAACGCACTTTGACACAATAATCTGACCTAGACATTGGGGGTAAATAATATGGAAGCCTATTGCTTTAAGTGCCGAAACAAACGGGAGATCTCTGGTCCTCGTCAGGTCACACTAAAGAACGGCCGTCCTGCCACCCAGGGTCTTTGCCCTGAGTGTGGTACCAAGGTGTTCCGGATCGGCAAGTCTTAGGATTCGCCGGGGTTGTTCCCTACAGAATAATCGGGAATCCCAGCTTCGCCAGCAGCTTTTGCGGGTTCGTCTCTAGCAACGCGTGAATTTCATCGTCGTTAAGACCAGCTCCCTTAGCTATTTTGTGTCTAATATCCGGGGTCAGTAGATCATCGGGCTCGTGAGCGTCTGAGTCCAGCACTGTGATTGCCCCAGCCTCGCGAGCTGTCTTCACCACGTGGCCATTGGCCAAGCTGTGCCCTTTGCGGGCTGACACCTCGAGATAGATGCCCTTTTCTGCAGCCCATCGGGCTTCTTCATAGGTAATCAATCCTGGGTGTGCCAGCACGTCCACGTAATCAGAACGCAACGCGGCCTCGTTGGTGCCCGGTTCCACTGGTTCTACAGGAGTCTCACCGTGCACCGCAACCAACTTGGCGCCCATCTCCTTGGCCGTCCGCGCTACCAAATCGATGTCGTCCTTGGGCACGTGGGTGATCTCCACACCAGGCAGAACCAAGATGTCCCAACGCTTGGTCGCCTGGGCACAATCAATAATCAGCGTCTTCAGCACGAACTCCACATTTCCCAGACCCACATGGTCGGTAACTGCCATAGCTCGGTAGCCGCGCACGTAGGCCCGGCGTATCAGTTCAATTGGTGACAATACGCCGTCACTGAGGAAAGTATGGGTGTGGAAATCGTACATCTGTCGGCTCCAAGTCTTAAAAAAGGTCCAGGTGACTACCGGGCGGGTACCACCTAACGGACACCGCCGAGCTTGGCTAAGTATAGATACCGACCGAAGCATTAACAAGAATTTCCAATGCCCGTGACGGTCTTAGATAGCGAAAATCTCGTTGACACGTTTTTCATAGACGCCTACAATTGCGTCATTCAGGCACGGTGTCTGATTATGAGACGGGCCTTTCTAACCTCCGGAGACATACCAATGGCAGATGCGCTGGCTATCAACGCTGGGGGCGCCACCCAACACACCTTTTGCGACCAATGCGGGAGGCCAGCCGGCAAGGGTCGGTCTTACGCCTTTAAGAAACCGGTCCCCGAAGGAGCCACAGACCAAGGTCCAACCGTTAAATGCACTCGGTGTGCCATAAAGCATCGGCCCATGCTGCGAAGGTCGTTTATCATCGCATTAGTAGTCGGGTCCGCCCTAACCCTGCTGAATCAGGGCGATGTACTCTTCTCAGGAAGCTGGAACAGCGCCCTTTATTGGAAAGTCCCTCTCACTTACTGTGTTCCCTTCTGCGTTGCCACCTATGGCGCTCTGAGCAACAGCCGACGCTAAGTAATTGTAATCCTGGTAGCTCTCCGGCCAAACAAAAAGGCCCCGCCAATGGCCGGGCCTTTTAAGTTTTTAAGAGCTAGAGGTTTTTACCCAGTTGGCGGATTACCGAGACGACTTTTCCGCGAACTTCCACGTTGTCGGCAGCGCAATAGATTGGATCCATGGTGCTGTTGGCCGGTTGTAGACGGACCTGGCTGCCCTCAGCGTAAAACTTCTTCAGTGTGGTCTCTTCCTCTTCTTTCAACCACGCAACCACCGTCTCGCCATTATTCACAGTATTGGACGGCTTGATGATGACAACGTCACCGTCGTCGATCAGCGCGTCGATCATTGACGTGCCTTTTACTCTCAAGGCAAATAACGTGCCGTGCTGACGCTGTAGCTCCGGCGCCACTTCAACAGTGTCGAATTCCTGGCTGGACTCGGACGCCTCTGTACTCCAAGCAGGAATCGGTATACCGGCAGCGATGGCTCCGACGATTTGAACCCTGGGGGCGTTGGAAACCGGCTGACCGTCTTGGTCCAATATCTTGATCCCACGGGCAACATCAGGGCGGCGGTTAATGTACCCAGCTTGCTCCAGTTTGTCCAAGTTGTAGTCCACAACGGAAGTTGAGCTGATATCACAGGCTTTCTGGATGTCGCGCACCGTGGGCGGGATGCCGTTCTCCAGGTAAAACTCCTGAAGGAATCCAAGGATTCGTTGTCTGCGGGGCGGCATTTTTTTTCTGCTTACCATATAGTCCTTTTAGATCGAGCCGACTTGGAAACCAGTGCTTGGGTTCTAATCGAGATGCTTTACATAAGAAACAAATGTTCTGAAAACAGGCTAGCAAAGGCTCCGCCACGTGTCAACGATTCCCTGTCACGATATACCAGGATTGATTAGGGTCCGAGTGTATACCACAAAAAAAATCCTTCCTTGTTTTAACAAGGAAGGATTTAGATTCTCGACTGGGTGTTTGGTCTAAGCGGAGGCGACAGCGGCCTTCATCTTATTAAGATTGGCTGCCATGCGTGACTTGCGTCGGTTCACGTTGTTCTTGTGCAAGATGCCTTTTTGAACAGCTCGGTCCAGCGTAATCAACGCCGTTTTCACGGCAATCTCAGCTTCTGCTACGTCACCAGCTTCCACGGAACGCAAGGCGTTAGCCATTGCTGACCTGGTTTCGGTGCGGTCTCCTCTGGTACGTACGGCTCTCTTTATCTGCTGGCGACCAGCCTTCTTTGCGGGCAACTTGCTCCTCCTGCGATCTCTGCTCCGGCGCGTAATCGGCCGATCGAACGTCTATATTATGTCATGCTTTCCGGGTCCAACCGTAATAATAGGCGCGAACCCGACTTAAAAAAGCCGTCGCACCTATTATAAACCAAGTTAGGCCAGTTTCCAAAGGCCGGTGGGTTTATCACTAGCCTTTGGTCTGTATATCTGGATTAAACGTCCAGGTTTTGAACGCTGCGCGCGTGGGCTTGGATGAAGCTTTTGCGGGGCGCAACCGTCTCGCCCATCAACGTGGTGAAGACATCGTCCACCTCAACGGCGTTGTCGATGGTCACCTCCAGCATCTGCCGGGTCTCCGGGTTCATGGTGGTCTCCCACAGTTGGTCAGGGTTCATTTCGCCCAAACCCTTATAACGCTGAATCTGCGGAGTCCTACTACTAGTCAGGTTGGCCAGGTACTCATCTTTCCCTTCTTCAGTGTATGTGTAATCGACCTTTCTGCCGGTCTGTATTCGGTACAGCGGCGGCTGGGCGATATACAAATAACCCTGTTCGATCAGGGGAAGCATCCGGCGATACAGGAAAGTGAGGATCAGCGTCCGAATATGGGAGCCGTCCACATCAGCATCTGTCATGATGATGATCTTGTGGTAGCGAATTTTTGACGCGTCGAATTCTTCCCCTTCACCTGCGCCTAGAGCCGCAACCATCGCCCGGATTTCTTCATGGCCTAGAATCTTGTCCGGTTGCTGGAGAACTCGCTCAACATTCAGAATCTTGCCCTTGAGCGGCAGGATCGCCTGAAAGTGTCGGTCTCGACCCATCTTGGCCGACCCACCGGCAGATTCACCCTCAACAATGTAGAGCTCAGACTTGGCCGGGTCACGCTCCGCGCAGTCGGCCAATTTACCCGGCAAGGACGAACCGTCCAAGGCGTTCTTGCGAATAACGAGGTCTCGGGCGCGCTTGGCGGCTTCCCTGGCCTTCTGAGAAGTCAGGCATTTTTCCACGACACGTTTGCTGTCGGTGGGATTCTCTTCGAGGTACCTTTGCAGGCCCTCACTGACCACCGAGTCCACGGTGCCGCGGACTTCAGCATTTCCCAACTTGGTCTTGGTCTGACCTTCAAACTGGGGATCGGTCAGCTTGACGCTTATCACAGCTGCCAAACCCTCACGGACATCTTCACCCGTCAGGTTGGATTGGTCTTCTTTGATGTACCCCTGTTTACGGGCGAAATCGTTGATCACCCGCGTCAGGGCAGTACGAAACCCGGTCATGTGGGTGCCGCCCTCTTGGGTGTTGATACAGTTGGCGAAGGAATAAACAATCTCTGAGTAAGTGTCGTTATATTGAACGGCTACTTCCACGGAGATATCATCCTGCACCTTTTCGTAATAGAAGGGGCTGGACTGAACGGTCTTCCGGTTTCTGTTGACGTTACGTACCAAGTTGGCGATGCCGCCGTCAAAGAAGTAAGTCCGTTGGATATCGCCCTTGCGCTTATCCGAATGCAGATGGCTGGTGAATGCGATTTCCAAACCCTTGTTCAGGTAAGCGATTTCCTTGAAGTGGGAAACCAGCATGTCAAAGTCGTATTCGATTATCGGGAAAATCTGCTGGTCGGGTTTGAACAAGATCGTGGTGCCAGTTTCTGTGGTCTTGTCGCCTTTAATCAGGCCAGTGCTCGGCTTACCACGCTCGTAATCCTGATAGTACATATAACCCTGGCGGCGGACCTCAGCTCGAAGGTCTACTGAAAGGGCATTCACCACGGATCCACCCACACCATGCAGGCCACCGGTCACCTTGTAGGCGCCGCCGCTGAACTTTCCACCGGCGTGCAGGGTGGTCATCACCGTTTCCAGGGCACTCTTCCCAGTCTTAGGGTGTTTGTCGATGGGGATACCGCGGCCGTTGTCGACCACTTTGATCCAACCGTCCTCGGATATGGAAATCTCCACCCGCTCGCAGAATCCGGCCATGGCTTCGTCAACTGCGTTGTCTAGAATTTCGTAGATAAGGTGGTGCAGGCCGCGCTGATCGGTACTTCCGATGTACATACCGGGCCGGACTCGCACTGCCTCCAGGCCCTCTAGGACCTGAATATCTTTGGCTGTATAGTCGCTTGTTGGGGTTTGCGTCATGTTGTTATTTCACCCTAGGAATTCGTTGGACAATCAAAGAAACAATTACACGTGAAAAGGGGAGTTAAAAACGGCAGGGTACCGAGCCTTTCCAACTGTATCTATTATACCAGATTTAAGGCTATTTAGCCTCAAAAACAGGCCTAAAAACGGTCTATTTTATGTCATGTGGATACCCAAAGAACCAGTCTCCATAAATACCGTGCCTAAGGGGTTATTTTGCTAGAAAGCGATTACGGCCTCAACCAGTTAAAAATAGCCCGATATGCAATAAATAGTCTTATTTATTAACGATTTCGAGATAATTAATCGCTATCAGTGCATTAAAAAGAGCGTCGACTGACATTCATCAGACAGCGCTCTTCAAACCTGCTCAAAATTGAGTCTAGTTTATGTTTATTTTGGGAATACCCGCTGATAAACCCCAGGTGAACCCTCTTCATGGACCATATGGGGTCTGATTTCGGTATTCCACACGGGAGTGACCATGGGGCTCCAGGCCTTCCATCCCTCTCCGTTGACCACGTCCATGGACTCCATTTCGTGGACCGTGCTGTACTTGGGAGCGCCCATAACGCACTCGAACCGCCGGGCCCGGATGTAGCCAGGAATCTTTAGGGCTTCCGGTAGACGCTCGGTGTTATAGGCCTTGTTAAATTTCTCGTCGATATCTTCCGGAACCGACATCCGCCCCACCAGGACCACCGGCGCCATATCGGCGTTGGCCGTGTCCTCGGACACATTGTCTGGGTAGATGCGAGTGTAGAGGTTTCTGATATATGCCGTCCCAATGGTTCTGGGAGACATTTTCTTGGACCATTCCGTGGGTTCCTTCAGCCATTTTTGCCAAGCATCCGAATGCCAGGTGTCGGCCGACTCCAACTCGTAGGAAGCCAGATACCGGGGGCCGCCCTGCACTGCTTCATACCGTGCCGCGTTCAGCACACCGGGAATGGACAATCGCTCAGGGATGTGCTCCTCGTTGTACCAACGGTTGTACTCTTCTTCATGCTCGGCCGGCACATCGCTGTAGATCATCAGCAGGCCGTTTCCTTTTTTCGCTGCCATACCAAACTCCATGTTCTGCGATTTGTTTATTGATTAACTAATCACCGGGAAAATATTGCTGCCCGGTGCGGTAGCTATCCAGGGCGTAGCGCATGGCGTGGAACAGCGGCTCAGGAAGGTTATTAAAGGGAAACCATCCGCTATCGATAAACGCATCCGGTTCCATGAGCCTTGGTTCCTGATCGCCTATGTCGCCGACAAACTCAATATCCACGTAGTGTTTGTCGTAGGCGATTATGTTGCTAACACAGAGATAACGTAAATCCCCAACCGCCAGCCCCAGCTCTTCCATGGACTCGCGTCGTCCGCATTCTTCCAGGGTCTCGCCGTTCTCCAGATGACCGCCGGCAGAGGCCCAGGTGTCTTCGCCGTGGGCACCGTGTCTTTTGGCCAGAAATACCATGTCATTACGCACGAAAATCACGCCTACGCCAACCTTGGGTCTTGGTGTCTCTGCTGCCATGGCGCCGAGTATAGCACGCGGTAATTGGTGGTAGCGGTTCAAGCTCGCCGCACCCTATAATTGGCCGATAATAAACTAGCCGGGGATTCTGGAGGGACACCATGGCAGATATCGAACGGCCCGTTATCACCAGGGCCCAAGCGCCCAAACGTTGGTGCCTATTCCTTGGGGATGAGCGTAAGACCTGGGAAGTTGGTCTATCTGGCCGACCAGGTGATCGTGGACGCTGATGGAACCTTGGTGGGCAAGAACGATGCCGCAGCCCAGACCCGACAGGCTTTGCAGAACTTGGGTCACGTATTATCCGGAGCCGGTGCAGATTTCAGCAACGTTGTCGAGTTCACCACCTACGTAGTTGGCCGGTTTTCCTGGTTGAGATCAAAGCCGTGGCCGCCCTCCCTTAACCCATAACTCAGATTCAGTCCCAAAAAGACTCGGAGAAATAGTTTGGCAGATGAAGAACGACTGGTAAAAACGTTAATGGAACTAATCAAGATTGACAGTCCCAGCGGTGAAGAAGACGCCATGGACGCTGAGGTCAGTTCTCGGCTGGAATCTCTTGGACTAAAAGTGTCCCACGACGCCTACAAAAATGTGATTGCCAAACTAGACGGAGAGGGCGAACCAATCATGCTCTCGGCCCACTTGGACACTGTCGAGCCGGGCAGGGGCATCAAACCAGTGATTGACGGTGGCGTTTTGCGGTCTGACGGCACCACCATCCTGGGCGGCGACTGCAAAGCCGGAGTTGCCATCGTCCTTGAGGGCCTTGAGTCGGCATTGGCGACCAACCGCGCCAACCGCGCCATCGAGGTAATTTTTACTCGTCACGAAGAGGGTGGCCTGGTTGGGGCCCACAACTTGGACTTCAGTATGGTCGCCGCAAAAAAGGGCATCGTCTTCGACGGCGAAGGCCCGCCGAATCGGATCATTCTCTCAGCCCCATCCCAGAATGTGGTTACCGCCTACATCACCGGTCGCGCCGCACATGCCGGCCTAGAACCAGAGAAAGGAATCTCCGCGCTACTTATTGCATCAGATATCTTGAGTCGTTTGCCTTTGGGCCGCATCGATGAGGAGACCACAGCTAATATTGGGCGCATGGAAGGCGGACTAAAGCGCAACATCATCCCGGAGCAGGCCTTTCTTGACGGGGAGTTCCGTAGTCTAAGCAACGAAAAATTGGCCGACATGGAACGCAAGTTCCAAGGAGTGTTTGACGAGGTTGCTTCCATGTACCCGGAGGCTTCGATTAATCTAGACATCACCAACTCATACCAGGCCTACAACATCGACCCCAAGAGCAGTGCCGTGGCGATTATCGGCAAGGCTTTGGCGGGCATGGGGTTAGAAATGATCTTGGAATCCACCGGCGGTGGTTCCGACGCCAACGTATTCATTGAAAAGGGAATCACAGCCATACCGGTGGGCATCGGTGTGCGGGATTTTCACACCACCTGGGAAACTGCGTTGATCGCTGAAGTGATGCTGGGAGTGCAGATGTGCGAGGGCATCGTACTGGGAAAGTAAAAACGGTAGGATAGTTAATCAGCTAAAATTAGGAAAGTACTTTTTAGATTTCAAACTGTATCGTAAAATGTAGTTCATTGATTAACCAAAAATTGAGGAACGCCACTTAATAAAATTAACGGCGCCATTGCCGGAAGAGATAGTCAAATGGTAAAAAAGCCAAGCGAGAAAGCAACCGAACGAATGCGGGTCTTCGTTGAAAAATACACCGAAAAATCGGGCACCTACGTTTCACCGGTCGAAGGTGTAACTGAGCAAGTCATCCTTGGTCTAGCACAGAATATCGACGACATTGGACGGCCGCTATGTCCGTGTCGTTTCTACCCGGACAAGAATGAAGAAATAAAGCACCGCACTTGGATCTGCGCCTGCGATGACATGCAGATTTACAAATACTGCCATTGAATGCTGTTCGTTAATGAGGAAGGGTTCCCCATAACTGAATATTTACCAGAAGACCACGAAGCCCTTGAATCGTACGGGGTAATCAAAGACCCACACCCAGAAAAAGGAAGGCCTCTCAGGCACAAAGCGGCAGAAAGAGAACAAGAGCGAATCGACCGGCCTTCTTAGCAGAATCTTAGGTAGGCAACCAGGCTCCGTCTTCTTTGGTATTATTAAACACCGGCGATACATAAAATCGCCGGTGTTTAATTTTCGTGATATAACATGCAGGAGAGTCAAATGGCCACGAATTTCAAGAAAAGAAAATTGGGACGCCCGGTCTCGGTAGTAGGCGCAGGCCTATCCCAATTTGGGGCATTCCCCGGCAAGGATAGCCGCGACCTATTTGTTGAGGCCTTCCAGGACATGGTCGAAAGCATTGACCGAGGCTTCGACATCCATGACATTGAGTGCGCCTACGTGGGCAACTACTCCTCCGACCTGTTTGAGCATCAGGGCCACACGGCGCCCATAGTGGCCGACTGGCTGGGCATCACCCCCATACCCATTACTAGGATAGAAAACGCCTGCGCAAGCAGTGGCAGCGCCCTCAGGGAGGGCGTCATGGCCATCGCCAGCGGCATGTACGACGTTGTTTTGGTGGGCGGCATGGAGAAGATGACCAACCTGCCAACTGACGGCGTAACCGACGTTCTGGCCTCAGCAGCGGACGGTCTCTATGAGGTCCCGGCAGGATTAACCTTCCCCGGTATCTTCGGCGCCATCGCCAAAGCCCACATGGATCGCTACGAAACTAATCTTGATCACCTGCTCAAGGTGGCGATTAAGAACCACGCTAACGGAGCCCTAAACCCCAAGGCCCAGTTCCAGCAGACCATGACCACCATGATGGAGCGACGAATCACGCGGGCCCAAGAACGGGGACAGGAAGTTCCCGATTACAAGACAGAGATAGATTTCTTGAACGACGAGCGAGCCAACCCCTGGATCGCCTGGCCTCTGCGTTTGTACGACTGCGCACCGATCACCGATGGCGCATCCTGCGTGCTACTGGTTTCTGATGAGATTGCACACAACTTCACCGACACTCCCATCAGCATTGCCGGAATCGGCCAGGCCACTGGCAAACCGCTCCATGACTCGGAAGAACTCACATCGCTTTCAGCTGCCAAGGCCGCTTCCCAGCAAGCTTACGACATGGCCGGCATCACAATTGCCGATGTTGATTTAGCAGAGGTCCACGACTGCTTCACCATCGCTGAGATCGTAGCCACAGAAGACCTGGGATTCTTCGGACCGGGCGAAGGCCCCCGCGCGGTGGACGAAGGTCGCACGGCACTGGACGGCGACCACCCTATCAACACGTCAGGCGGGCTGAAGGCCAAAGGGCACCCAGTAGGCGCATCTGGCGTTGGTCAGGTCATTGAAATCTACCACCAACTAAGGGGAGAGGCTGGAGAGCGCCAGGTCAAGAAAGATAACCCAACCGTAGGTATCACCCATAACGTGGGCGGCACCGGCGGCACTTGCGTGGTCAACGTACTGCGTCGGGAGTCGTAAGCATGGCCAGCGAATTCACTTCCACCACCTTCTACACCAAGCTTAAAGAAGAGAAGAAACTGATTGGCGTAAAGTGCCAAGACTGTGGGCACCTGTCCCCGGAGCCCCGGCCCATGTGTCCGGAGTGTCACCGGTTCAACATGGAATGGCATCAATTCAGTGGCAAGGCCAAGCTCAGCACCTTCACCTGCATATCCATTGTCCCTGTAGCCATGTCGGCCAAGGGATACGGGCGGAACAAACCCTATTGCACGGGAATAGTCACACTTGAAGAGGGGCCGCGCATCAGCGCTATGATTAACGGCGTTGACGGCACCAACCCCCAGGGCATCGAGACCGGGATGGCCCTGGTCCTTGATTCGGACAATCTAGACGAAGAAGCTCCGTCTCTCGCCTTCAAACCTGCCTAATATCTGGAATATCTAAAAATGAAAAAGCCCGGTTCTTATAAGAACCGGGCTTTTTCATTTTTAGGATTAACCTTGGGTTAATCGAAGCCGCGTGTTCCGACCCAGCCGTGGGCAGAGACGTCAATCATCTCGCCGTTGGGGCCAGTGTACTTAATCTCAACGTTGGCGTTACGGGGTCCGCCCATGCCTACGCCCAAGGCCTTGTTGACCTCGTCCATGGGAGCAGATCCGGCGGCAGCCAACTTGGCTTCCACGTCTTCCAAGTCTTCGACCTCGAATCCGATATGGTGAATACCGCTGTATTCTTTGCCACGGACTCCGGCTACTGCGTCATTTTGAAAGTCCAGAATGGCCATGTTGACGTTGCCGTCACTGAGGAAATAACCATTGGCGTTGGCGCTTTCCAACTGTGCAATCTCGCGCAGTCCAAAAACTTCTTTATAGAAAGTGGCGGTCTTCGCCGCGTCCTGAGTGGCAATGGCGATGTGCTTAATCTTGGGCATCTCGCAACCCCTCCTGTCGGTTTGAATTTGGCAATCCCACAACGGGGATTTGTGGATGCAAAGATACCACGTTTGCTCTGACTGTGTCACATTGGAGGGCCTGTTATTCATGCTTGCCTGGACACGCCGGTTTACACCTTGGCGTCGTAATCCTACAATATACGCTCTTAAGAAATTTTCTCGAGTATTTATCTACCTCCGTGGCCGTATTGGAATCAGCGGAACCACAGCCCAGAGATGAAAACGGACACTGGCCCAGTATGAAAATCGCAAAGTGCATTATCGGAAGCATGGGTGTGGGTGACTGGGAGGCGGTCAAAGGCATTTACCAGGATGGCATTGCCACCGGAAACGCTACGGTGGATACCCACACCCCTGATTGGGGACGCTGGAATGGCGACCACCGGCCAGACTGCAGACTGGTGGCCAGAGATGGCGATGAAGTGGTCGGCTGGGCCGCTTTGAGCCCCGTTTCCACTCGGTCTGCCTACTCCGGCGTGGCTGAAGTCAGCGTCTACGTCTCCGAACAATCACGGGGTAACGGCGTTGGCAAGCTCCTGCTCAGCGCCTTGGTTACGACCTCAGAATCGGCCGGTATTTGGACCCTGCAAGCCATGATCTTTGTGGAGAATGAGGCCAGTATTGCCATCCACTCGTCCTGCGGGTTCCGCTCCGTTGGCACCCGAGAACGGATTGGCTCGCTCAACGGCCAGTGGCGCGACACACTACTTATGGAACGCCGCAGCACCGTCGTAGGCTCTTAGTTTTCGATTACGATATTTACCTGCCTGGACCCCGCTGATTACCCGAACTAATACTCACTATCCTCTGGCGCATCAGGCTGCGTGCTAGAATGTCCTCGGTCGTAAGCTTGCCCGATTCAGTCCGCCTGAGAACATCCACGAATGAGTCGCCCTTACCGACCCGCACCGTTCCAAATGCCTAAAAGACATTCTGGAATACACCCTGAAACACAGCCCGAAAACACAGACGGAGGATGTAAGCATGACTCGCCCCAATCGCATGAAATTTGGCGTCTTCATGGCTCCCTTCCACCGAGTGGGGGAAAACCCCACCCTGGCATTGGAAAGGGATCTAGAGCTTCTACAATGGCTGGATGTCCTGGGCTTTGATGAAGCCTATATCGGTGAACACCACAGCGCAGGATGGGAGACCATTGCGTCGCCCGAACTATTCCTGGCCACTGCCGCTGAACGGACCCGCCACATTAGGCTGGGCACCGGCGTAACCAGCCTTCCTTATCATCACCCATTCATGGTGGCCAACCGCATGGTCCAACTGGACCATTTGACCAGAGGCCGCGTGATACTAGGCTGCGGTCCTGGCGCATTGGCGTCAGACGCCATCATGCTGGGTATCAAGCCGGAGCGACAACGAGCAATGATGGAAGAGTCTTTGGACGCCATCATGCGGCTCATGTCCAGTCCGGAGCCCTACACAGTCAAGACCGACTGGTTTGAGATGAACGACGCTGTTCTGCAGCTGCGCCCCTACCAGGACCCAATTGTCCCGGTAGCCGTGGCATCAGTTGAGTCGCCTGCTGGAGTGACCCTGGCCGGTAAACATGGCGCGTCCATACTTTCGTTGAGCGTGCCGAGAGACACCATCCGCAAAACATCCCTCGCTGAGCTCTGGACCATCGCAGAAGAGACCGCCGCCGAGCACGGCAAGACGATGCACCGGGAAGACTGGGGCATCGTCATGGGCATGCACCTGGCCGACAGCAAAGAGCAGGCCTTCAAAGACATTCGTGAAGGAGCAGGCAACATCGTCACGGAATACTTTGGTCAGACGCTAGGGAACCCGGTGCCCGACGTACCCCGTGACCAGATCGTGGACTTTATGGTCGAGAAGAACCAATGGATTGTTGGAACTCCCGACGACTGCATCGCCAGTATCGAACGGCTCCAAGAGATGACCGGTGGCTTCGGCAAGTTCATGATGCGGGTTGAGGACTGGGCGCCCAGGGATAAAATCCACCGCAGCTATGAGCTTTTGGCCCGTTACGTGATGCCCCACTTCCAGGGCAGTGTGGCCGGCATCAAGATATCCAACGACTGGACCGCCGAACGCCGCGAGTCGCTCCAGGCAAACCGCTATGTTGGCATCAAGGCCGCCACAGATCGGTTCGATGCCCAGAGGAATAAATAAAGAACACCTAAAGAATAATCGAAGCTAGCATCAAATGATTAACTAGCAGCCTCCAACATTGGTAGAACGAAAAAGCGTCCCGATTGATCTGGGCGCTTTTTCTATGAATCTCTGATTAACCTAGGTTCGTAGAATAATCACCGGTCTGTTATATTTTGATTAGGCAAATTAGTTAACTTTGTCCAATAGCAGTTTGGGCGTTTTTATTTATCTAGCCCAAACTCCACAACGTGTTTCGAGCCAAATGCTTGAATATCTTCTCAGCTGATTGCAGCGAGGCAGAAACCATGCGTAAAACGAAGATTATAGTCACCATTGGCCCCTCCACCAGAGACCCCGAAATGTTGGATGAACTCATCAAGCGTGGAATTGACTGCGCCCGGCTCAATTTCTCCCACGGAACCTTGGCTGAACACGCAGAAGTCATTTCCAACATCAGGAAGATTTCCAAGAAATACAATCGCCCGGTCGCCATTCTTCAAGACTTAGGCGGTATCAAACTACGACTGGGAACCATCAAAGAGCCTATCTTGGTGAACCCAGGCGACGTAGTTGCGTTGGTCCCAGAAAATACGACGGACGAACCTGGTGTGTTGCCGTTCCCCCAACCTGGCGCTTTTAAAAACATCGCTCCTGGACACAGTATATTTATCGCTGATGGCACCGTCCGGCTACTGGTCACGGAGGCCAGTCCTTCCAGGGTTGTTGCCACCGCCCAGTCTTCCGGGGTTGTCTCTTCGTATAAGGGCGTGAACCTCCCAGGCGTACCCATAGATGAGCCGATTCTCACAGAAGACGACAAAATCGCCCTTAAATTCGGCGTCGAGCACGGAGTTGACTGGGTCGGTCTGTCATTCGTACGCACCGCCCAGGACATTATTGACGCCAGAAAAGAACTGAACGCCGCCGGCAGCAAGGCGCTGGTCATGGCCAAACTGGAGCGGGGAGAAGGCGTCGATAACATCGATAGCATCCTCCCTGAGGTGGACGGAATCATGGTGGCCCGGGGGGACCTGGGCGTTGAGATTCCCATGGAACGGGTTCCGGTGGTCCAGAAGCAGCTGGTGGCCAAGTCCAATGAGGCCGGAAAGGTTTCTGTAATCGCCACGCAGATGCTTTGGTCAATGGTCGTTGCCCCGGCGCCGACTAGAGCAGAGGTGTCCGACGTTACCAACGCTGTGCTTGACCGCTGCGATGCGGTGATGCTTTCAGATGAGACGGCCATGGGCCAGCACCCGCTGGAAGCCCTGAAGATTTTTGACGCCACCATTGTTGAGACTGAAAAGATCTATTCATATTTCAGCGATTTGGATTCCAACGACCGGACCCAAGCAATCACATCCGCGGCCGCAAGACTGGTCCAGACTCTGGATTCCAAGCCGGTTGTGGTCACCAGCACCGGACGGGCAGCGCTGGAACTGTCCCGGTTCCGGCCCAGCGCTGACATACTGGCATTTTCCCATGACCCGGCCATTCTTCAGAAGCTCGCCATGGGTTGGGGTATTCGCCCCGGAGGTGTGATCCCACCGCAACAAGACGTTGCCGGTCTTGTAGCATCGGTCATTAAATCAGGTCTGGAAGGAAAGACCATCTCAGAGGATGATGTGGTCACGATTGTCCATGGTTTCCTGCCTGGAGTGTCTGGCACTACCAATGCGGTGCAGGTGTTGGACATGAAAGAGTACTTGTCCCACGTTAATCTAAAGCAGGCTGTGACCACTCAGAGTTAGATTTTTTCATATACGACCATCATGCATTACATAAACCGACACGCCATCAAGGCCGTAATCATGACCGTTATGGTGGTCGGTCTCTTGGCCGCCTGTACCACCGAGACCACATCACCAGCCACTAGCGCTGCTGTTGGTCCGATCGTGGTCCCCACAGAAACTCCAATACCCTATCAAGACTTCGCCAATGCTGAAATCCCAGCACCGGACCCTGAACGCTTGGCGCAACTAAGCAGCCTACTGTCCCTGCTACCGGATAATTTCGGTTCTGCAGTCTATTTGGATGTGGAATTTGTGCGGGAAAACGATAATTTGGCGAACCTTGCCTCACTCGAGGTGCTGGGCATTGAAGTGGCTCTGCCGTCCATTGCCACCGGACTGGTAAACACCATCGCAGTCTCCGCAGATTTTGAAACCGAAACCCTGCTGACTCCGTTCCAAAGCACGTTTCCGATTGGGGACATGCTCAAAGTGGCCGGCGGCTTTGGCTTCGATTTGGGCGGCGATGGCCCAACGACCTATGAAGGTCACAACGTATGGGGCATCGACATCCTTGGGACGGTTGTGGCGATGGCCACAGCAGACAAGGGCGTTGGAGTAGCGGCCTCAGGTCGAGGCCTGACCGTAGAGGACGCTAAGGCGCTGGCAGAAACCTCTCTCGACGCATTTGACGGCCGTGCTGACTCCTTGGTCAACTCGCCCGGTCTTACCGAGTTATTAAACACGGTGCCTTCAGGTTTCGCCGCTGGGGTTATTACCAAATGCGCGTCGTTCCCTCTGTTCGCAGAGCTTCAGGCGGATCTCGGTTGCAGCAATGTCGTGGTGAGCGCAGGCATTTTGCCAGGAGATTTGGCGGTTTTCCATGCGGTGATTAAATTCCCAGCTCCAGCGATTGCCACAGCAGCATTGCAGTTAACATCTGATCTCTTGGAGAGGGCAAGGCAGACCCACGAGTTTGAAGACCTGGGTGTGCGTCAAGAGGGGGAACTTCTGAGGGTTCGGGTGATAGTAAACGTCGGAAAGTTCAGCGACGTATTCCCGCTATTCGCCTCAAGTAACTAATTATTCCCCGTTAAGCTCTCAACCCATGGGCGAGACATAGGGAAGAATTGGCCTAGCCGTTTTCCGGTAGTGAATGGGGGAGAGTAGTCTTGCCCATGAGGAACAAGTCAATCGACCGAGCAGTTTCTCGACCTTCAGCAATGGCCCAGACCACCAACGACTGCCCTCTAGCAGCATCGCCGGCAGCAAAGACGCCCGAGACACTACTCATACGGTTGGCGTCAATTGCAATGTTCCCGCGGCCATCAAGGTCCACACCGAGCTGAGACAACATGCCGTCACCCTCTGGATGCAAGAATCCCATGGCCAGCAGAGTCAGTTCAGTTTCCATCTCAAACTCGCTGCCGGGGATCTCAACCATGGATGGTCGGCCACCATTTTCTCCTGCCTGCCATTCCACCTTCACACCGTGCAGTTTCTCAAGCTTTCCGTTGCTTCCGGAGAAGGACTTGGTCAGGATAGAGTATTCACGTATGCCGCCCTCTTCGTGGGCGGGGGATGACCGGAGCACCAGGGGCCACTGGGGCCAAGGGTTGTTGCCGGGCCTCTCTTCCGGGGGTTCAGCCAGTAGTTCCAGTTGATGCACAACTTCGGCACCCTGACGCAGAGCAGTACCCAGGCAGTCGGCCCCGGTATCGCCACCGCCAAGAATCACCACTCGCTTGCCTTCGGCCTCGATGCGTTCATTATCGCCAACCGTTTCGCCGGACAGTACACGGTTTTGCTGGGTCAGGTATTCCATAGCTAGATGGACGCCTTCCAGATCCCGACCGGGAACATCCAGTTCTCTCGCTTCAGTTGAGCCACAGGCTAGACAGACGGCGTCAAATTCGCCGAGCAATTTTTCAACAGGGAAATCAACGCCAACGTTGGTGTTGGTCAGGAAAACGATGCCTTCAGCAGCCATCAGGTCAACGCGGCGTTGCACGACATTCTTTTCCAGTTTGAATTCTGGTATGCCTAGGGTCAGCAGACCGCCGATGTACCCGGCGCGCTCAATGACCGTCACCAGGTGTCCGGCGCGGTTCAGTTGCTGGGCTGCGGCCAAACCGGAGGGGCCAGACCCAACTACGGCAACCTTTTTACCGGTGCGCTTGGCGGGCGGCTCAGGCTTGATCCAGCCGTTTTCATACCCGTGTTCAACAATCTCTTTTTCGATGTATTCAATGGTGACCGGATCAGCGTTAATACTCAGAACGCAACTGGCCTCGCAGGGCGCAGGACATACTCGCCCGGTGAACTCGGGGAAATTATTGGTAGATAGCAGGGTACCCAGAGCGCCTTTCCAATCGCCCAAGTAGACCTGGTGATTGAACTCAGGGATGACGTTGCCCAACGGGCAACCCATGTGACAGAAGGGAACAGAACAGTCCATACACCGGGAGCCTTGTTCCTTTGCCTGATCTTCACCCCAGAGTTCGTAGAACTCTCGGTAGTCGCCTTTTCTTTCTGCTGCCGGTCTTCGCTCTGGGTTAATCCGGCCTGATTCCGTAAATCCAGTGGGTTTACCCATTACCGACTGCTTCCAACTCCCGCTCTGTACCCTGCCCGTTCCTGCGTCGTTCTTCCAAAACACGCCGGTAGTCTCGCGGCATGATCTTTTTAAACCGTTTCAGTGCGGCGTCCCAGTCGGCCAGTATTTCGGCGGCGGGAGTGCTGCCGGTGTACTTCTTATGGTCTTCTATCAGCCCTTTCAGGGTTGCGATATCTTCTGGGTCCGTCACCGACTCCAAGTCGGCCATTTCGTCGTTGAAGGAGATGTTGAAATCATCATCCTTATCGTAAACAAATGCTATTCCGCCGCTCATGCCAGCGGCAAAGTTTCGGCCGGTAGCGCCAAGTATCACGGCGACACCGCCGGTCATATACTCGCAGCCGTGGTCTCCCACAGCTTCTACCACGGTCTTTACTCCGCTATTTCGGACGCAGAACCGTTCGCCAGCAATGCCGTTAATGAACACCTCGCCACCGGTTGCTCCGTACATTGCAACGTTGCCGAGAATGATGTTTTCCTCAGGCACAAATGTGGCTTCAGGATCCGGGCAAACGACGATACGACCGCCGGACATACCCTTGCCCATGTAGTCATTGGAGTCACCCAGCAACGTGATGCTGGTACCCCGAGTCAAGAATGCGCCAAAGCTCTGCCCCGCCGACCCAGTAAATTTAATATTTATAGTGTTGTCGGGGAGCCCGTCTTCGCCGTAGAGCTTGGCAACCTTGCCGCTGAGCATTGCGCCTACGGTTCGGTTGGAGTTGTAAATCGGCAGTTCAATCTCCACAGGTTTTCTGTCGTTAATGGCCCCCTGAGCTTGGGCGATTAGTTGATGGTCCAGGGCCTTATCCAGCCCGTGGTCCTGTTCCCGATCACAGTAAACCGGCTCGTTGGGGTCGTTAGACTCCTGACGGTGTAGCAAGCGGGCAAAGTCCAAACCTTCTGCTTTCCAGTGGCCTTCTGCTTCTTTGTAATCGAGAACGTCAGTGCGGCCAATCATCTCGGCCACGGTGCGAAAGCCCAATTCAGCCATGATCTCCCGCATCTCTTCAGCGATGAAGGTGAAGTAGGCGACTAGGTGTTCGGGCTTGCCGTTAAACTTTTTACGTAGTTCAGGGTCTTGGGTGGCGATGCCCACGGAGCAGGTGTTCAGGTGGCAATTCCGCAACATGATGCAGCCGCTAACAACCAATGCTGAGGTGGCAAAGCCAAATTCCTCGGCTCCGAGCAGCGTCGCAATAGCGGCGTCGCGTCCGGTCTTCAACTGGCCGTCGGTTTGGAGCACAATGCGGCTTCTGAGGCCATTGGCCACCAAAACTTGTTGGGTCTCGGCAACGCCAAGTTCCCAAGGCAGTCCAGCGTGTTTGATCGACGACTCCGGCGATGCGCCAGTGCCGCCGTCATGTCCGCTGATAAGCACAACGTCAGCGTGGCCCTTGGTCACGCCAGCGGCGATGGTGCCAACACCAACTTCCGCAACCAGTTTCACGTGGATGCGGG